>CAZOYR010000005.1:0-3947 GCA_964584105.1 uncultured Alteromonas sp.
GAACTATGTCCAAGATGAGCAAGAGAACTCTTATTGCTTCTACTGTCATGGGTGCATTCGCACTGTCTGGCAGTGCAGCCGTCTCTGCAGTTACTCTTAACGATCTTCATAAAGAAGAAGCTAAGATTCACGCGGCTGCAGCGAAATCTCAAGAAAAAATCAACGCACTGTTTGAACAGTCACAAGAGTTGTTGGTCGAGTATCGTCAAACTGTTGATCAAACAGAAAACCTGAAAGTTTATAACGACTACATTGCGAGCCTGGTTGAAGACCAACAGCGCAGTATCGATTCTCTTCAGCGTCAGATTGATAGTATTGAAGAAACCAAGCAGGGCATCGTTCCTTTGATGTTCCGCATGATCGACAGCCTGGAAAAATTTGTTGAGTTGGATATTCCAATTCATCTTGAAGAACGCCGTGAGCGCATCCAGCGTCTGCGTGACTTAATGGCGAACTCTAACGTAACTGTATCAGAGCAATTCCGTCAGGTTATTGAGGCGTATCTGGTAGAAGTTGAGTACGGCACTAAGATGTCTTCGTATCAAGGTACGATTGACGCGAACGGTACCGAGAACACAGTTGATTTCTTCAACCTTGGTCGTACCGCATTCCTAGCGCTTTCATTAGACCAATCCAGTGCCTGGGTATGGGATAACGATGAGCGTCAATGGAAAGCTTTAGGTGATGATTATCTGGCGTCTGCTGTTGAAGCTGTGAAAATGGCGAAAGGTACAGCTACCCCTGAACTAATCAAGTTACCAATCAAAGCAGCGGAGTAAGTTTTAATGAAACTAGTATTTAAATCTCTTGTAGCCGCTGCAACGATGGCGGTTATTTCTACCGGTGCGCAGGCGCAGGAAGCTGCCAGTCTGCAGGACCTGCTAGAACAGGTTAAGCAAAATCGTGTTTCTGAAGCACGAATCAATGAAGAGCGTGAAGCAGAGTTTCGTTCTGAGCGCGCTGACAAGCAAGCGTTATTGCGTAAAGCTCAGTCTGAGTTAAAAGCTGAGCAAGACCGCGGTGACCGTCTTCAACAGCAATTCTCTGACAACGAAACAACGTTGAATGAGAAGTCTTCAGAGCTGGAACAGGCGACAGGTACACTGGGCGAAATGTTTGGTGTTGTTCGTCAGGCCGCTTCTGAAGCATACGGTCGAGTCTCTACCTCTATTGTTAGTGCACAGTACCCGGACCGTGACGACTTCCTGGCTGAAATGTCTGAAGAGTCGAAAGGCCTGCCTAACATTCAGGAATTGGAAGACCTGTGGTTCGCGCTGCAAACTGAAATGACACAAGGTGGTCAGGTTGACCGTTTTACAACAGAAGTTGTTAATCTTGACGGCGGTAGCAGCGAGCAGGAAATTGTTCGTGTAGGTACTTTCAACCTGGTTGGCAAAGATGGTTACCTTGCTTATGACGCTGAGAACGATGTAGTTCAGCCACTTGGTCGTCAGCCTGAAGGCTATCTTCTTTCTTCTGCTGAAGAAATGGCGGAAGCAACATCAGGAACAGTTCCGTTCTATGCTGACCCGTCTCAGGGCGCTATCCTGGGTCTGTTGAAAGAAAAAGCCACATTAATGGAACGTTATCATGCGGGTGGTCCGGTTGGTTACACCATCACTGCAATGTTAATCATCGGTCTGTTAATTGGTGTTTATAAGCTGGTTACTCTGTATGTGACAGGTAGCAAAATTAAGTCTCAGCTGAAAAATCCAGGTAACCCTTCTTCTGGTAACCCTCTGGGCCGCATCCTGAAAGTTTATCAAGAGAACAAGCATTCAGATGCTGAAAACCTTGAGCTGAAACTTGACGAAGCAATTCTGAAAGAATTGCCATCGATCGAAAGTGGTATCAACGTTATCAAGATCTTTGCTGCTATCGCACCATTACTTGGTCTGCTAGGTACAGTATTGGGTATGATTGCGACGTTCCAGTCTATTACTCTGTTTGGTACAGGCGATCCGCGTCTGATGGCTGGTAGTATCTCAATGGCACTTGTAACAACTGCGCAAGGTATCATCGCTGCATTACCTCTGATTCTGACTCACAGCATCGTTGCTTCTCGCAGCAAATCAATCATCCATATCCTCGACGAGCAGACTGCAGGTATCATTGCAGCGCACACAGAGGCGGAGAAAGCGTAATATGAATAGCCTGATTGGATTATGGGAATCTGTCAGGGAATTTATCGCTACCGGCGGCGACGTTCTTTATTTTGTCGCTGCCGCGCTCTTTCTTATGTGGGTATTAATGATAGAGCGCTATTGGTATATCACGGCGGTCTTTCCTAAGGTGAAGAAAGACATCATCACCAGATGGGATGCCCGCTCTGATACGACCTCTTGGTATGCGCATAGAATCCGTGAAGCCTGGATCTCCCAAGCGTCCGATGATTTGGACGCCCGTATGCTCATCATTCGGACATTAGTGGCAATGTGCCCGTTGATTGGTCTGCTGGGAACAGTGACTGGAATGATTAGCGTTTTCGAAACCATGGCAACGCAAGGTACTAGTAATGCTCGTTTGATGGCTTCTGGTATTTCGATGGCGACAATTCCAACTATGGCTGGAATGGTTGCAGCATTGTCAGGTCTATTTATCAGTTCACGTCTCGAAGCCAAAGCAAAAATGGCTCGCGAGGGCTTGGTCGATAGCCTGCCACATCACTAGAGAGAGATATTATGGCGCGGAAAGTCAGAACAGAAGAGGAAGATGCGCAGATAGATATGACGCCGATGCTGGACGTTGTATTCATCATGCTAATTTTCTTCATCGTTACTACTGTTTTCGTAAAAGAAGCAGGTATTGAAGTTAATAAACCTGATGCAGATCAGGCCTCAATGCGCAAAAACGCCAATATCTTCGTCGCTATCACTGACGATGGTAGTGTGTGGTTGGACAAGCGTGAAGTGGCTGTTGATAGTGTCAGAGCTAACATCGAGCGGTTGTTGACGGAGCAGCCGACTGATTATGTCATCATCCAGGCCGACGTTAAGGCTAAGCATGGTACTGTTGTGAAAGTGATGGACCAGATTAAAGCTGCGGGTGTTGATCGCATATCAGTAGCAGCAAGGGGATAAGATGGTTCGATTTATCGTTTCTATATTGTTAGGTGCCGCGGTTGCTTTCGGTTTGTTTGTCCTGATGGCCAAGCTGATTGAAAATTCAAACCGCCCGGCAGATGAAGTTCCTGATGCACCCGTTATTGATGTGGTCATGCAGGAGCCTGAGGCTGATACGCAAACTCGTCAGCGTACACCGCCTCCACCACCGCCGCCACCGCAACAGCCGCCTAAGCAGCAGCCTGTAGAGCCGGATGCCGCGGAACCTGATGCTGGAGGTTTCAGCCTGAATGTGCCTTCTATCGATACAGGTGATGTAGGTGCCAGCATTGGTGCTGTAGGTGCAATGCAACAGGACGGTGAAGCAACACCAATCGTCAGGATTGATCCGAAGTATCCACCTCAGGCAGCCCGTGATGGTCGCGAAGGTTGGGTTAAACTGTCGTTCACGATTAACGAACAGGGTGGCGTTGAGGACATCGAAGTCATCGATGCCGATCCTAAACGGATCTTTGACCGTGAAGCGCGCCGTGCATTGAGTAAGTGGAAGTACAAGCCAAAGGTTGTTGAAGGCAAGCGCGTTAAGCAACCTGATATGTTTGTACAGCTAGACTTTAAACTGGAGCAGTGATCATGATGAAAAATACATTCAAAATGTCAGCCCTTGCTTTAGTCATGGGTGTTACTGCCACAGTGAGTGCGCCAGCAATGGCGCAGCAGTCGAAGTCTAATGCGCCGGTTGTTTGCCCTGGCTATGAAAAGGGTAAGACTAAGCTGGTTGGTGAGCGTGCAGGTAAAAAGGTACAAAAAGCGTTCGAAGCTTACAACGAAGACAAAGTGCAAGAAGCATTGGATATACTTTATGATATCGAAACTTCTGATGAC
>CAZOYR010000005.1:3957-59124 GCA_964584105.1 uncultured Alteromonas sp.
TTTGACAAAGCGTATGTCGGACGTTTCATTGGTAACTTGCTTGCTGCTGACGAGAAAAAATCAGATGAAGCACTGCGTTATTTGACCGATGCGGTTAAAAACAAAGTGCTTAATGACAACGAGCACGCGAGTACGCTGAAGCTTGTAGCTAACCTGAACTTACGTGAAGAAAACTACAAGGAAGCGATTAACTGGTATCAGGAGTGGATGGACTTTACATGTAAAGAAGATCCCGATACTTATGTGCGTATGGCTCAGGCATACTTCGAAACGAAAGAGCTTGATAAGGTAATTGAACCGGCAAACAGAGCAATAGAGCTGTATGAAAAGCCGAACAAGAACCCTTATGTTTTGAAGTTGCAGTCGTATTATCAACGCAAGATGTACCCGGAAACAGTTGAAATAGCGGAAACGCTGGTCAACACGTTCCCCGAGAATCCAACTTGGTGGACACAGCTGGGTGTTTTCTACATGTTGGTAGAAAATTATGACGATGCACTGTCTACTATGGAGATTGCTTATAACGCGGGTTATCTGGACAAAGAATCACAGTTCAAGAACCTTGCGCAGCTCTACTCCACAAATGGCATTCCATATAAAGCGGCTAAGACGCTTGAAAAGCATCTGGAAAGTGGTGAGATAAAAGAAGACGCATCGATGATGCGTAATATTGCTAACTCTTTCCACCAGGCGAAGAACTACGACATCGCGGCGAATTACTACGGTAAAGCTGCGCAGATGAGTTCAGACCCTCAGGACTTCCAGAAGCAAGGTACGCTTCTTTTGGTGGCGGAAGATTATAAAGGCGCTGTGAAAGCCTTGAACAATGCTCTTGATCGTGGTGCGGAAGAAGAAGGGAAGATTTATTTCTCTTTGATGGAAGCATATTTTTATCAGGAAAATTTCAAGCAGGCCTGGAAATATAATCAGATGGCGAAAAAAGAAAGCTCTATGCGCCGTAATGCGGTTGCATGGGAACCTTATATCAAGGAAAAAGCCAAAAATCGTGGAATCGATATCTGATAAAAAGCCCCTTTTAAGGGGCTTTTTTTTTGCCTGTTTATTAGCTGCTATTATCTCCGGCAGAGTTGAAAACGAGGCAAATTGTTATTCGCTATAAAGTGATTTTGCCTGTTCTAATAACATTCTCTCGAATTCTTTTCTTCCAGTTAATCGATACAAGTTGATGATTTCCTCTGGAGATTTTCCATTCACAATAAAATCACATGCTACGCCACCTTGTGATAGTACAGATGTGTTTTTTAACACAAGGTAGTTAAAAGCGTTCCCGGTTAGTTCACGTGAGCGCTGGCCCTTTAAATATGCATCGAGCCTGGCACTAATGAGTAAACTAAGACCAAATTGTTGTACTGTCTCATTCATTTGTTTCAATGAACTGGACATATCAAAAATAAAAACACCCTCTAAGAAATGCTGTTTTCCGATAGCACGATGACTAATTGGCTTCGACACTAATTTGCTTACCTGGCCACTCGCTTTATCAGGCTTATTGCCTTTTCGGACTAATGTAAAACCAGCGTTCTGCCAAAAACTATCAACATCAGGCGCAGACGCATAGGAGCTTGTCAGCCAATCAATATCATTCGATTTGGCCTCGTTATAAAGGTAATCCAGCATTGTAGAGCCGACGCCCTGCCTTCGGAATCCCGCTTGAACAGCAATACGGTTTATGCGCCAATAATTCTGAGTCGCCAACGCGGCGTCTGCTGCCATCAGTGCCAGACTTTGTGCACTCAGGTGGCCTTTAACGCGTCGACTCCCCTGGGCTATGTTTTTGTCTAAGGCTGTAAGTCGGTCTCCCCCTTCATGATTGATGACTACTGCCCCGATAAGTTGATTATCTTTGTGGGCCAGAATAAACGATACATCAGGCGCATCAGTTAAGCGCATTAAGTCGTCCGGAGAGGTCTGGTAGTGAGAATCGCTGAGTAAATGATAAAGATACGCAAGGAGTGCAGACTCCAGCTGTGACGCTTTAACGTGACTGAGCGTAAGCGGTGATTGTGTTATTTCAGGCTGAGCATGGGCGTTGCTAAACAAAAGCGTCTCATCAAGCACGTTCTCCAGCAAATCGCCGGTCGCCCAGCGAACCGGTTCGTTCAAGGTAAAGTGATGCAGCTGATGCCTGGCTTTACGGGGAAGCAGAAATTTATGCAGAAATCCTAAGCCTGAGCCTTCAAAGCCTAACGTTGTGGTGGTTAACAAACATTTACTGTTATTTGTGGTTAATGCGAGTAGTACCGGTAAGGGGAGGGCGGCGGCTTCATCAATGAGAATAATATCAGCATCATTGTCAAAGGCGCCAGGGTTGTCCGGGGCTAACCATTCTAAATGCGCTTCGGCCTCTTCAATGTTACAAGAAAGTGCAGTCGCCAGATGGCGATAAAAAACACTTTGGCTGTGTTGTCGCGCGCTGACTAATAAAATTGTATAGCCACTATTAATCAACGTTGCCGCAATGATCCCGAGCAGCGCTGACTTGCCCCGTCCACGCGGCGCGGTAATCACCTTTAAATGGGGTGCGTCATCGACACAGGCCAAAACCTCATTTAACACGCTTTGCTGACTGTCCGTCAGCTCGCTGCCATTAGTTACCTGACATTTTTTACCGAGAGACACAGACCTCACCGGGAGCACTTGTTCATCATTATCGTCAGAACAAATGCACACGGCAGGGTGAGAGCTGAACGTGTTGATTAAGCGCCGGATAAACAGACTTTCCTTAATTGAGTATCCGTGACTGAGATAATGCGGTGCGGTAACACTTGAATGAAAAGGCCAATCTTCAAGCGGAGGACACACGATGATTAGTCTGCCAGCAAAGCGAAGAGTGCCGGCCAATGCCAGTAAGGCACTGGGTCTGAAACCGCAGTACGCATTGAAAATGCCGATATCAAATTCCTGCCCCAATACTTTCTTGTAATCTGATAACGCGAAATGATGTATAGCCGGGCGTTTTGGCTCGGGGACATCCCTTGTTATGACCGCGCAGGATAATGCCGCAGGTATTTCTTCAGTCAATTTTGCCAGGGTATGTTCGGCATCTGCAGTCTGAAACAGAAGCAACTGCCGGTGATAATCTTCAGCATTCGCGTGCAATGGCAAACTAAGCCATTCAATGAGGTTCTTCAAAGCCATCGTTACGTTTTTGCCGTATAATAAATAGTGAAGTTTAACCTATTAACCTGAAGGAATTCGAATGCGTTTCTTATCACGTCGTTTAGTGATGCCCAATGACCTCAACTATGCTGACTCTTTGTTCGGGGGCCGGGCCCTTGAGTGGATTGATGAAGAGTCTGCCATTTATGCAATTTGCCAGTTAGAAACAAATTGTCTGGTAACCAAGCATATTGGTGAGATCAGCTTTGAGTCGCCAGCGTTGCAGGGCGACATTGTTGAATTCGGGCTGGCCACTAAAGCCGTGGGACGTACGTCAATTACAGTGAGCTGTCTGGTTCGAAATAAGGCCACAAAGAAAACGATTTGTCTGGCAGATGATATAGTGTTTGTAAAGGTAGACCCGGTAACGCGCCAACCTGCACCGCACGGCAAAACGCTGGAAAGCCTGAAGACGCAAACCGATGAAGAGCTGCGCAGTCTGAATTTATTGTCTGAGTCTGGCGACTAACGCCAGTGCTTGCTGACCTCGCAGGTTGCCTTTTGGTAGTTGAACTGCGAGGCCTTCTGAATCCTGAAGGACAGCATCGCACAGCAACATGAAAAACGCGATGTTATGAGCATTTACTATTTACGCAGTTGCGGCCTCAGGAATGTTCTTATCCAACATTTTACATGCACACCACAGTGTTTGATTCGTGTGGGTTCCGAAACCCCACCTGAACAACGTCAGTGATGAGGCGCCGTACAGGCAAGCTCCGAATTTTTCACTCAGACAACGTATAAGCTGGTGAAAATCTTCACTGTCATACCGTACTCTCAAACCCCGCCAGCAAAATTCTGTGTTCACAGAAAATGATAAACAATGTCAGCGTTCTGAGTTGCAAGACACTGCCCGATTTTTATAACGTATTGTGCAGGATTAGGTGCTATCGAAAACTCGTCGGTATCCTGACGAATGAGCTGACCTAATTTGATAAGAGAAAGGGCAACAATGACATAGGTATCTTTTTGATTAGCAAGACCTAAACACACCGAAGACTCAATAAAGAACGAAAACGCGCAGAACAGAGTAATCCATTAAATTGTATCTGTGCTCCTTTCCTGTCTGCGATGATAGCTGCTGACGGCGTATCGCATTGTCCTGTAGCCAGCATCAGGTAACTGTCAGTGTTGTCGCGCAGTTATATCAGCTTCTCACTGTTATGTTGCACAATGTCATTCAGTGCAGGCGCGATGATAAACTCCTATATTGACGAGAATATGCGCCCGGCAGCGATTGACTCACCGACTCTCTCAATAATTAGAAACGCCCGCCTGACATTTTTACCGTTGTTTTTATTTGACCCTATTGTACTACTTGATACACTGCCGCCTGCAGACGACAGTCTGCCTACCAAGGGGTGCCGATTCCGGCTGAGATCTGTGGTTTACGCAGGAACCCTTTTACCTGATCCGGATAATACCGGCGTAGGGATGGTGTCAAAATGTAGCCAGTTTTCCTGCCCTAATACCGGATCTTTTTCTAAGCAGATAAGAGATCCTTAATGAAATACAACGCGATACTTTTAGCCTTTCTGAGCACAGCGACTGTTGCTGAAACACAGGATATTGAACATATCACTGTTACCGGCGATTTTCGGCAAGCAACACTCGATCAGTTAAGCAGCAGTGCAACAGTATTGTCGACGCAACGCCTTGATGCCCGTCAGGCAACATATCTTGATGATATTTTAAATGTCGCTCCCAATGTTAATTTCGCATCCGGCGCTTCAAGAGGGCGCTTTATTCAGATACGTGGGATTGGTGAGCGCTCACAATTCGCAGAGCCTATTAATCCTTCGGTCAGCTTTTTAGTGGATGATTTTGACTTTTCCGGGCTTGCCGCAGCCGGTGTCTTATTCGATACGCAACAGGTTGAAGTTTTCCGTGGTCCTCAATCAACATTGTTTGGTACCGGCGCCCTCGCAGGCGCGGTGAAAATTGTTTCCAACCAGGCCGGTGAAGATCAGGAAAGCCACGCAGAAGTACGGGCCGGTAACAAAGGTTCCTACCGCTTTGAAGGGGCAACAGGAAATGCGATAAATTCAGATATCCGTTATCGGGTGGCATTTATGCACAATGCTAGTGACGGCTTTGTGAATAACACATTCCTCAATCAGGAAGATACTGACAACATTGACGAGACAGCAGCTAAAGCTGCTTTGCAATGGGATATCAGTGCTGACAGCGTGTTGGATATCAGCTACCGCTGGTATGACATCGACAATGGCTATGATGCTTTTTCTTTGGATAACACCCGTGAGTCCCTGGCTGACGAACCCGGGTTTGATACCCAGCAGACACACGCCGTGAGTGTGAAACTGACTACGGATTATGAGAATGGCCAACTGACCTCATTGCTTACCCATGCATCGCATAATATTGCTTATGGCTACGATGAGGACTGGACCTATACCGGCTTCCATCCGTTTGGCTATAGCTCTTTCGATGCTTATTTTCGCGACGTAGACACGCAAACTGCTGAACTACGATTTACCAGCGCCCAGCGTGCAAAGCTGTTTAATGACACGACTGACTGGCTTGTTGGTGTACATTATAAAGGCGTTGAAGAAGCATTGTTGCGGGAATACACCTACGCACAAAGCGACTTTGTCAGTAAGTACCTACCCACAACAAAAGCACTGTATGCGCAGACTGATACGCAATTTACAGATTCGCTGGCCCTGACCTTCGGGCTGCGTTTTGAAAATTATGGCTTCGACTATGCGGATAACCAGGGGCTGCAGCGCGAATACGATACCAACATGGTGGGAGGAAAAGCGGCATTGCAATACACCCCGCATCAGCACACCTGGTATGCGAGTATTTCACGCGGCTTTAAAGGCGCAGGCATTAACCCTGCGCAGCGTGTATCAGAAGAAAAGCGGTTTTTCGATGAAGAGTATAACTGGAACTATGAACTTGGTGTAAAGGGCCCGTTATTCGTTCCGCAGGCGACCTTGCGCGCGGCGATTTTTTATATGCAAAGAGACAATACACAGGTGAATGATTTTGATGTCATTACCCGTGATGATGGTACACCTGATTTTATTGATGTGATAGATAATGCGGATTTGGGGACCAACCGCGGTATAGAGCTTGAAGCAAGCTGGCTGGTTACCGATATCTGGCAGCTCCAGGGCAGTATTGGCTATCTGGATGCGAAGTTTGAGCAATACACCAATGCCCGCGGCGATTTCATCGACGAGCAACAGCAGGCTCAGGCACCACGCTGGACAGCAAACCTGTATTCACGGCTGATGATTAGCGATAACTGGTCATGGCAGGCAGATGTTGATTTTAAAGACCGCTACCGCTTTTCAGATGGGCATGATGTGATGTCACCGTCTGCCACTCTGGTCAATACGCAGCTAAGATGGGAAAACAATCACTGGTATGCATCAGCGTGGGCCAATAATGTTTTCGACAAAACGTATTATGTACGGGGGTTTGGCGGCTTTAGTAACGACCCCAGAGATGGGGAGTTTGGCTATGCAACGCCGGAACCTTATTACCAGCTAGGCGCAGGCAGACAGTACGGTGTTACTGTCGGATATCAATTTTAGGAGATAATTATGCAGGTAATGGTAGAACTATCACTATACCCACTGGCGGATAACTTCATTCCGGCAATCAAGTCGTTCTTAGAAAGAATTAACCGTTACGATGAGCTGTCAGTGACAACCTGTTCGACCAGCACTCAGGTCACAGGGGATTATCAGCGGGTCATGGAAATGCTGGGTACAGAAATGCAGCGAACGCATGAAGAAGTGGGGCAGGCTGTTTTTGTGGCAAAGTTTTTAAACTTTGATGCAATGCAGTCACGTAATGATGACTGATACGTTCATTCAGCAGATCGCAGCCACCTCGTTAGCAGAGTGGCTAGCGGTCGGGCTGGCTATTGCTTATGTCTGGCTTGCTGCACGGCAGAACAGCTGGTGTTGGCTGTGTGCTTTTCTAAGCACGGCGATATACACATATTTGTTTTGGCAGGTCACACTGCCATTTCAGTCTCTGCTCAATTTTTTTTATATGATAATGGCAATCTACGGCTACTATCAGTGGAAAAAAGGCCAGCAAACGTCGTCAGGCGTTCAGTCCTGGCCATGGTTCTGGCATATGGCGATTGTCCCGACGCTATTACTGGCAGGATGGGGGCTGGCATCGGTGGCATCCGGTCAGTTTAACAACGAATTTTTATGGCTGGATGCCTGTATTCAGGTGTTAAGCGTCGTGACTACTTTTATGGTCGCCCATAAAGTCTTGCAAAACTGGGTGTATTGGTTTTTCATTAACCTCGCTTCTGCATATCTGTACGCGCAATCGGGCCTGATCTTGTCAGCCTGCCTGTTTACCGGATATGTGGGTTTCTCCGTATATGGGTACTGGCAATGGCTTGGGCAATGGAAAATGCAGCATGAATCACACGCATATAATTAATGAACTGAAACCGGCATTATCGCTGTCAGATAATGCCTGCCTTACCGAACTACAGGGCGGTGAGGTAAACCGCGTTTTTAAACTTGAAGATGGCGAATCGCATTTTGCTGTCAAATCGCTGGCCAGGGATGAGTTCAGTGGCATCAATCGTTTTCACCAGTTTCTTTTACAGGAGCAACTGGCTCACAGAGAAATTGCCCCCCTCCCGGTCTGGCTGAACAGGTCGCAGGATCTTTGGGTCGAGAGCTGGCTGGAAAAGCGGCTTGACCATGAAATTCCAGCTAGCGACAGACCAGGCATTCTGGCGGGCGTACTGGCTCAGATACATAAGCAACCAATAACAGTCAGGTCGTTGGATCTTCCAAAAAGGCTTTTTCATTATGTTGAGAAAGCCGGTCTTGAAGAAGATGATCCGCTGGTAAAGCAAACACAACAGGTTATCAGGCAGTATGCACTGGATTACGTGCCGGCCGAGCATCTTGTTCTGTGCCACAATGACTTGTCATGGGGGCATATTCAGTCGCTCGAACCGGTTATGATTGTCGACTGGGAGTACGCCGCCATGGGTAATCGCTTTTTCGACTTGGCATCATGTGCCGGTATCAATCGCTTTGATGAGACTGATACGGCACGCCTGATTGCCTGTTATGCTCAGCAGGCAGGAATAGCGCAAACCACCGTTGAACATTATTTTCGTGAACAGAAAGAGGTCGTCGATATTACAGAGGCATTGTGGGGCGCTGCATTAAAAGCTTCTGCGCAAGACTAACGCTGAGTGCACGCTGCCTGGCCACAAAGTGATTGATAAGTAACCACTTAGCTCACCACCTGTAGAAAAAGCCTTTACCTTTAACATCCGTTACGTATAATGCATTTCGCGCTAGGGGTGTAGTTCGAATTGGTAGAACAGCGGTCTCCAAAACCGATGGTTGGGGGTTCGAGTCCCTCCACCCCTGCCAATCTTCTCTTATCTGGCGTATAGTTAATCATCTTAAATTGAAAGCCAGTCTTACATGTCTCACTTAACTCAAGCTCAAATTGCCGCACTTCAGCAAATGGGAATCTGTGTCTGGATGAGTGCAGATAAACTGGCAACAGCAACATCAGCCTCTTCAGAGTCAGCCGAGCGTTCTCCTTCGTTGGGGTCAGTATCCGCTTCGTCAGATAACACGGTATCGGTTGATCGCGTTGCACAACTAAGAGAATCACTGACTAAATCGACGCCTCAGGCTAGCCAAGACAAGCCTGTCCTAATGCCCTTAACAGAAGCGCAGCGCGTGCAGCACGCGCGAATTATCAGTGATCTGAATCAGGCATGGGCACTTTGCTATCCCAAAGAATCACCACCAAAGCTGGTTGTCGGTCAGTCGCTGCGGGTTACCGGCAGTACGATTGAGCTTCCCTGTGAACCGGGTCAGTTAGACGCCGGTCAAAAGGCCAGCTTGTGGAATAAGCTGTGGCAAAAATGATTCCGGAAAAAGTCTCACCAGACAGTCATAGACTGATTGAGGCCGCGTATCAAATCCATAAGCAGGTGACGTTTTCGCCCTGGTCTTACAACACATTCGCCGATTGTATTACTCCGCCTTATTTGATGTTTGTTATTGGCCAATCCGATGTTATTGGTTATGCCACTGTACTGATGGTGGCTGACGAGGCGACGCTGATGGATATCGGTGTCAGCCCCGCAGCACGACGGGTGGGGGCCGGAAAAGCGCTTTTGCAAAAGGTTATTGAATTTTGTACGCAACAAAAAATGGCAACAATCTGGCTTGAAGTCAGAGCGAGTAACAGCGTAGCAATAAATTTGTATAACTCTCATGGATTTATAGAGCAGGAAGTACGAAAAAATTATTATGAGACGAACGATGGGAAAGAAGATGCCATTATCATGAAGCGAATGATCAGCTAGCGTTTCGTATCAGGATCACCGTTTATCTTTTTATATTAGCTCGTTGTAATATCTTTTAGCTTTCAGTAACTATCTGTTTTTAAAGCCTCCATACAAACTTAAATTAAATTTTCAAAATACAGTAATACTGCCGTATTGCCGCTTATACCCGTAATACTTAGTAAGCATCGCACTTCACAGCTACTCTTAGCCCATCTTATCGCTGAACCTTAGCGACTTGTCTGTCTTAAACGAAGTGTGTTGCAGTTATGACCCGACGATTTCTTCTTTCCAGTTTATGTTTGTCTGTTTTAACCCTTTCAGCCTGTGGTTCAGGTGGAAGCGATTCAACAGAAACAGTCACCGCGCCTGATCGGTCTGAACCGTTAACCACGGGAAGCCTGCCAGCCCCCTCTAACCCGACACCCACGCAGCCGGACGATAGTACGCAGGATGAACCAGCAGATGATACAGCTGGCACTTATCAGCTGCCTAAAGACGATATCTCCGGCCCACTGACCGAAGATGTTACTGCGCAGGCAGCTACCTATCGGCTAGGTGTTCAGCTGGCCTCGGTAAGCAGCGATATGACAGCGTGGATGTTTAACGACCTGATGAAGTCCGCCGGCATGCGTGGCCAATCTGTATCAGATGCCAGCCATGGTTGGTTCTACAACACAAGTTCAGGCGTGGTAACAGATCGTTATAACAATATTCAGACTGATGCACACGGCTGGCCGACATCCATGACACTTAAAGATGGCAGCATCGCCGCATCAATATTTACAACCGTAATGTCATCGACTATTCAGGGGGCGTATGAAACGGGTGCTTATACACTGACTTATGAAGGGCAGGGCGCATTTACGTTTGAAAACGCGGATATCGTTGAGCAACAGGAGGGGCAAATTGTACTGCAGTACGCCGGTGCGGGCCCCCTTACCATTTCAATTACGCAGACAGACCCTGACGGTACCGGTGACTACCTGAAGAATATTCAGCTGCAGCGTCCGGGCGCAAGCACTACCGATACATTTGCGGCCGATTACATCAGCTATCTGACATCCAGCCGGGTAGTTCGCACCACGAGTCTGTTCAGCGATGCCGCGCTATTTGCTAAGCCGGGTACCGAAAGCCTTTTCCAGGGGACGTCCGGATGGAGTAAGCGCAGCACAAACAATACGGCGCACTGGGGCACCGTGTCAGGCGTGCCGTATGAAGCGATGACTGAGCTGGCAGATAAAGCCATTGCTGATCTATGGCTAAACATCCCGTTAGCTGCAGATGATGCCTACGTGACAGCGATGGCTGAGCTGCTACTGACATCGCTTAAAACCAACCGCGTGTTATACATTGAGCTGGGTAGCGAGCTGGCAAAACGCACCTATCCACAAAGTATGGGGCGTGACTACGCATTGTCACGCGCCACCCAGCGCTGGCCAGAGGCGATGCAAAGCGAGCTGCTTGCAGAGCATTCCCTGCTGGCAAAAGAGAATGTACTTATCAGTAACTGGCAGGCAGCCAGAACACTGGAGATTCAGGCTATCTTTGATAGCGTGTGGCAGGCAGAAGCTGATCGGGTGGTTACGGTGCTGGCTGGTACGCTTAACAATACGGTGAAAACCCACAACTACAATGCGCTGTTACTGGATGGCATGTTGCTTCGTGAGTACGAAGGCGCAGATGTACCGGGAATGCAGGTAGATGCATTGGCCGTTGATCCTGTTGTAGTAAACAATTCTGCTAATCAGTTTAGTGTTGATAGCGCAGATGCGATGCTTTCTGATGCAATCAATTATGTGGATGGTACCGGGCAGTACTATGAAGAGGCCCATGCGCCGGGTCTGCGTTACGCGGTTCGCTCGGCTGCCACCTTGTCTCAGGAATATGGCATCGCGCTTACCGCTTATACCGGTGGTCATGCGTTAAATGCCTCGTCCTACCTGAATTATCAGGTGCTGAAAAGCAGTCAGATGTACGATGTCTATCAATCTGTATTTTCAGTCTGGCAGGAAGAGGGCGGCGGTGTGTTCGTAGCTGGACAGGGGATTGCCGCTACGGAACAACCCGAATATTGTAACAGCGCTACCTATTCGCCTGGCAACCATATTACAACGATTGGCCTGAAAGAAACGCAGCATCAGGACGAGTCGGACGCCCATATGTTACGCGCGCTGAAAGATGAAATGCGTGCCATCGGTCAAATCAAATAACCGATACGCTGACGACAAAAAAGCACGGCATACGCTGTGCTTTTTCTTTTTATGCCCCCGGATCCTTTATTAAATACGCGTATCCGTCGCCCCCAATCCGCTGTGTGTATGTATTTGTGCGCTTATACACTATATAATCCCGTGCCATTAATATTGCAATTCATCCTGGCTGGGCAAATTAACTTCCGGTCTGTTAAACAATAAGTGTAAGCATGAGTAATAACGCGCTAGCGAACGAAATCCAGAAACGTCGCACATTCGCCATCATATCGCACCCCGATGCGGGTAAAACCACCATTACTGAGAAGGTACTGTTGTTCGGTCGTGCGCTGCAAAAGGCAGGTACGGTCAAAGGTAAAAAATCCGGGCAGCATGCTAAATCAGACTGGATGGAGATGGAAAAAGAGCGGGGTATCTCGGTAACCACCTCGGTCATGCAGTTTCCGTATTCTGACCACCTCGTCAACCTGCTGGATACCCCGGGGCACGAAGACTTTTCAGAGGACACATACCGTACACTGACGGCAGTAGATTCATGCCTGATGGTTATTGATGCTGCCAAAGGTGTTGAGGATCGCACCCGCAAACTGATGGAAGTCACACGACTTCGTGATACGCCTATCATCACATTTATGAATAAACTCGACCGGGATATCCGCGATCCGATGGAATTGCTGGATGAAGTGGAGACCGAGCTGAATATGATGTGTGCGCCCATTACCTGGCCAATTGGCAGTGGTAAGGGCTTCAAAGGCGTTTATCATCTTTACCGTGATGAGGTGATTCTGTACCAAAGCGGTCACGGTCATACCATTCAGGATGTGCGTACGGTTAAAGGGCTGGATAATCCCGAGCTGGATGAGGCGGTAGGTGCTGAGCTTGCCTCAACCTTGCGTGATGAGCTGGAGCTGGTTCGCGGCGCCTCTAATGAATTTGATAAAGAACTGTTCCTCGAAGGTGAACTGACGCCTGTGTTCTTTGGTACCGCATTAGGTAACTTTGGTGTTGACCATATGCTGGACGGACTGGTCGAGTGGGCGCCGGCACCTAAATCCCGGGAAACTGAAGACGGTAAAATTGAAGCCAGTGCGCCACAATTCAGCGGTTTTGTATTTAAGATCCAGGCCAATATGGATCCAAAGCACCGCGATCGCGTGGCGTTCTGTCGTATTGTTTCCGGTAAGTATGAAAAAGGCATGAAGATGCGCCACTCGCGCATAGGCAAAGATATCCGCATTGCGGATGCCCTGACATTCTTAGCCGGTGACCGCTCGTTACTTGAAGAAGCGTATGCGGGCGATATTATCGGTTTACATAACCACGGCACCATTCGCATCGGTGATACCTTCACCTCCGGTGAAAATTTTAAATTTACAGGCATTCCCAACTTTGCGCCGGAACTGTTCAAGCGCATCCGGTTGCGTGATCCGCTCAAGCAAAAACAACTGTTAAAAGGCTTAATTCAGCTTTCCGAAGAAGGGGCCGTACAGGTTTTCCGTCCTCTGGCAAACAACGATCTGATTGTGGGCGCTGTGGGTGTGCTGCAGTTTGATGTGGTCGTTGCCCGTCTTAAAGCAGAATACAATGTTGATGCGCTATATGAGCATATCAGCGTAAACACTGCCCGCTGGGTGTATAGCGATGATGAAAGAAAGCTGGATGAATTCCGTCGCAAAGCCGAGCAGAATCTGGCGCTGGATGGTGGTGATAATTTAACTTATATCGCGCCTACTATGGTCAACCTGCAACTGGCGCAAGAGCGCTATCCCGATATTCAGTTTACTAAAACCCGTGAGCATTAAAGATTTTACCTATGAATATATACGCACTATTAGTTAGCCGTTTTACCCAGGCGCTTGATGAAATGGGTGTTGAAAATGCGCCTGTACCCATTGCCCGAAGTGCCCGGCCTGAGTTTGGTGAATATCAGTTCAATGGTGCCATGGCACTGGCAAAGCAGCTTAAGCAAAAGCCACGGGATATCGCAGAAAAAATTGTTGAGCAAGTGAAGCTGGATGATGTAGCACATAAGCTGGAGATTGCCGGACCAGGCTTTATTAACATTCATTTGAATGATGTATGGCTGGCCAATCAGTGTGAGCTGGCGTTACATGATCCGCGTCTGGGCATTGCTAAACAAAGCCAGCAAAATGTGGTTGTCGATTACTCATCACCAAACCTGGCGAAAGAAATGCACGTTGGTCACCTGCGCACGACTATCATCGGTGACAGCGTGGTGAAGCTGCTTGAGTTTTTAGGTCACAATGTTATTCGTCAGAATCACATGGGTGACTGGGGCACGCAGTTTGGTATGCTGCTGGCCCATTTCAATGACAAGCTAGAAGCCAACTATATGGCTGAAACCGCCTTGTCAGATTTGGAAGACTTTTATCGTGAAGCAAAGGTTCGCTTTGATGAAGAAGAAGGCTTTGCTGACCGTGCCCGTGAATTTGTGGTGAAACTGCAGAGCGGTGACGAAGCGTGTCTGGCACTTTGGGAACGGTTTATTGATATTTCTATTCAGCACAGCGAGGAAGTGTATGAAAAGCTGAATGTGAGCCTGACCCGCAATGATGTGATGGGAGAGTCTGCCTACAACGACGACCTGGCTAATGTGGTCGCTGATCTGAAGGCGCAGGGTATTGCTGTGGAAGATCAGGGCGCGCAGGTTGTTTTCTTACCTGAGCTTGCTGATAAAGAAGGCAAACCTGCCGTATTTATCGTGCAGAAGTCTGGTGGCGGCTATCTGTATGCCACCACTGATTTGGCTGCCATGCGTTATCGCTCAGATAAACTGAACGCTGACAGAACGTTAATACTGACCGATGCCCGTCAGGCCTATCATTTCAAACAAACTGAAATTGTTGGCCGCAAAGCAGGCTTCATGAAGCCAGAACAAAGCTACGAGCATTGTCCTTTTGGTATGATGCTGGGCAGCGATGGCAAGCCGTTTAAGACGCGTTCGGGCGGCACCGTAAAGCTGGTGGATCTGCTTGATGAAGCGGTAACCCGGGCGCGTGACCTGATCGCTAAACGCGGTTCTGATCTAAGCGATGAGGAGCTGGATGAAGTGGCCCGTAAGGTCGGCATCGGCGCGGTGAAGTATGCGGATTTGAGCAAAAACCGCACCACTGATTACGTGTTCAACTGGGACACCATGCTAAGTTTTGAAGGCAATACTGCCCCCTACTTGCAATATGCGTTCACCCGTGTACAAAGTATTTTCAGAAAATCCGGTATCTCAGTGGCTGATTTGCCGGTAGATATTAAGATTAACGAAAAACAGGAACACGCGCTGGCTGTTCAGCTGATGCAGTTTGAGGAGACCATCAATGTGGTCGCCCGTGATGCTACGCCGCACGTACTGTGCAGCTATCTGTATGACCTTGCCTCTGCGTTTATGAGTTTTTACGAGGCGTGCCCCATTTTACGAGAGGATACACCGGTTGCCGTGCGTCATAGTCGCTTAGCACTGGCAGCGCTGGTTTCCAACACGATGTCGTTAGGTTTATCCCTGTTAGGTATCGAAACGCTGGAAAAAATGTAAACTGTCGTTACGTGGGAGCTTTCCCGTATTATCGATAAAAAGGCTGTGAAAACAGCCTTTTGCTTTTTAGGAGTCGTTATGCCACAACTACTTGCGTTTGCCGGCAGTATTCGCCGCAATTCATATAATCAGGCCATTCTGGATGTAGCGGTTGAAGGTGCCAGAGAAGCAGGAGCAGAAGTCACAGTAATCAGCCTGGAAGATTACGCGATGCCAATTTTTAACGAAGACGAAGAGTCAGCAAATGGTATTCCGGACCGGGCGCAGGCGTTCAAGGAGCTGCTGATTAATCATGATGGCTTTTTAATCGCATCGCCGGAATATAACAGTAGCTATCCGGCACTGCTGAAAAATGTACTGGACTGGGCATCCCGAAAAGCCGGTGATGAGAAAGTGATGCAGGCTTACAAAGGCAAGGTGGCCGGTATTATGGCTGCATCTGCAGGTGGTCTGGGTGGCATGCGTGTGCTTGTTGTTCTTAGAATGCTGCTGGAGAACATGGGCGTCATTGTTGCGCCTAACCAAAAAGCGATTGCAAAGGTAAGTGGTCTGCTTGATGATAATCACGCTATCAGCGATGAGAAAACCATCAAACAGCTTAAAGGGCTGGGCAGAGATACCGCCTTGCTATGCAAAAAAGTATCTGCGTAATTTTGTTCGGGCAGCATAGTTCTCGCTGCCCGACACTATCTATCCTGTTATTCCCACAAGTTGCCCTAAAGACTAATTTCTTCTTTGTGACGGCTATCAAAAAAGCCGTATTTTCGATACTATTCGCGGTCTTATTAATCAAGCGAAAGCGGATCATGTTCGAAATCAATCCTGTACAGAACGCCATCTCCGATATCCGGGCCCGTACTGAGGCACTTAGGGGGTATCTTTGACTTTGATGCAAAGTCGGAGCGTTTAGAAGAAGTTAACCGGGAACTTGAAAATCCCGATGTCTGGAATGACCCTGACTATGCACAAGGTCTGGGTAAAGAAAAAGTTGCTCTAGAGCAGGTGGTTGAGACCATTCAGGCGCTGGAGCAAGGCGCTGAGGATGTTGAGGGGTTACTTGAACTGGCTGTTGAAGCCGAAGACGAAGAAACCTTTGAAGAGTCTAAAAGCGAAATAGAAGGCCTGCAGCAACAGCTTGAAAAACTTGAGTTTAGGCGCATGTTTTCCAAGCCAAATGATGCGGCTGACTGTTATGTTGACCTGCAGGCGGGATCGGGCGGCACCGAAGCCCAGGACTGGGCCAACATGCTCCTTAGAATGTACCTTCGCTGGGGCGAGGCACACGGTTTCAAGAGCGAGATTATTGAACTGTCAGAAGGTGATGTCGCCGGTATCAAAAGTGCCACCATCCGCTTTCAGGGTGAATACGCATTTGGTTGGTTACGCACTGAGACAGGCGTACACCGGCTGGTGAGAAAGTCACCGTTCGATTCGGGTAATCGTCGCCACACATCATTTTCTTCAGCTTTTGTTTATCCTGAAATTGATGATGATATCGAAATTGATATTAATCCGTCTGATCTGCGAATTGATACATACCGTGCCTCAGGGGCGGGTGGACAACACGTAAACAGAACGGACTCGGCTGTGCGGATCACGCACGAACCCAGCGGTATCGTGGTTCAGTGCCAAAATGATCGTTCTCAGCATAAGAATAAAGACCAGGCGATGAAGCAGCTTAAAGCCAAACTGTATGAGTTTGAGCTGCAAAAACAAAATGCTGAGAAACAGGCGATGGAAGACAGTAAGTCGGATATCGGGTGGGGCAGTCAAATTCGCTCCTATGTACTGGATGACTCGCGCATTAAAGACTTACGCACCGGGATTGAAAACCGTAATACGCAGGCCGTTCTAGACGGTGATTTAGATAAATTTATAGAAGCCAGCCTTAAATCTGGCCTCTGACAATGAAGTGATTAGGTTATGACCAGTCAACAGCAAGACGAAAATAAGTTAATTGCCGAGCGCCGGGCAAAATTGAGCGCAATCCGTGAAAATTGTCGGGCGAACGGGTTTCCCAATAGCTTTCGCCGGGAAAACTACGCCGACGAGTTGCAAAATGCCTTTGGTGATCTGGATAAAGAAACCCTGGCCGAACAGGGCAACCATGTCAGCATTGCCGGCCGGATAATGGCAAAACGCGGGCCGTTTTTGTTACTGCAGGATATGACAGGCCGGATTCAGGCATACGCGGCAAAGGATACGCAAAAAGACATCAAAGCAAGATACGGTAGCCTGGACATTGGCGATATTATTGGTGTTGCGGGCACATTGCAAATGTCCGGCAAGGGTGATTTGTACGTTGATATGGCTGAGTATGAGCTGCTGACTAAGGCACTACGTCCGTTGCCAGAAAAGTTTCATGGACTCAGTGACCAGGAAACAAAATACCGTCAGCGTTATGTCGACCTTATTACCAGCGATAAAACACGCGAGACATTTCGTATTCGTAGTGAGCTGATAAACGGTATTCGTCATTATCTGACGCAGCGTAAGTTTATCGAGGTCGAGACGCCGATGCTGCAGGTCATTCCAGGTGGCGCCACCGCAAAACCGTTTGTGACGCATCACAATGCAATGGATATTGATATGTATCTGCGGATTGCGCCGGAACTGTATCTAAAGCGTTTAGTGGTCGGGGGCATTGAGCGGGTATTTGAAATCAACCGTAATTTCCGTAACGAAGGGCTTTCAACCCGTCACAACCCGGAATTTACCATGCTTGAGTTCTATCAGGCCTATGCTGATTATCACGACTTGATGGACTTAACCGAGGACATGCTTCGCACGTTGACCAACGACATTCTGGGCTCTTCAGAAGTTGTGAATACGGTTCGCGATACCGAAGGTAATGTAGTTGAAGAAAAGCATTACAACTTTGGTAAGCCATTTGATCGCCTGAGCATGGGGGATGCCATCCTTAAATACTGGCCAGAAGCCAACGAGGCGGCAATTCGCGATCCTGAGTCGCATCTTGACGAGCTTAAAGCTATGGCCAAAGCGCTGCATATTAAAGAGCCGGAAGTAGATGGTATCTGGGGTGCCGGTAAATATCTTTGTGAGATATTTGAAGCTACCGCAGAGGAGAAGCTGGAACAGCCAACCTTTATTACCGAATACCCGTGGGAGGTTTCACCACTGGCGCGTCGTAACGATGATAATCCGTTTATCACAGATCGTTTTGAATTCTTCGTGGGTGGGCGTGAGATAGCCAATGGTTTCAGCGAGCTTAATGACTCTGAAGATCAGGCAGAACGCTTCCGCAAGCAGGTTGAAGAAAAAGATGCCGGTGACGATGAAGCCATGCACTTCGATGAAGACTACATCCGTGCGCTGGAACATGGGTTACCGCCGACAGCGGGACAGGGCATTGGTATCGATCGTTTAACGATGCTGTTTACTGATAGTCCGACGATCAAAGACGTAATATTATTTCCGCACATGCGTCCGGAAGGTCAGGAGTAAGTCGCTTCCAGCGCTTTAATTTTACTGTACAGAAAGGCATTGATGGGAACATCGATGCCTTTTTTTTGTGCCGAAGCCATAATATAGCCGTTGATGGCATCGATTTCAGTAGGTCGCTGATGTTTCACGTCCTGATGCATGCTCGAATAATTCTGCGATGTTGCGCGAATGACTTGCTGAACCTGGCCAACCAGATCCTGCGCGCTATAGCGAAACCCTTCAGCCTGCATGACTGCAGCGGTCTCCTGAGTAATATCGTTGATATGACCGGTAAACCGACTGTCTGACAAGTCACCGTTTGGAATGTCGTGCAGTGCCGTTAATGGGTTAATGACGGCATTTACTGCCATCTTAAGCCAGAGTGCTTCGATGATATTTTTATGCCATGTCACTGGCTGTAAGCAACGACTCACCGTTTCAAACACCCGCTCTAGCTGCTCATCATCGATTGCCTGATTGTCCGGCGCTTCGCCGAAAATAGTCCGGCCAAAGCCAGTGTGCTTTACTTCGTGATGACTTGTTTTCAGCACGCCATGGCTGGTTGTTGCAATGTAGATAGCATGGTCCGGAAGTATTTGCCTGACTGTTTCAAGCCCGCCCATACCGTTATGCAAAAGCAGGATAGGTGTGGATTCATCAAGCCGGTCCTTCCATTGATTGACGGCTGACTTAAGGTGATACACTTTTAATGGCAAAACCAGCAGATCGTCAGGGCCTAACTTATCTTTAGTGGCAAGGTTGGCGGATAACCAGCGTGACTGGCCGCTATAGGCGGTAATACGCTGGGTAAGCTGTTCAGGGCGGCGTGGAGCAAGGCTATAAGCAATATTATTGCGCTGAGCGCCAGCGGCAACCAACGAACCAATGGCGCCGCTTCCTACAATGTGTACCTGACCGCGTATGGGGTTAGCCATTAAGTATCCTGGTTGACCACAGTTTTGCCTTTTACATCAGGCCACGAAAGATTTTCAGGCTCGCTAAGCGTGCTTATCCACTGCTGAGCAGCCTCTGCTAAAAATGCCTGCCCTGTGCTGACAGGGCAACTCACGGAAAATGTCGTGCCCTGATAAGTAAAACAAAGTCGCAGAGCATGCAAATATAACCTGTCCGCATGATCTTTTCCATACAACGTATCGCCCAGTATCGGCGCGCCAACGCTTTTTAGCGCGACTCTTATCTGATGTGTCTTGCCAGTCAGCGGACGAATAATATAACCACGCAGGCCGGGCGCAACACTATGGCTGAAGAACTGCGTAACAGCGGGGTTTTCGCACGTTTTTTTCAGAATATGCTGACCCCCGCGACGGTTTATCATGTCGCCCTTAACAGTGCCTTGCTTTTTCTTTGGTTTACCCTGAGCCAGAGCAATATAAAACTTCTGAATCTGTCGGGTTGCAAAAAGTGCTGACAGCGTTGCCGCAGCATGGTGATTTCTGGCCAGCAAAAGACAACCTGACGTGCCATCATCCAACCGGTGACAAAGATATAACGCTGATTCCTGCAATTGATTACGCAACAGCGTGACGATGCCATGCTGCCCGTCGTGCATCGTGATACCGGCAGGTTTGGCCACGATATAAAAATCAGGGTGGGAAAAAAGAACAGGTATGTCAGACACAATGTGCTTTAACCATTGCGCTGGCGATGTCGTAATCCAGTTCGTCGATGGCTTCACGAATTGCTGATTGCTTCTCGGCAGGCATTGCCAGGGCTTCCATCCACTGCGTGAGTGTTTCATCACTGATAAACTCGTGATGATTGAGCGCATCAAGAAAACGCTGGCGGGCTTGTGCCATATCACCCGAACCGGCATTACCTGACTCACTGGCCAGCTTATCTATGGCCTGCAGCGTTTCGGACAAGGTATCGATAAATGAATGGTGCGACGCCGGAACAGTATGGCTGTCTCTGATGGCATCTTCATAGACGCGGGCTTCTTCGTGCAAGGCGTTACACCCGAGATTGCCCGCTACGCCCTTAACTGTATGAACCATTGTACGGACATCATGCCAGCGGTTTTCGGCCAGCGCATGATCCAACCTGACCGGCAGGTCCTGATATTCTGCAGCGAACTTCTGCAACAATGAAACGTACAAATTTCGATTGCCGCTTAACTGTGAGACTCCAAATGCCAGATCAATAACGGGCGTCGTGTTGTTCATCTAAAAATCCCTGATAGTTAGACGGTAAATTGTAGGCGAAGCTTACATAAATTGATACAACCTGTGATGATAGTACAGGAGTTATCTGTTACGAATTTTGTTAGTCTGTTGAGTCAGTTAAACGTTCATGAAGAACATCGTAACGCTCTCATTGATAATGTCAGGTTTACAACAAGGAAAAGGCGTGATGAACAAACGCATCATTAATACGGTTCTAATTACCGGCGCAGTAATCGGCGCATTGGCTGGATGTCAGCAGGCCAGTCAGCCTGAAACACGCGACACAGTAGCAGCTTCAACGCAACAGGCAGACAAGCTCGCTATCGACTATCAAAAGTTCACGCTGGATAATGGCCTGACGGTACTGCTTCATCAGGATAAGTCTGACCCTTTGGTGCATGTGGATGTTACCTATCATGTGGGCTCAGCGCGCGAGGATATCGGTAAATCAGGCTTTGCGCATTTCTTTGAGCACATGATGTTTCAGGGCTCTGAAAATGTAGCCGATGAACAGCATTTTAAGATTATCACCGAATCCGGTGGAAACCTGAATGGCACAACCAGCAGCGACCGTACGAATTACTATCAGACAGTGCCTGCCAATCAACTGGAAAAAGTATTGTGGCTGGAATCTGACCGCATGGGCTTTTTGTTGCAGGCCGTCGATCAGAAAAAATTCGAAAACCAGCGCGAAACAGTCAAAAACGAACGCGCGCAGCGTGTGGATAACCAGCCTTATGGCTTAAGAAGCGAACGCACCGCTGAAGCACTCTACCCGCCGGGGCACCCTTACTCCTGGCAACCCATTGGATATGTTGAGGATCTCGACCGGGTCAATGTTGATGATCTCAAAGCTTTCTTCAAACGCTGGTACGGACCAAACAATGCGGTGCTGACCATTGGCGGTGACATCGATATTGCCAAAACTAAAGCCTGGGTCGAACGCTATTTCGGGGGGATCCCCGCCGGGCCAGCAGTTGCCGATGCTGAGCCTGAGCCGGTTGAACTAAACGAAAACCGCTATATTACGCTTGAAGATAATGTTCACCTGCCGTTATTACAAATTACTTACCCGACGGTTTATGCAAGACATCCCGACGAGGCGCCGCTGGATGTGCTAGCCGATATTCTGGGCGGAGGCAAAACCTCATTATTGTATAAAAACCTGGTGAAATCCGGTCAGGCTGTGCAGGCGGCGGTTAATCATCCGTGCCGTGAGCTGGCTTGTGAGTTTCAGCTATTAGCGCTGGCCAACCCGGCTAGTACGCCTGATCTTGCTAAACTTAATACCGTCATAAGCCAGACGCTTAAAGAGTTTGAACAACGCGGTGTAAAACCTGACGACTTACAACGTGTCAAAGCGTCCATTGAATCATCAACAGTGTTTGGCCTGCAAAGTGTTTCAGGAAAAGTTTCTAAGCTGGCAGCAGGGGAAACATTCTATGGCGAGCCAGACCTGGTCCAGGAAGATATAAAACGTTATAACGCAGTAACAGCGGCAGATGTTATGCGCGTCTATAGAAAATACATTAAGAATAGTGCAGGAGTTGTTCTTAGCGTGGTGCCTGAAGGGCAATCTGAACTTGCCGTCAGAGAGCAGAATTTTACTCTGCCTGAGCGCAATATCCCTGAGCGTCAGCCGGCTGAGCATGTTGATCCGATAAAAGTTACCGATTCAACTGACCGTTCCGCGCCGCCTCCGGCAGGGCCTACGCCGATTGTTGAGGTGCCTGAATACTGGGAAAGTACGCTGCCCAACGACATCTCACTTCTGGGGGTAACCAATACAGAAACACCTACTGTGACATTCAGCCTGAGCCTTGAAGGCGGGATGTTACTGGATGAAAATGATAAAGCGGGGACAGCCT
Source organism: uncultured Alteromonas sp. (assembly GCA_964584105.1). Lineage (GTDB taxonomy): Bacteria > Pseudomonadota > Gammaproteobacteria > Enterobacterales > Alteromonadaceae > Alteromonas. Next base: position 26,724 of record CAZOYR010000005.1, read on the forward strand.
ATCTCACCGCTCTTATGATGAACGAATCAACTGATGCCTACTCAAATGAAGCTATCGCCAATGAATTGGCAAAGCTGGGAAGCTCCATTCAGTTCTCAGCGCAGGGACGCTATACACAAGTTATGGTTTCCTCTTTGACCAAAAACGTATCGCAAACGATGGCTTTGCTGGAAGAGAAACTACTGCATCCTGCGTTTTTGCCTCAGGATTTCCAGCGTATGAAATCCAGAGTCATGCAAAGCATGCAACAACAGCTAAAAAACCCCTCAGCATTAGCCGCGCGGGCTCGGGATTGGGTTCTGTTTGGCAAAGACAGTCGTTTAAGTTTGCCTGAAGAAGGTACGCTCGAAACTATTCAGAATATCTCTTTGGAAGATATCAAACAGTTTTACAATCAGTATTACACCCCAGCGCACGCGCATGCTGTGGTCGTAAGCGATTTAAAAGAAGATGCCGCTGTGCAGGCAATGGCATTTATGCGTAATTGGCAGGCAAAAGACTATGTCATTCCGAGCTTTGACACCTTCCCTGAGTATGATAAACCTCAGATTTATCTTGTTGATAACCCTGGTGCCGTGCAGTCAGTGGTGCATATTGTCAAACGCGGGCCAAAGTTCGATGCGACGGGCACCTACTTTAAGTCCCGTTTGATGAACTTTCCGCTGGGCGGCGCTTTTAACAGCAGAGTTAATCTGAACCTTCGAGAGGATAAGGGGTATACCTATGGTGCCTCTACCGGCTTTATCGGCGGAAAAACGCTGGGGTGGTTTGAAGCCTCTGCCGACCTGAATGCCGAGTACACGGCGCAGGGAATTAATGAGATGCTCAGTGAGATTAAAACATTCAAGCAGGAAGGCATTCAGAAGGACGAAATTGCATTTATGCGCAATGCCTTTACATTGAGTGATGCTCTGAAGTATGAAACACCTTCAAGTAAAGCGCGCTTCCTGAGTCAGTTGCAGGCATATGATCTGCCTGATGACTATCGCCAGCAGCAGCTTGAAATTATTAAGACCATCAGTGCTGATGAGTTGAATGCGCTGGCACAGGAGCAACTGGTGCTTGAAGATATGCAATTAATTGTTGTTGGCGATAAGCAGAAAATTCTGGAACAATTGTTCACCCTGGAGTTTCCTGTGATTGAGATGTCGTTGCAACAGAAAACCCTACGCGAGTTAACACCGTAATTTTGCGATTCGTCGTATAAACCGGTAATAACCATTGAAATTTATGGGCTTTTCCCAATGTAGAAAAGCCCCTTAAACCGGATTAAGATTTGACTGTGACGCAACTGAATTTTGAACAGCGGCTGGAAGCGCTGAGTGCCAGTACATTTATAAAAAGCCTGGCCCAGAGTCGTCGTGGCGTAGAAAGAGAAGCGCTTCGTATTGAAAAAGACGGCGCGCTGTCGCAAAAGGGTCACCCTGAAGCGTTGGGGTCGGCGCTTACGCACGAGTCGATAACCACTGATTTTTCAGAGTCACTGCTGGAGTTTATTACCCCGCCAGCCTTGCACGCCCGCACATCAGTAGAACAGCTTCAGGACATCCACAAGTTTGTTGCTGACAATATCAATGGCGAGCTGCTATGGCCAATGAGTATGCCTTGTTTCATTGATGATGAAGACAGTATCCCCATTGCTAACTTCGGTGAGTCAAATGTTGGTAAAATGAAACGTGTCTATCGTGTTGGGTTGAAAAACCGGTATGGCAGCATGATGCAGGCCATTGCAGGCGTGCATTATAATTTTTCTTTTTCCGATAGCTTCTGGGCGCACTGGGCCGCCCTTCACAAACAGGCGCACAGCAAAGAGCAAGTTGCTCAGGATTATTTTTCTCTGATCAGAAATTACCGGAGAACGTGCTGGCTTATCCCTTATCTGTTTGGTGCATCGCCTGCACTTTGCAGTTCTTTTTTAAATAATAAATCTCACAAAATGAAGTTCGAAAAAGTCGGGAAGGGGACTTACTACCTGCCTTATGCAACATCATTAAGAATGAGCGATTTAGGATATACCAATGCTGAGCAGTCAGCCTTGCAGATTTGCTATAACGAACTCGACAATTATGTGAGGTTACTCAGAGAGGCTATGCAAACGCCGTCGACGCGATTTGCCAAATTTGCAGCGGGTGAAGAAGGTAACTGGCAGCAACTTAGCCACAATATTCTGCAAATAGAAAATGAGCTTTATTCACCCATTCGTCCGAAACAGCCTACCCTGCCGTTAGAGAAACCCACAGATGCGCTGGTTAATCGTGGAGTGAGTTACATAGAGGTGCGGGCGCTGGATTTGGATCCTTTTTCACCCACCGGGATTTCCGCTGAGCAAATGGATTTTCTTGATGTTTATCTGCTTTGCTGCCTGATGATGCCCAGTGATCCGCTGACGCCTGAAACCATTGCAGAAGCGCGAGAAAATATGGATGCAGTGGTTTTGGAAGGTCGTAACCCTGCGCTTTCGCTAAACGAAAACGGGCAGTCGATCTTGATGCGCGACTGGGCAAAAACTCTGTTTGAAAAATTTGAATCTGTTGCCAGTCTTCTTGATAAGGCCAACGATACACAAAGATATTCTCAGGCTGTGAAAGTGCAGTGGGAAAAAATTCGTAATCCTGAACAAACGCCTTCTGGTCAGATTATGTCGGCACTGTTGGCTGACAACGCCGATAATTCAGCGCTGGGACTATTGTTAGCAAAAGAATACGCAGACACGTATCAAAAACTTGCCTATACTCATCACCGGGAAAGCGACTTCGCAGCGCTGGCAACCGCGTCATTAAAGGCTCAGCAAGACATTGAAAGCGAAGACGATAAAGATTTCGAAACCTTTATCCGCGATTACTACGCTATGGAACAAGCATAAAAAAACGCCTGACAGGGCGTCAGGCGTAAAAACGTTCCAGGGAAACACACATTTTGCTAGAACATTAATTTGGACACCCGATGTTGAAAAAGTTCAAACGAGTTCACAGTTTTTTTTGGCCACTTGCCTTTCTATCAGTTTTTTTGACTGGCTGTGCTACCGCTCCACCTAAGAACGCAAGCAATCTCTGCGACATTTTCTACGAAAAAGAAGACTGGTACGACGCTGCCGTCGATACCCGTGACAAGTGGGGCGTGCCTATTCACGTGCCTATGGCGATGATGTATCAGGAAAGCTCGTTCCGCCATGATGCGCTGCCCCCCAAAGATTATGTTTTTTTCGGACTCATCCCATGGGGAAGAGTAAGTTCGGCATATGGTTACTCTCAGGCAAAAACAATCACCTGGGGAGATTATATTAAAGAGACCGGAAATAGCTGGGCTGATCGTGACGATTTTGATGATGCTATGGACTTCATGGGATGGTTTATCTACAAGTCTTATAAAATCAATGGATCCTCAAAATGGGACGCCTATAGCCAGTATCTGAACTATCACGAAGGGTGGGGTGGGTACAAAAGAAAATCTTACAATCGTAAGCCCTGGCTGAAGAAAGTTGCGGCAAAAGTGAAGTCGCGTTCGCTTCGTTACGCTACACAGCTTAAAAGCTGCCAGGAAGATCTGGATAAAAGCTGGTTCTGGAAATTGTTTTCATAAAATGGTTGGACGGGTGCACCACACACCCGTCCAACACCGACGTTAAGCCAAGACCGTTAATCACCTAACGTCGAACAGGCAATATCAGCTTAGTGTAAATGAGAATTATTTGCAATAAAGTGTGGTGAATTTTTTTAGATTAATTAGTAGACCACTTCACAGATGCGCTGTAGCGCTTCCCTCCGGCTTTCCGCCTCAGTTATTCGCACTCCAACAGTCAATATTATAATAAGTGCACTTGCCTCGATGCTGCCTGACCATGCCTTTTATTGATTTCGATCAGTACGACAATATACAAAGCGCGCATACTTTATGGTGAAAAACCGTTTAGGAGAATCGTATGCTTTTATCAATGTTACATGATCCGGTCGTCTGGGACTCTTTGCTTGGTATAGGGCTGATTGTTGGGTTGATGGGCTACTACACTTACCTCATTATTCACAACACGCGAGATGATGGATAAGCGTTGGTACTAATCAGCGAAAAGGATTGAAGTTGGGTTCAGCGGTCTCTACCAAGACCAGTAGCGCTCCCTGACCGCCGTGCTCCAGAGGCGCCTGATGAAAGGCCATAACGTGGGGATGCTGTATCAGCAAATGAGGCAGAGCGCTTTTCAGTACCCCTGAGCCAATGCCATGAACAATCCCAACGCAATCGATAAGCTGTTTATGCGCAGTGTGAAGCAGCGCGCTTAGCTCGTGCTTAGCCGCCTCACGATTTAGCCCATGTAAATCCAGAATTAATTCAGGGTAGTAGTCACCGCGGCGCAACTGTTTGAGAAGGTGGCTGGAAACATCCTCACGACAATATCGCATAGGGCCGGATTCAGGCAGCGCCGCCTGATAGATATCAGAAAATGCAAATGATGCCGTAACCTGTCTTTCCTGTCCGGTACTTTTTGTCGTCGTGCGGGATTTGGCTTTTAGTTTTTCCTGACGGTCTGGTGCAACTTTATCTTGCTTGAGTGGCTTTACGCTACCAAAAGCCTGACGAAATAAGCTGAAATCTTCGCTGTCCTGTTCCGGTCCCGGCTTTTTCGTAGTCATGCGCGATCTCTCCACCAATACCTCAATTGCAGCTATCCCGGCCCGGGATATTACCCATTAAAATTAGGCATGGGCGCGCCGCTTATTCTTGGGTATGATACCAGTTTTCCCCAATAGGATGTACCTGAGGCAGCATGACTGACAAGATTTATCTCGACGAAGCCATAAATGATTTGCATACCATACTTGATATGGTGCGCTGGTCAGTGAGCCGGTTTAATGATGCAGAACTGTATTTCGGCCATGGTACAGATAATCCGTGGGACGAGGCGGTATCGCTTGTTTTATATGGCCTGCATTTGCCGCAGAGCATGCTTGCTCAGACCGGGGAAGGTCTTTTTGCTGCAAAACTTACCAGAAGCGAGCGGGAAAAGGTTGCAGAATTGGTGCTCAAGCGTGTTCAGACCAGAATGCCACTTCCTTATATTACCCATGAAGCGTGGTTTTGCGGGTTACCGTTCTATGTTGATGAGCGCGTATTGATCCCACGTTCTCCGTTCGCTGAGCTCATTCAAAAACGCTTCAGCGATCATCTGTCCGATGCGCCTGCTATGATTCTTGATATGTGTACCGGCGGCGGGTGCATTGCCATTGCGTTAGCGTATGCATTTGAAGAAGCACACGTTGACGCGGTAGATATTTCCCCCGATGCATTGGCAGTGGCGGATGAAAATATTCAGGAGCATCAGTTAAGTGACCGGGTGTATCCTATCGAGTCTGACCTGTTCAGTAACCTGCAAGGGCAAAGTTACGACCTGATTGTGTCCAATCCACCCTATGTAGATGCGCAGGACATGGCCGACCTGCCTGAAGAATACCACCATGAGCCGGAGTTGGCCCTGGCTGCCGGTAATGATGGCCTGGATCTGGTCGAGGTGTTATTGAAACACGGTGTCGAGCACCTGAACGATGGCGGGTGGATGTTTATCGAGGTAGGTAACAGCGAAGTGCACATGTCACAACGATTTGCTGGTCTGGATGTACAGTGGCTGACCTTTGAACATGGCGGGCACGGGATTTTTGCCGTTCAGAAAGAAACGCTGGTGGCATTCTGGAACAAGCTGGGGGGAGAGTAGCCCATGTCAGGAAACAGTTTCGGAAAACTTTTTACAGTCACTACTTTCGGTGAGAGCCATGGTATTGCAATAGGCGGTGTGGTGGATGGCTGTCCCCCGGGAATGACGTTAAGTGAATCTGACCTTCAAGGCGATTTGGATCGCCGTAAGCCAGGCACGTCACGTTATACCACAGCGCGCCGTGAAGACGATGCGGTACAGATTTTATCGGGTGTGTTTGAGGGTAAAACCACTGGCACCAGTATTGGTTTACTGATTAACAACAAAGATCAGCGTAGCCAGGATTATTCCAATATCAAAGACCGGTTCCGCCCGGGCCATGCTGACTACACCTATCAGCAAAAATACGGGACACGAGACTATCGTGGTGGAGGGCGCTCATCTGCACGTGAAACCGCAGTGCGGGTTGCCGCCGGGGCGATAGCTAAGAAATACCTGGCGGAAGTATTCGGTATTCAGATTCATGGCTATCTGTCACAGCTTGGTCCGGTAAAAATTGAAACAGTGGACCACAGCGTTACCAACACCAACCCCTTTTTCTGCCCCGATGAAAGCAAGCTGGACGCGTTAGATGAATACATGCGTGAGCTGAAAAAAAGTGGTGATTCAATTGGCGCAAAAGTTTCAGTTGTTGCGACCAATATGCCAACAGGGTGGGGAGAACCGGTGTTTGACCGCCTTGATGCGGACATTGCCAGTGCCATGATGGGCATTAACGCGGTAAAGGGAGTTGAAATAGGCGACGGCTTTGGCGTTATTGAACAAAAAGGCAGTGAACACCGTGATCCCCTAACCCCTGACGGGTTTAGCTCTAATCATGCAGGTGGCGTACTTGGTGGGATTTCAAGTGGCCAGGATCTCATCGTACATATGGCATTGAAGCCTACATCCAGTATATCGGTTCCGGGCAAAACCATCGATATTGATGGTAATGAAATCGATATCGTGACAAAAGGGCGTCACGATCCCTGTGTGGGGATCAGAGCCGTGCCTATTGCCGAAGCAATGCTGGCGATTACACTGATGGACCATTGTTTAAGACACAGGGCACAGAATCCAGTGTGCACCAGTCAAACACCTGATATCACTGCAAACAAATAACAGTGCCCACCTCTTTTATGTCGGGTGAGGGCAAAGCTCACACCCGAACTAATCTTATTTTACTGGCAGTAACTTACTGGCTTTACTTTGGCCAGTTGGGTGTCCTCGTTCCCTATCTGGGGATTTTTTTAGATGGTCGAGGCTTCAGTTCTGCCGATATTGGTAATCTGTTCGCGGTAATCACCCTTTCACGCATCATCGGGCCATCGATATGGGCCGGTCTTGCTGATCGCACCGGCAAAGCGCTACAAATCCTGCGACTGGGCTGTTTTCTTAGTGCGCTATGCTTCAGCCTGGTATTTTTCGTATCCGGCTTTTGGGGACTGACGCTGGCGTTTGGTCTTATGATGATGTTCTGGACGGCAGTACTTCCGCAGCTGGAAGTGATCACAATGAAGTCGGTCTCTCAGACTAAAACGAGCTACGGGCAAATACGTTTATGGGGCAGTATTGGCTTTATCATACTGACGGTGGGCGTTGGTAAAGGGCTGGATATCGTCTCTTCAGAATTGCCGGTTTATGCCAGCTTAGTGATTCTCTCGCTCCTGTTCATAAGCTCGCTGTTTATCAGTCAGCCATCTCTAAAAACACACCATAATGCCGCCACCGGGAGTTTATGGCGCTGTATTTCCACACGGCCATTTTGCGTTTTTATGCTCAGTGCGGTGCTCCTGCAAATTAGTTTTGGGCCTTATTACGGTTTTTTTGCTCTGTATATGCGCGACCTGAATTACTCAGGCCAGCAGACCGGGTTACTCATTGCCCTTGGCGTGTTAGCGGAAGTTGGCATTTTTCTGATTGCGCAGCGGCTCATCCGGCAATTCGGCGTATGGTTATTACTGATAGTGTGTCTCTTACTTACTGCTGTGCGTTGGTACGCACTGGCCGGGTGGGCAGATAATGGCGCGGTGGTGGTGATATCGCAGCTTATTCACGCCCTGAGCTTTGGTTTAAACCACGCTACCTCAGTGCACTTCATTCATCATTATCTGCCCGCACAATATCATGGGCGCGGACAGGCCCTGTATATTGGTATCGCGTTTGGGTTTGGCGGTGCATTTGGCAACTTTGGCGCAGGTCAGCTATGGCAGGAAGGCGCTAACAGCTTTACTACGTTTGCTATTGCTGCGCTAAGTTGTTTGGCAGGCGCGCTGGTGCTATTGTTAGTGCGGCCAAAACATATGGACAGCGGATACTGATAGATTGGAATGGGGACTAAAATGAAACATGTTGCTCTGGGCTGCGCCATCTATTCGATGATATTACTGTCATCGGCACAGGCGCGTGCCGCATCAAATTTGTGGTTATTTAGTCTCAGCTATGAAAATGACATGCCGAGCATTGAGCAGGCGCGTAAAATCACCGATACCGATTCTTATACTAATCAGCCCCACTTTTTCAGCCAGGGGCAGAAGTTATATTATACACAACAGTTTGATGCAGGCTCAGCTTCACAAACTGATGTAATGGAATACAACCTGGTAAACCAATATCACCGTAATCTCACCTACACGGCCACCTCGGAATACTCACCAACACCACTGCCAGACGCCGATGGCTTCTCAGCGATTCTGGTCGATAAAAAACAAAAACAGTGGCTTTGGCTGTTTGATGGCGGTAAAGGGCATAAATTCAGTGACCTGGAGCCAATAGGCTATCACGTCTGGATAAACAACAATGATGCATTGGTGTTTGTTTTAGGTGAGCCTCATACGCTACAGCGTATTGGGCGTGATAAACAACCTCAGGTACTGGATAAAAATGTGGGACCCAGCCTTTGGAGAATTCCTGATACCGAACTGTTCAGCTATACCAAAAATCCTGAGCCGGATAATCAACCCTGGACGCTGATGAGCTACGATCCTGTGTCTAAGCAGTCCGGTTTACTGGTCACACTACCAGAAAATGCCTATTACATGGCATGGACACCCGGCGCTAAGGCGTTGACAGTCGTTGAAAATACCATTCTTGCCTGGGATTTCCGCGAACCTGTGGTCAGTGAAATGCCTGCCCGGCAAGACAGCGACAAGGTGGCAACTACTGATACTATTGCGCCAGCGTGGCAACCCTGGCTGGATATCTCACAGTACTGTTCACAGGGCGCGAGCCGCTTGCATGTTAGCCATAAAGGTACGCACCTGGCGGTGGTGTGTGAGGAAGAAGGTGACGGTTAGGCAACCGCCGCCTTTTTAGTGCATGCAGCGATTACCTCAATATCGCCATTATCCATCTCTTGTTCCAGCCGCACATTAAATTTCCAGAGCCGGTGCAAATGCCGCATGACCTCTTCCTTAGACTCTGCCAGCGGAATGCCATTTTGCGGAATATAGCGCAAAGTGAGCGAGCGATCGCCGCGTACATCCACATTATAAATCTGAATATTCGGCTCGTTATTGCTCAGGTTATATTGTGCAGAAAGCTTTTCCTTTATCGCCCGGTAACCTGATTCATCATGTATAGCGCTAACGCTGATAAACGGGTTCTGCGCATCATCCTCAACCGCAAATAACTTAAAATCGCGTATCAGCTTGGGCGAAAGAAACTGGCTGATAAAGCTTTCATCCTTAAAGTTCTGCATGGCAAAGTGCACCGTTTCAAGCCAGTCTTTACCTGCAATATCAGGCAAATAGTAATAGTCTTCCTCTGTCGGGTTTTGGCAAATGCGTTTAATATCCATAAACATGTTAAAACCCAGCGCGTAAGGGTTAATGCCAGAATAGTAAGGACTATTATATTCTGGTTGCATGACAACGCTGGTGTGGCTGTGTAAAAACTCCATCATGAAGCGGTCAGTCACCAGACCATCATCATACAGCTGAGTCAGGATATGATAGTGCCAGAAACAGGCCCATCCCTCGTTCATGACCTGTGTCTGTTTTTGAGGATAAAAATACTGTGAGACTTTTCTGACAATGCGCACCAGCTCACGCTGCCAGGGCTCAAGCAGCGGGGCATTTTTTTCTATAAAGTAAAGCAGGTTTTCCTGCGGCTCCTCGGGGAAGCGAATCGCTTGTGGCGCTACGCTGGCCTTGCTGTCAGGCAGTGTTCGCCACAATTCATTGACCTGTGACTGAAGATACTTTTCTCGCTGTTTCTGACGATTTCGTTCCTCCTGTAAGGAGATCTTCTGCGGGCGTTTGTAGCGATCCACACCATAGTTCATCAGTGCATGGCAGGAATCGAGAATGTCTTCAACTTCTTTCTCGCCATGCTTTTGCTCGCATTTGGAAATATAGTTTTTCGCAAATACCAGATAATCAATGATGGAGTCAGCATCCGTCCATGTCTGAAACAGATAGTTGCCTTTGAAAAAAGAGTTATGACCATAACAGGCGTGCGCCATGACCAGCGCCTGCATAGTGATGGTGTTTTCCTCCATCAGGTACGCTATGCATGGGTTTGAGTTGATAACTATCTCGTAGGCCAGGCCCATCTGGCCCCGACGGTATTGCTGTTCGGTCTGAATAAATTTTTTGCCAAATGACCAGTGCGTGTAGTTAATCGGCATGCCGATACTGGCATAAGCATCCATCATTTGTTCCGCCGTAATAACCTCAATCTGGTTGGGGTAGATATCCAGGCGAAAATCTTTGGCAATTCTGTCAATGTGCTGTTCGTATTGTTCGATTAATTCAAAGGTCCAGTCCGGCCCGTCACTTAGCGGAGCCGCATACTTTTGTTCGGCACTTCCCATATCAGACTCCTGATTCTGCCGCGTGTTCAGCGCGTGAAAACAGCTCGCGAAAGACAGGGTAGATATCTGATACTGACTGAACATGTTTACAGACAAAGTTGTCAGATACCGCTTCTACCCCTTGATATTCACGCCATAAACTCTGATGCTGACGCTCTGTTATCTCAATGTATGCAAAGTAGCGGGTGACAGGTAACAGGCTGTTTAATAGAAGATCTTTGCAATACGGTGAGTCATCGGCCCAGTTATCACCATCAGAGGCTTGCGCAGCGTATATATTCCAGTTGGCGTCGCTGTAACGCGCTTTAACAATTTCATCCATCAGCCGTAGGGCGCTGGACACGATGGTTCCACCGGTTTCCTGCGAGTAGAAAAACTCGTGCTCGTCCACTTCTTTGGCCTGTGTATGATGACGAATATAGACAACCTCGACATTTTCATAGGTTCGGGTTAAGAAGAGGTACAGAAGAATATAAAACCGCTTTGCCATATCTTTGGTTGCCTGATCCATGGATCCTGACACATCCATCAGGCAAAACATGACCGCCTTACTGGTAGGGACGGGGCGTTTGTCATAATTTTTAAAACGTAAATCAAAGGTATCGATAAACGGCACACCAGCAATCTTTTTGCGCAACGCCTCAATGTCTTTTTCCAGCGCAATGATAGCAAGCGTGTTCTCGTGTTTGTCAGCTTTTAATGCGGTTAATTCCTCTTCCAACTCACGCAGTTTTTTACGATCAGCGCCGGTCAGTGCTATCCGTCTGGCAACCGAGCCTTTGAGCGAACGCACAATATCCAGATTACTGGGAACGCCATCAGTCTGGTAGCCGGCACGATAGGTTTCGTAGTCAACAACTTTATCAAATTGCGTTTTTTGCAGGTTAGGCAGTGCCAGATCATCGAAAAGTAAATCCAGGTATTCGTCTTTTGAAATAGAAAAGACAAAATCGTCCTCGCCTTCGCCGCTATCACTGGCATCACCATCACCCGGTCCACCCTGACCCTGAGGCGGCCGGTCGATGCGGTCGCCAGTGACAAACTGATCATTTCCAGGATGCACAGCTTCACGCCGCCCGCCTTTACCTGTGTGAAAAACAGGCTCAGAAATATCCCGGGTAGGGATACTAACCTGCTCACCGCTTTCCAAATCGGTAACGGAACGACTTCCCACTGCATCTGACACCGCTTTTTTAATCTGCTGTTTATAACGACGCAGAAAGCGTTGACGATTGACGGTGCTCTTCCCTTTGCTGTTTAATCGCCGGTCTATAAAATGCGCCATAAGCACCTACTCTGACTGCAGACAAAGAACATGTAGTTAAGACGCTTTACGCACTCTTAGATACCATTCGCATAACAAGCGAACCTGCTTCTGCGTATAGCCTTTCTCTGTCATGCGATTAACAAAATCATCATGTTTTTTCTTATCTTCGGTTGAGCCTTTCGTATTGAACGAAATAACCGGCAGTAAATCCTCTGTGTTCGAGAACATTTTCTTCTCAATAACCGTGCGTAACTTCTCGTAACTCGTCCAGGCTGGATTTTTGCCACCATTATTGGCGCGGGCACGCAATACAAAGTTGACAATTTCGTTACGAAAATCTTTTGGATTACTGATACCTGCGGGCTTCTCGGTTTTCTCGAGTTCCGCATTGAGCGACTCACGGTCAAACAGTTGTCCGGTTTCCGGATCTCTGTATTCCTGATCCTGAATCCAGAAGTCTGCATAGGTGACATAGCGGTCAAACAGGTTCTGGCCATATTCTGAATAAGATTCCAGATAGGCGGTCTGAATTTCCTTACCGATGAATTCAACATAGCGGGGGATAAGATAACCTTTCAGGAACTCACGATAGCGATCGGCAGTTTCCTGCGGGAATTGTTCACGTTCGATTTGTCGTTCCAGCACATAAAACAGATGGACCGGATTTGCGGCAACTTCCTGGTGATCGAAGTTAAATACCCGCGATAGAATCTTAAATGCAAAGCGCGTGGACAGACCTTCCATCCCCTCATCCACACCGGCATAATCACGGTATTCCTGATAGGACTTGGCTTTGGGGTCAGTATCTTTGAGGCTCTCGCCATCATATACCCGCATCTTTGAGTAGATACTGGAGTTTTCCGGTGATTTCAGGCGTGACAACACCGTAAACTGCGCCAGGCATTCCAGCGTGTCCGGCGCGCAAGGCGCGCCGTTCAGCTCACTATGATCCAGTAACTTGCGATAGATTTTCATTTCTTCGGTAACACGCAAACAATAAGGCACCTTGACAATATACACACGATCCAGAAAGGCCTCGTTGTTCTTATTATTGCGGAAAGTCTGCCACTCTGATTCATTGGAGTGCGCCAAAATCAAGCCGTCAAACGGGAGCGCCGAGAATCCTTCTGTGGGGTTATAATTTCCTTCCTGGGTTGCTGTTAACAGTGGATGCAGCACTTTGATCGGCGCTTTGAACATCTCTACAAATTCCATCAGCCCCTGATTTGCTTTACACAATGAGCCGGAATAACTGTAGGCGTCGGGATCATTTTGCGCATATTGCTCAAGACGGCGGATATCAACTTTTCCCACGAGCGAGGAGATGTCCTGATTATTTTCATCACCCGGTTCCGTTTTCGCAATCGCAGTCTGATCAAGAATAGAAGGGTAAACCCGCACCACTTTAAATTGCGTAATATCACCACCTGCTTCATGCAGACGCTTTCTGACCCAGGGTGACATGATGGTTTTTAAATAGCGTTTTGGGATGCCGTATTCCTGCTCAAGAATATTGCCATCCTCATTGATATCGAACAGGCAGAAAGGATGGTCATTGACGGGTGAACCTTTCAGCATATAAATAGGGACTTTCTGCATGAGCTCTTTAAGCCGTTCAGCCAGAGACGATTTACCGCCGCCCACCGGGCCAAGCAAGTACAGAATTTGCTTTTTCTCTTCCAGGCCTTGTGCAGCGTGACGAAGATAAGAAACAATCTGTTCAATGGACTCTTCCATGCCGTAAAATTCGCTGAATGCGGGATAGCGGGCGATGATACGGTTGGAAAAAAGACGGCTGAGAGCCGGGTCATTAGATGTGTTAATCATTTCAGGCTCACCAATGGCCTGAAGTAAACGCTCTGCGGAGTTGGCGTAAGCCATCGGGTCGGACTTACATATCTCCAGAAATTCCTGAATAGTAAATTCTTCCTGCTTTCTCTCTTCGTAGCGTTGTTGGTAATGTTCGAAAATACCCATGAGTACCTCTAAGTCAGAAAACGGCTCCCCATACTTTCAGCTTAGTCGGTATTTCTAAAATCGAAATTTTTTTTGAATTTTTTTAGGAATAGGCAGAAATGAAATGTTCTATGAAAAACTGAACTTTTTTTAAACAATAAAAGTCAATTATTAAACGTTTTACATAGTTTTTTAGATATATAAAAGCCCGCTCGAGGGCGGGCTTGCGGTAACAAGATAACGGTTTTGCTTATTTAGCGAAGTTATCTGCTACAAAATTCCAGTTTACGACAGCCCAGAAGTTTTCCAGGTATTTAGGACGCGCGTTACGGTAATCAATATAGTAAGCGTGTTCCCACACATCAGCCGTTAATAACGGTGTATGCTCGTTGCCTGAAACAGGAGTTTCTGCATCGTCAGTGTTTACGATATCAAGAGAACCGTCTGATGTTTTAACCAGCCATGTCCAGCCAGAACCGAAGTTGCCGGTAGCTTTATCGTTGAATGCAGCCTGGAAGTCAGCGAATGATCCCCATTTTGCATTAATTGCGTCAGCCAGTTCACCGCTTGGCTCACCGCCACCGTTCGGGCTCAGACCATTCCAGTAGAATGTATGATTCCACACCTGCGCAGCGTTGTTAAACAAGCCGCCGCTTGAAGATTTGATGATCTCCTCCAGGCTCTTGTTTTCGTTTTCTGTACCTTCAACCAGGCCGTTCAGCTTGGATACGTAAGTTGCATGGTGTTTACCATAGTGGTATTCCAGCGTCTCAGCAGAAATATGAGGTTCCAGTGCATTCTTTTCATAGGGTAATGCTGGTAATTCAAAAGCCATTACGAGTCTCCATGTTGGTGAAAATGTTTGCTGGTCAGCAGATGGGTCTGTTGTAGCCTCACGCCACCAACCTGCAACGGTCTTAACTAACCAAAAATATAAGGGCGAATTTTGATAACCCAATGACAAAATTATGAATTTTCTCAAATTCGGTGTCGGTTACGGTGTCAGTGGTGAAAGGGTTATTCGCTCAATATGTTTCTCATAGGTTGCACATATCCTTTCAGATCACCTGATGAGGCGCATTTCATAAAAAGTTACCACCGCAGGCCCGCTATGATGGGAGCCACCGGTTATGTTATTATCAACCATCTTGAAAGACTGACCCGTGATGCCCATATAGTCTGGCAAACGTGACCGAAAGCGAGGATTTAATGGAAGGTACAACCCCTGAATCAACAGTTGATAAAATTAAAGAACAAATAGCAGAGAATCCGATTCTGCTTTATATGAAAGGCTCGCCTAAGTTGCCCAGTTGCGGCTTTTCAGCCCAGGCAGTGCAGGCACTCATGTCATGCGGCGAGCAGTTTGCGTATGTGGATATTCTGCAAAATCCGGATATTCGCGCTGAATTACCCAAATATGCTAACTGGCCGACATTTCCACAGTTGTGGGTTGAAGGTGAGCTGGTAGGTGGCTGCGATATCATCATCGAGATGTTTCAGCAGAACGAACTTCAGCCGCTGATTAAAGAAGCGGCAGAAAAGCAAAAAAGCGAATAAAAAAAGAACCCGGCGCACGCCGGGTTTTTAATGCAGTGAAGAACGGGAGATTCACTAAAAATTTGTTGGCGTAAACCTGCCAATATCTATATAGACAAGTCAGAATTTAAAATCCTCCATGCCCGAAAAATAAATAATTTTTTTGCAATGAATTGTTTGTTTTCCCGCCATTTACTGTTTATAACCGAAGACGCAGGTTTGAAATTTAACCTGTAACAACAAGTCAAACGTCATCTTTTTGCGCCTGAAAATAATAACGATGCCTGACGAGGCCGCATTAAGAAAATAATGTTCTTCGGGGAAACTTATGAAAACAACTTTGTCACCACTGGCAAAACAACTTCGTTCTGTCTTTGCAGCATCCGCTGCAATTTCACTCTTATCATTCAATACAGCAATGGCTCAGGAGCAAACAGAGCAAAGCGCTCAGGAAGCACCTGAAGATGTAGAGCAAATTGCGGTTGTAGGTACACGCGCCGCACCCAGGTCAGTGGGAGAGTCTCCAGTTCCTATTGATATTATCTCTGATGAAGAATTTAAAAATCAGGGCTCTACTGACATGGTCTCGATGCTGCAGACTGTGGTGCCATCATTTAATGTAAACGAGCAGCCTATAAACGATGCATCCACGCTGGTACGGCCGGCTAACCTGCGCGGTATGGCCTCTGACCATACGTTGGTGCTGGTAAATGGTAAGCGACGCCACCGCTCTGCGGTCATTACCTTTTTGGGCGGCGGTTTATCAGATGGTGCACAGGGTCCGGATATTTCTGTCATTCCTGCATTTGCACTTAAACAGGTAGAAGTACTGCGTGACGGTGCGGCGGCACAGTATGGTTCGGATGCGATTGCCGGTGTAGTTAACTTTGTACTGAAAGATGCCTCTGAAGGCGGTGTCGCTGAAGCGCGATATGGTTCTTACTATGAAGGCGATGGTGAGATGATGCAGGTTTCCGGTAATATCGGCTTGCCGTTAGGGGATGATGGCTTTGCTAACTTTACTGCCGAGTACCGCACTGCCGATCCAACATCTCGCAGCGTTCAGCGTGACGATGCCGCAGCGCTGATTGCCGCAGGCAATACGTTTGTTGCTGATCCTGCTCAAATCTGGGGTAACCCGGAGATTAAAGATGACATTAAGTTGTTCGCCAATCTGGGTATGGAGCTGAGTAACTCCTCTGAAGCTTATTTATTTGGTAACTATGCAGAGCGTGAAGTTGAAGGCGGATTCTACTATCGTAATCCGCATACCCGTGGCGGTGTGAACGACGGTGGCGTGGATGCTGACGGTACACCGCTTCTGTTAGTCGGCGACTTGGATGGCCTGAATAACGGCGTTCAGTGTCCGACGGTCAGAATCACTGATGGCAATGTTCTGGACGATGCAGACTATGGTCTGATTGCAGATAACAGCACAGCGGTTGGCGCTAACTGCTTTGCCTTTAATGAATTGTTCCCGGGTGGCTTTACGCCCAGATTTGGTGGCACCATCACTGATATGTCACTGGTATTTGGCACGAGAGGTGAACTGGCCAATGAGATTGGTTATGACGTCAGCGTCAACCTTGGGCAGAACGAAGTAGACTTTGCCATCTCAAACACGATTAACCCGTCGTTAGGACCGGTAACACCGACCTCATTTAAACCCGGCAGATATACCCAGTCAGAACAGACTTTTGACTTTGGGCTGACCAAGCCAATTGATATTGGTATGGCGGACCCACTGTTCTTAGCGGGTGGTTTTCAATATCGTCATGAATCCTATGAAAGCTTTGCCGGAGACTCGGCCTCCTATGAAATCGGTCCACTGGCTTCACAGGGCTTCGGTATCGGTTCAAACGGCTTCCCGGGCCTGTCAGCACGCAGTCAGGGTGAAGCGTCCCGTCATAATATCGCCTTTTATCTGGATGCAGAGATGTATCTGACAGAGAGCTTCCTGGTAGCCGGTGCAGTGCGTTACGAAGATTTTTCTGACTTCGGTGATACAACGAAAGGCAAGATCTCTGCACGCTGGCAGCTTACTGATACACTGGCACTTCGTGGTGCGTTCTCTACCGGCTTTAAAGCCCCCACTATCGGGCAGACCAATGTTCGAAACGTAACAACAGCATTTGGTACGGATGGTGAGCTGATTGACCGTGCGACTCTGCCACCAACGGATCCTATCTCCGTACAAAAAGGTGGTACCGTGCTGACACCAGAAGAGTCTGAAAGCTTAAGCTTCGGTGTGGTAGCAAACTTTGATAACGGTTTCTTCTTTACTGCCGATTATTACAACATCGAACTGACAGACCGTATCAGTACAACGTCAGGAATTAAGTTAACTGAAGAAGACATTGCTGCGCTTCTGGCGCAGGGTGTCAGCGACGCATCAAGCTTCTCCGAGGTTAGCTTCTTTACTAATGACTTTGATACCACCACAGAAGGTGTGGATGTAGTGGCAAACTACAGCCACGAAATGTTTGGCGGCGATACCAAGTACTCGCTGGCCTACAACTGGACATCGACAGAAGTGGATGAGGCGTCAGATAATATTTCTGCAGAGCGTATCCGCATGCTGGAAGATAACCTGCCATCTACACGCTGGAGTCTGACTACCACGCATACCAATGAGAACTGGCGCTTGCTGGGTCGTCTGAATTATTTCGGCAGCATCTATGAGGATCACCTGGATTCAGCTTTACCCATTGAAGATATCAGCAGTGAAATTACCCTGGATCTGGAAGTCGGGTATTACATCGGTGAGAACATCCAGTTGGTTGCTGGCGCGAAAAACGCGTTAGACGAGTATCCTGATGAGAACGTACTGTACGATACAGAAGTAGCAGGGGCGGCTTATCCGGTTACCTCACCTATCGGTATTAACGGTGGATTTTACTACGCACGCGCTATTTATACTTTCTAGCGTCTGAAGAGGGGCCTGTGCCCCTCTTTACACTTTTACGAAGGTTAAAAGTGGCTAAACAGGTGACAATGCCCTGCAGCTGCTGCACTATAGCTGTCTTTGGCAAACCCCTATTTATGTAATCTGCTGTTTCACTCATTAAGCAGGTTATTTTTAACGACTTATATTCGGCACATGTCAGATAAATCTACACTTGCAGATACATTTATCAAATATCGCGGCAAGCTGATGCGGGCAGTGAGCTCCATTGTGAATCCGGATGATATTGAAGATATCGTGCAGGAAGCATTCATCAAAAGTTACGAAGCGCAACTGAATCAGGATATTCAGTATGAGCGCACATACATGCTGCAAACTGTCAGAAATCTGGCCTTGAATCATATCTCCAGTGCAGCCAGTACACTTAACGATCCTATCGAAAATATGGATGCGTTACCCTATGATCTGGTTGGCCATACATTAGAAAAGCATGTCGAGGGCAAAGAACGTTTTATTCATTTTTGTCGGGCAACGACGACGTTGTCGTCAGACGTAAAACGGGTGTTTTTGCTTAAAAAAGTTTATGGAATGAAGCAAAAGGAAATTGCAGAACTGGTAGGGCTTAGCGAAAGCACCGTTGAGAAGCATGTCGCAAAAGGTCTGCTGATGTGTTCAAAGTATATGGCTACACTTGATGATACCAAAGACTCAGTGGTAGATAGCCGTTCAGGTCAGGATGTACGCAGTCAATGAACAATATCAGTCATTTTACCAGCAAAGACGAGATTTACGAACAGGCATCCCTGTGGATAAGCCGTGTTGATCGTGGCCTGTCAGAAGATGAAAAAGAGGCGCTCAGTCAGTGGCTGAATGCCAGTCAGGGTCACCGGCGAATCTTATTTGAACTGGCCGGCGCGTGGGATGATATGAGCGTGCTTAGTGAACTGCAGTCGCTTAATCCGGCCTTGCCTGCGCGCGCCTCGACGTCAGTCCGACGTCGTTTATATCGTAGCCGCCACGCGATAGCCGCATCGTTTGTTATCATCGGGTTATGCTTTACGTTGTTTGGCATTACGCCCTGGTTGACCAACGATGCAACTGGCCCTGCGCACGCTGTCCAACGTGTTGCGACGGCAATCGGTGAACAGCGAGATGTAAAACTGGCTGACGGCACATTGGTTCAGTTAAATACTAACAGCATTATTCAGGCTGATTTTAGTGGAAATGTACGACGCGTTACCCTGAAACAGGGCGAAGCGCACTTTACCGTGGCACATGACCACTACCGACCTTTCATTGTTCAGGCAGCCAACAATACGGTTACCGCCATTGGAACGGCATTTAATATGCAGCTCACCGATGAAGAGGGTTTCGAGCTAGTGGTCACAGAGGGTAAGGTACTGGTGCGAGATTTACTGGATACTGAACAAGCCAGTGATGCGACCGCACTTATTAACCCGGACATTCAGCACGACAAAAAACTGCTGGTATCCGGTGAAAAAGCGACGGTTAAGGGCGACATCAGTGACCGGCTCCAGCTCAAACCAGATGTCATGCAACAAGATCTTGCGTGGCAGCAGGGTATGATTGTATTTACCGGTGAGCCACTGAATGACGCGCTCAAAGAGATTGGCCGCTATACACCTGTCACTTTCAAAATTACGGACGAAAGCTTGCTGGACAAGCGCGTGGCGGGATATTTCAAAGTGGGTGATATCAGTGGGCTGTTAGCCGCTTTGAAAAACAGTTTTAATATCGTTCACAAGCGTGGCGATGGATTGGTCATCGAACTTTATCAGGCAACGACGAGCGAGCAGGGCAGTTAAACGCCAAGAGTTTATCCGCGCATATTCTCTTTGATGAATATCTGTGCCAGTATGACATTATTGTTACTGCATCAACGTTAATAGTATCAAGAGTGTCGCTAAGCGCGTGATTAATACACATAGTTGTAAAGCATTGTCTGAAACATTCAGCCTGTATCAGGCTCTTTTGACCTGAAATGATTAAACCTCTGCGCGCGTTACGTTTCATTCCCGTGCTTGCATGCCTGTGCATGAGCTTTAATGGCTTAGCAGCGCAGGCTGTCTATGATTTTACCATCAGTTCTGCATCTGCCGATGAAGCACTCACCGAATTTGCGCGTCAGGCTGATACCACATTGTTATTTGATTACGAGCTGGTGGAAAAATTTGAAACCAACTCGCTATCGGGACAGTTCACGCTCAAAGAAGGCTTACAAAAATTACTGGCAGGTACCGAGCTGGCCATCCATGTCGATGCAACCGGTACTTTCTCCGTCAGACATGTCAGCGAATTACCTGCCACGCCATCGCCTTCAGAAAATAACGCAGAGCCGCAGGATAATCAGTTAACCTTTGGCCTGGAGCGAATCGCCATAGTAGGTACCCGCAGCTCTCCGCGTACGGTTACCTCCTCATCGGTGCCGCTGGATATTATTACGGATGATGCTTTTCGTGCTCAGTCCGGCGCGAATTTACTGGATATGCTTGCCGCATCGGTGCCTTCTTTAAATGTTAACGATCAGCCCATTAATGATGCGACCAGCCTGGTCCGTCCTGCGAATCTACGAGGTATGGCTTCGGACCACACCTTATTGTTGTTAAATGGCAAACGTCGCCATCGCTCGGCAGTAATTACGTTTTTGGGCGGAGGGCTGTCAGACGGTGCGCAGGGGCCTGACATTTCCGTGCTGCCTGCCAGCGCCATGAAGCAGGTTGAGGTATTACGGGATGGTGCGGCAGCGCAATACGGGTCTGACGCGATTGCCGGCGTTATAAATTTTGTGCTCAGAGACGACAGCGACGGTGGCAGTCTTTCTGTTAAAAGCGGCCAGTATTTTGAATCCGATGGGCTACTCATGCAATTACAGGGTAATGTCGGTCTGCCGCTTTTTGACGCGGGGTTTGCTAATCTTACAGCAGAATATACGCAGCAGAAGCCTACCTCGCGCACTGTTCAGCGCTCCGACGCATCAGCACTTATTGATGCCGGTAATACATTTGTGCCTGAGCCGGCCCAGGTATGGGGAACACTGGATGTCGAGCACGACATCAAACTGGCAGGCAATTTTGGCTATCCGGTAGGTCAGAATAAACAGCTTTATGCGTTCATGAATCTGGCGCAACGACAAATCGAAGGGGGCTTTTATTATCGTCATCCTCATTTGCGAGACGGGGTTTTCAGTCGGGAGTATCAAAATGAGCGCGTGTTACTGATTGCCGATTTGGATGGCCTCGACCAGGGTATTGCCTGTCCTCAGGTTGTGATTAATTCACAGAATGTATTAACCCAGCCTGATTATCAGATTATTGCGGATGAGCAGACAGCTGTAGGCAGAAACTGCTTTGCGTTTAACGAACGTTATCCAGGTGGGTTTACCCCTCGATTCGGCGGAACCATTAATGATGCTTCGGCCTTTATCGGGATGAAGGGTGAAACAGCCTCAAACTGGCTGTTTGATATCAGCGCCGGGGTGGGGTACTCAAAGATTGATTATACCCTGGCGGATACTATCAATCCGTCGTTAGGGCCTGGTAGCCCTACAGCGTTCTCGCCTGGCGCTGTCGCGCAAGTTGAGCGGACAGTAAATCTGGATATATCGAAGGTGTTCGAGCCAGGCTGGCAACATTTCGGCCCTCTTAACCTTGGAATGGGCGTTGAGTGGCGCAGAGAAACGTACCATCAGCAAGCGGGTGACGATAAGTCCTGGCAGGCTGGCCCATTTGCATTTAATCCACAAAGTGGATTGTCTCAGGGGTTTAGCGTCGGCTCTAACGGATTTCCCGGCTATCAGCCGGCAGCTGCCGGACACTGGAGCAGGCACAACTGGGCCCTGTATCTTGACGCTGAAACAGCGCTTGGCGCAGTCGAAACAGGGGTGGCAGTGCGTGTTGAGCGCTTTTCAGACTTTGGCTCAACATTTGACGGAAAGCTAACATTCCGGCTGCCGGTGACCGAGCAGCTGGCGCTGCGCAGCTCTGTGAGTACGGGCTTTAAAGCACCGACAGTGGGGCAAAGTAATGTAATTAATGTTACCACCGCTTATGCTGCGCAAGGACTTGAAGATCAGGCAACATTGCCGCCTACGCATCCTATATCCTTGCAGTTGGGGGCGGATGCACTGAGCCCGGAAGAATCTGTGAATTACAGCTTTGGTGGCGTTGCGTTTTTTGATGATAATCTCTATCTGACGGTCGATTACTTCAACATCGACTTGAGAAACAGGATAAGTACCACATCTGCTATCGAGCTGACCCAGCAAGATATTGATGCGCTGCTGGCAATTGGACAGGATGATGCGCTCAATTACGCCGCAGCCAAGTACTTCACGAACGATTTTGATACACAAACGCAGGGGATTGATGTTGTTCTGCACTATCAGTTGAAAACCGGTGCGTTTATGCACGACATGAATCTGGCATATAACTGGACGGATACGCAGGTCGAGAGGGTGTCATTATATCCTGTAACCGATGAGGCTGGAGAACCCCGCTTAGAAGCGAATCTGACCCCTTCGCGCATTCGCATGCTTGAGGACAACTTACCCTCTCATCGTGGCACCTTAACAGTCAAACATCACTGGAATAACTTTACAGGGTTATGGCGGGCCAACTATTACGGCAGTTTTTACGAGGACCACCTTGATGCGGCGGCAGGCTTCGATATTTATTCCGGGCCGGTGACAACATTTGATGCTGAGGTTGCCTGGCTATTGACTGAGTCGACAACGCTGTCTGTCGGGGCTGAAAATGTTTTCGATACAAGGCCCGAGCTGAATCCCTACCGGGGGGAGGTGGGTTCTGAATACCCGCCAACATCACCTAGCGGTATCAATGGCGGCTTTTACTATGCGAATGTGTCTGTGACGTTTTAACAAATGAAGAAGTGGTTAAGAGACTTCTTTAAATAACGACTCATCAATGATTGTTGCATCGATGATATCCTGAGTCATAGAGATACATCTGCCACACTGGCTGCCAATATCCATAACATCACGAAGTTCACGAAGATTCCCGACACCGTGGGCTTCGACCGCCTGTTGAATAGCTTTATCAGTTACGCCATAGCACATGCATACGTACATCGACTGAATCCTCTAAAAATCACTGCGAATGATAATAGTTGCTATTTACGATTGGTTCAAGCATTCAGATGTTTAAATTTTCATATCCGGTGTAAACCTATTGATTTACCACAGGTTGTTTGTGCACAATTTTTGATTGCCCTGAACGGTTGTAATTTCTGTTCGCGGACCAATATTGCTTATGCCCGGAATATAACGTTACCGGGTGACTATAAAAACTAAATTATACTTCTATGGAGTAAAGCATGAGCGTATTAGTAGGCCGTCAGGCACCTGACTTCACAGCCGCAGCCGTGAAAGGTAATGGTGAAATTGTAGACACTTTTTCACTAAGCGAAGCGATTAAAGGCAAAAAGGCAGTTATCTTTTTCTATCCACTGGACTTTACTTTTGTATGTCCGTCAGAACTGATCGCCTTTGATAAGCGCTACGAAGAGTTCCAGAAGCGTGGTGTAGAAGTCATTGGTGTGTCGATCGACTCTCAGTTTTCTCATAATGCATGGCGCAATACGCCGGTCAATGAAGGCGGTATTGGCCCGGTTAAATATACATTGGTTGCTGATGTGAAACACGAAATCTGTAAAGCATATGACGTTGAGCACCCTGAAGCTGGCGTTGCGTTTCGTGGTTCATTCCTGATCGATGAAGAAGGCATGGTACGTCATCAGGTCGTCAATGATTTGCCTCTGGGCCGCAACATTGATGAAATGTTACGCATGGTTGATGCACTAAGCTTCCATGAGGAACATGGTGAAGTATGCCCTGCTGGCTGGACTGAAGGAAAGTCTGGTATGGATGCAAGCCCGGAAGGTGTGGCTAAGTATCTGTCCAGCGAAGCTGATAAGCTGTAAGCAGGCACTGCTATAATTAAGCCCGGTTGCCAGTTAAGGTAACCGGGCTTTTTTTATTCTGCCGTTTTTTCTGGCGATGGCAGGGGCCAGCCGCCCAGCGATTTATAGCGGTTAACAATATAACAAAACAGTTCAGCCGTCCGGCTGGCATCATACAGCGCACTGTGGGCCTCTTTTTGATCAAATGCAATACCTGCCGCCTGACACGCTTTCACCAGGACAGTTTGCCCGACCGCCAGGCCCGCCAGCGAGGTGGTATCAAACGAGACAAAGGGATGAAACGGCGTACGCTTAATTTGACTGCGTTGTAGTGCCGCGTTGACAAAGCCCTGGTCAAAGCTTGCATTATGGGCAACAATCACTGAGCGCTGGCAGTCTGCCTTTTTTTGCGCCTTACGAATCGCCTTGCATAGCCCTTTCATGGCTTCGGTTTCTTCAATGGCGCCGCGCAGCGCACACGCAGGATCAATACCATTAAATTCCAGTGCCGCCGGTTCAAGATTAGCACCTTCAAACGGTGTAACATGGGCGTGAAAAGTTTCGTCCGGGTGTAAGTCTCCCTGATCGTCCATCTTCAGTGTGACTGCGGCAATTTCCAGTAACGCATCGGTGTGCGCGTTGAATCCTGCCGTTTCTACATCAATAACAACGGGAAAGTATCCTCTGAACCGGGTAGCCAGGGAGGGGGTTTCGTCAGTCATAGAACCTCATTTGACGCGCTTCTCAATAACAGGATGCAAACGTAAGCGATAAAAGAAAATTATCGCAATATTCATCTGGCATATCCAGCTCTGTCTTGGCGCCGTTCATTCTTAAAACAGAATATGTGCTAAACTTTTTCGCGCAAATGACGATATTGTGATAGACGGTCAGACCTTATTAACGGTAGCAGGTATGAGACTCAGACATACGATTCTTGTTGGATTAAGCCTATTAAGTGCATTTTCTGCCAGTGCAGCGATGCGCCAGTATTCCGCGCCCGTAACAGCTTCAGACTGGCTGCTGGATAAGCAGAGTCGTCTGCAGTGCGAGTTATCACATTCTGTGCCCGGTTACGGTAAGGCAACATTTACCAGTGTGGCTTCAAAGCAGCTGAACATGGAATTTGAAATGCAGATGTCGCTTTTACCTAAAAAGGCGGGCATTGCCGCAGTATATTCAGTGCCCCCGAAATGGATGCCCGGGCAGCAGGCTAGAGAAATTGCCGATATGACCCTGCGCAAACAATATGATGGTGACTTGCCTGAAGACGCTGCATGGACAATGCTCAGCGAGCTGGAGAAGGGCTATTGGCCAACGATTTATTATCAGGATTGGTATAACCGCTATGACAAGGTTGCAGTGGCACTCAATGCCAGTAATTTTACCGGTAGCTATCACAAGTTTGTTAACTGTGTATCCGCGCTTCTGCCTTACAGTTTTGAAGACATTGCTTATACGGTGCTGTCCTATCAGAAAAACAGCACTGAGCTGACCAAATACGCGGAAAAGCGTCTGCAGATGATTGGTGAGTATCTTAAAGAGGACAGCAATCTGGAACTGGTATTACTTGATGGCTATACCGACAGCTATGGTGCACGCTACAGTAACGAGCAGCTCTCTGTTAAACGCGCCACGCAGGTGAAGGATTACCTGACTGCATTAGGTGTCTCTGATGAGCGCATTGAAGTTACCGGTCATGGTGAAAAGCGCCACATAGCGTCTAATGAGAACAGTGACAGTCGCGCACTTAACAGACGTGTGGTGGTAAGGCTGTCGAAAAGCTAGTTACTTTCTCGTTGGGCTAGGAAGGCTTTTACCGCTGGCACCTGGTCGGTAAAGATGCCGTCGATCCCCACCTCCTTGGTAAGACGTTTCAACAATTCCGGGCCAGGTATATTTTCAATGTCTGCATCTGCGCGATACGTATAAGGGTGAAGGAATAAATTCCGGGACTTCGCCTGCGACACCCAATCACTGACTTTTCCAAACCCCGATGACGGATTTTTTTCAGTAAAAAGCAGTGGGATCCATGGGCCGATACCGTCGGCGACGTTGGCCACTTCATCAAGTCCGTCTTTTGTTAGTAACCAGTCAAAGTCCGTTTGTGACTCATGCCAGCTATTTTCCGCGACCAACTGAACAAGTTTTCCTTTATATCCAAGGGTGTTGCGTATGCGCTTAGTTTCTGCAAAATCAAAGCACTGCAGAACAATATTCGCCTCAGACGTTAACATTCGCTGTTCGCGCAATACAGTGAGCACAATGGAAGAAATATCAGCGCCTTGCTGCCTGTGCCACCGGGGAGATTTTATTTCAATGTACATACCGATATTTTTGCCCAAACTGCGATTGAGCTGGTCAATTAACTCAATATGTTCGGCCAGCGACGCAATGGTAAAGTGCGCCTGATTTCCCTGGTAGCGCTTTTTGTATATCTGCTGACCGGCGCTATCCTGCCGCTCATGAACGATAAGTGTACGCAACTCGTTTAATGTGAAATCCCTAACGTAATATCGTCCATCCGCACGGGAGCGGTCAGCAAACACTTGCTCAACATTGGTGACGGTTTCAAGGTGAATGTCGTGCAGAACGATGGGGATGTTGTCAGCTGTCAGTACGACATCCTGCTCAATGTAGTCAGGCGCCTGTGCATGCGCCAGTGTTGCCGCCTCCAGCGTATGCTCTGGCAGATAGCCGGAAGCACCACGATGAGCAATAATGTCAATCGCAAACACTGAATGTATCTGTAAAAAGAGAACAAGTACGATATATCGCATAATGAACAGTGCTTTTAAATTTTTGCTACCGTAACGTTAAAGAGTGACACTGATGTGACAGTGATTGCAATATCACCACAGTGACTCGTGCATCGCTACAGTCATGAACCGTTTACAAAGCCCTCAACAATAAGCCACTCATAAACACGCTTGATCCAGTCGTCGGAGGGCAACCCCTGCGTTTTCATGCCAAAACCGTGATCACCCTGTGAGTAGAGATGCATAGCAGCATTCTTATCTGCCAAAAGATAAGCGCGGTATAAATCCAGTGCCCCTTCGGCGAGCCCAAGACTATCGTTGGTGGCAGCGATAACAATCATGGGGGGCGCATTAGCTTTTGGGGTCTTTATTGGCAAAACGTCTGTCCAGGGGTACACAGGTACCAGAAAGTCCGGGCGAGTCGCTGTTGAATACTGATAATTCACGCCTATTGCTACGGCGCCACCAGCGGAAAATCCCATAAACCCAACTTTTTCGGGGTTAACGCCCAGCGATTCTGCGTGTTGTCTGACGTAATGTATCGCACTCAACCCATCTTCAATGGCAACGGGCAATACTGCTTCTGCTTTTTGAAGCACGCTCTGGTAATCGGCACCCCATTCTTCAGATAGCTGCGCGGTAGCATCATTTCGGGTGGGGACCAGACGATATTGTAGTACAAAGGCTGCTATGCCTCTTTTCGCCAGCCACCGGGCTACATCATTACCTTCACTGTTAATGCTAAGCGCATAGAGCCCGCCGCCGGGGGCGATAATGACCGCGGGGCTGTCTTGCTGTTTGTCCTCAGGTAAAAATGCTGTCAGCGTAGGCGAGGATACATTACTGACAACCTGAGTATCCCATAGCGTTGAAAAATAGGCGCGCTGCTTTTCTTCATACGGCATGGGGTTTTCAGAAGAAACCGGAAGGGGGATCTGCTGAGCGGCAACACTCAGCCCTGATGACAAAACCAACAGTAAGGTACTGAAAACTCGCCCGCGCATTTTGTGAAGTCCATTGCAGTTGTGTTAAATCCTAAAGTAACACATAACATTTTGCTGATACCTGAAACAATTATTTTTTTCTGTGGATGTAAACCCTGATAAGTTTATCTGCGACGTAACGTTGAATAACACCCTGAATAATCAAAAGTGAAATTACGAATGCAGCATCATTATCTGCGCAGTATGACAGTCGCAGCAATTCTTTTACTGGTGGTAATTCCGTTACAGGGAAGGGCGGTGGCCGAAACTCCCAAACAACCTTTGCCTGAGGCGCGGGTGCAAAGCTCGCGCCAAAACACTATACAAGGGTTCTCAGGCTCCATAAATGAAGATGCGCTGACCCGGCTTCTTACAAACGTGATAACAAATCGGAATGTCCCTGGTCTGTCGTTTGCGTTAATAAACGATGGTCAGATTGTTTATGAATTTTCCAGTGGCGTACACAACACTGATACGCTTGCACCAATTGATGCAAAAACCCTGTTCGATGCAGCCTCTATGTCTAAAACAGTTTTTAGCGCATTTGCGCTTAAAATGGTGGACGAGGGGCTGATTACGCTGGATACCCCGCTATATAAATACATGCCATACCCTGATATAGCGAACGATGAGCGCTACAAGAAAATTACCACGCGAATGGCGCTGTCGCATACTACCGGCTTTCCAAACTGGCGATTTTTAAATGATAAGGGTCACTATGTGCCTGATAATCCGCTCACCATCGCTTTTGAACCAGGCACGCAATATCAGTATTCCGGCGAGGGATTTCAATATCTGGCCAGGGTTCTCGCGCATTTGCTTGAAACGAATGTAGATGGCCTGCAACAGATTATTGACGAAACATTACTTCGACCTCTTAACATGAGGCCGAGTAGTTTTATCTGGAACGGTTATCTGCAAAAACACAGAGCCGATGGGCACCGCCAGGGTAAGCCTGATGCCGGGTGGAGTATCAGTGAGGAAAATCCGCATTTTAATGCTGCCGCCAGCCTTCAGACAAATGCCCGGTTTTACGCACGGTTTTTAATCGGTCTTTTTCATGAAAATTATCTTTCTCAGGACAGTTATAAGGCGATGACGACGGTACAATCTGAGAAGTTAAATGATGAAGGTAAAAGAGCATTAGCGTATGGTCTGGGACTATATATTGAAGACATAGATGGGCGTAGGTTTTACCAGCATGGCGGCTTTAATGGCGCAGCCTCAGGTTTGTTCCGATACAGCGAAGCGCGTAATGTCGGCTATGTGTTTTTCACAAATTCACCTGAAAAAGACATCATCGATAAGCGTATAATGACATTTATTAACAGACAAACATAAACGTTGAGGCAGTGAGCGGTGTTGAAAATGGCTCTCTTTGTAATACTCCAACACCTCTTCGCCTTAATGCAAAGCGCCACATGCATTGAGGACACGTCTGAGGCTTAACAGCCGCTACTCCGTTTTATCTTTAAACTCACACAAATCTTCTATTATACAGGAGCCGCAGCGAGGCTTCCTCGCGATGCAGGTGTAGCGGCCATGCAGAATCAGCCAATGATGTACGTCAACTTTGAACTCAGCTGGCACCACTTTGAGCAGCTTCTGTTCTACCTGATCGACATTTTTGCCCATGGCGAGCTTAGTGCGATTCGAGACCCTGAAAATATGCGTATCAACAGCAATAGTCGGCCAGCCGAATGCCGTATTGAGTACAACATTGGCGGTTTTTCTGCCTACGCCGGGTAGGGCCTGCAACGCATCGCGATCCTCAGGCACCTCACCAGCATGTTTTTCTATCAGAATCTGACACATCTTGTGCACATTTTCTGCTTTGGCGTTATAAAGCCCAATTGTTTTTATATAATCTTTAAGACCATCTACACCTAGATCAAATATTGCCTGCGGCGTATTGGCAACCGGAAACAGTTTAGCGGTCGCCTTATTAACACCCACATCGGTGGCTTGCGCAGATAACGTTACCGCCACAAGCAGCTCGAAAGGGGAGCTAAAGTGAAGCTCTGTGGTCGGAGTAGGATTGGCGTCGCGCAGGCGAGTAAGAATTTCTTTTCGTTTGGTATTATTCATGGAAAACAATCAGCTCTCTGCGGTGACCCGAATGCGGGTGACCTGCTTCTTTTGCTTAGTTTGTCTGGCTGCCAGACGTTGATCGATAGCATTTTTTGCGGCGATCAACAGCCCCATCCCGATAAAGGCGCCGGGGGGTAAGATCGCCAGTAAAAACGGGTGCTCGGTTGCAAAAACAGTTACCGTCCAGTTGTTAGCGACAGGCCCGAACAGCCGGTCGGCACCTGATAGCAGTGTACCAGCGCCAAGTAGCTCACGCATGCCACCTAAAAGCACCAGTACCAAGGTAAAGCCAAGTCCCATCATGACGCCATCAAAGGCGGCAGGCAAAACCTTGTTTTTTGACGCAAACGCTTCAGCGCGACCAATGATGGCGCAGTTAGTGACAATCAGAGGAATGAAGATACCCAGTGCCAGATATAATTCGTAGGTGAATGCGTTCATCAGCAACTGAATGATTGTCACAAACGACGCGATGACCATCACAAAAATAGGAATGCGGATCTCGTTTCGCACAATATTGCGAACCAGTGAGACCGTTACATTAGACCCAATTAACACCGCCATGGTTGCCAGCCCCAGTCCCAGGCCATTGATGACAGTGGCCGTAACCGCTAATAAAGGGCACAATCCGAGCAACTGGACCAGCGCAGGGTTATTCTTCCACATGCCATCGGCGGCGAGCGTTGTGTATTCTGACATGGGCTCTCCTGTTACTGTGAGATACTGCAATTAGCGGGTTGAGCGAAAAGGGCAGTCTGGTTTTCAATAACATAATCCAGCGTGCGGCGCACCGCGCCAACGACTGCCCGGGGCGTGATAGTAGCGCCGGTAAACTGGTCAAACTGGCCGCCATCTTTTTTAACTTGCCAGGCTTGTTGCTGCTCCGGATCAAAGGTTTTCCCACTGAAGGTGCGGATCCAGTCACTGACAGCAAGTTCAATTTTATCACCCAGCCCGGGTGTTTCCTGATGGGCCAGCGTGCGGACGCCCAGTACGGTCATTGTTGTATCCACTCCGACTACCAGCTCAATATTGCCGCTGTAGCCATTTGGGGCTGTGGTCTGCAGTACCAGTGCCACAGGGCTCTCGTCGCGCCGGGCCCGGTAAACGCGATGAGCCTTCTCTGTACCAAGCGCATCGGCTGTGATTACGGTGCAATCGGCATAAAGTTTATTGTCATACATTGACGCCGGCACGACTTCATTTAATACCGAAAGTAAGCGTGCTCGCTGCTGCTCCGCGATACGATCTTCTGTGCCGATAAATGTCAGGCTGATCAATGCGGTGGTAATAACTGCAAAGGCGCCGAGCATTCCACCATTGGTGGCTAATGTTCTGAACATAAAAGCTACCTGTGTTTACGTTTTTCAGAACGCGGACTGTGGCCGTAAGTTCTGGGGCGGGTGTAATAGTCGATTAACGGCACCGCCATATTCATAATAATTACCGCAAACGCCACGGCGTCGGGATAGCCACCAAAGGTTCTGATGATTACGAGCCAGAAGCCAATGGCAGCGGCGAAAATAAGTCTTCCCTTATTCGTGGTTGAGGCCGAGACTGGGTCGGTGGCAATAAAGAACGCCCCGATTAACAGGCTTCCGTTAAACACATGGAATAAAGGTGATGCATAGCGGTCCATATCCAGCAGATGTAGAAAACCAGAAAAAACAATAACACTGGCAATCATGGCGACCGGGATATGCCAGTTGATTACTCGGGCTTTCAGTAAAAACAGCCCGCCAGCCAAATAGGCCAATGCGATCCAGGACCATGCTGCACCGAGGCTGGAAGCAAGCCCGCCTTCAAAAATAGGAGACTGCAACGTCTCAGTATAGGTCTGGCTTTGCGTCAGGCCGGTTTTTACAGCATCCAGCGGCGTGGCCATCGTTACCCCGTCAACCACAGTTCGTAGCTGCACGATATCCATGCCGGACTGCGTATAGCCGGTAAATATAAGACTTAGCGTATCTGCAAAAGACAGTGGCTCGATAAGAAACTGTTGCGGCGGCAACCACATAGTCATTGCTACCGGGAAGGAGATTAGCAGAATAACATAGGCAATCATGGCCGGATTGAACATGTTAAAGCCCAATCCACCGTACAGCTGCTTGGCAATAGCGATAGCACAAAATGTTCCTAATACTGTCATCCACCAGGGGAGTGCCGGGGGGATGCTTACAGCCAGAAGCAGTGCGGTAAGTACTGCACTGTAATCACTTAAGGCTCGCCCGACCGGTTTGTGACGCAGTGCCAGAAAAGCTGCCTCTGTTGCAACAGCAGTCAGTACAGCGATCGCAGCCTGGATCAACAAGCCCCAGCCAAAAAAGAACATCTGCAACACCATAGCCGGGGCCATTGCGTAAATGACCAGGCGCATAATTTGGCCGGTATCTCTGTGGACACGCTGGTGGGGAGAGCTGGATAAGGTTAGTTTCATGTTAACTATTGTTCTCGTCTTGCTTATCGCGCTG
>CAZOYR010000005.1:59224-63028 GCA_964584105.1 uncultured Alteromonas sp.
TTGTTGTTTTTCGCTTTCTGCAGTTTCTGGCTCAGATGCAGACCCATCTTTTGGTAATGTTTCTGCCGTCTGCGACGCAGAACTATCTTGCGCCTGAGGGTTATCGCGCTGGGCTTTTTTGGCTTTAGCACGCGCGACCGCCGCAGCAATACGTTGTTGTTTTTCGCTTTCTGCAGTTTCTGGCGCAGATGCAGACCCATCCGGTGTTGATGTTTCTGCCGCCTGCGACGCAGAACTATCTTGCGCCCGAGGGTTATCGCGCTGTGCTTTTTTGGCTTTAGCACGCGCAACAGCTGCGGCGATGCGTTGTTGCTTCTCGCTTTCTGCAGTTTCGGGCGCAGATACAGACTCATCCTGTGCAGATGTTTCTGCCGCCTGCAACGCAGAACTATCCTGCGCCTGAGAATTATCGCGCTGGGCTTTTTTGGCTTTAGCACGCGCGACAGCTGCGGCAATGCGTTGTTGTTTTTCGCTTTCTGCAGTTTCTGGCGCAGATACAGACTCATCTTGTGATGAGGCTCCTGCCGCCTGTGACTCGGAACCATCTCGCGCCTGAGGATTATCGCGCTGGGCTTTTTTGGCTTTAGCACGCGCGACCGCCGCGGCCACACGTTGCTGCTTTTCTGTTTTCTCAGGTTCGCTGGTCACATCATCAGTTGCAGGCATCGACGCCTGTTGAATTTGCTCTGCATCAGCCTGTTGAGGGGCTTGCTCTGCCTTTTTGGCTTTAGCGCGCGCTATCGCGGCGGCAACCTTCGCTTGCTTGTCCGATTGCGGTGAAGTCTCGGCTGACTCAGCTGCAGCATTTTCAGCACGCTTGGATTTGGCTCTTGCCAGCGCTGCAGCAACTTTATCTTTAGGCGCTCCCGCGGAGGCGGTCTTCGCTCTGGCCTCTTTGGCGCGTTTGTGCTTTTCTTCGCGCTCAATCTTTTCACGTTCAAGGCGCGCTTTACGCGCCTCAAAGCGTTCTTTGGCTTTTTCAGCCCGGGCTTTTTCATCCCGCTGTTGTCGGATAGCCGATTTAGCTTGCCGGTAATAGTGTACAAGTGGAATTTCACTCGGGCACACGTAGGCACATGCTCCACATTCGATACAATCAAAAAGATTGTATTCCTGCGCCTTTTCATATTCCTGCGCTTTCGCATGCCAGAATAATTGCTGCGGCAACAAGGTTGCAGGGCAGGCGTCTGCACAGGCGCTGCATCTTATGCACGCGCGTTCGTGAGTATCATCGACGAGCTCGCCCTTACCGGGTATTAACAAACAGTTAGTAATTTTTACGACAGGTACATCGGCATCATTGAGGGTGAAACCCATCATTGGCCCGCCCATTACCACTTGTGGATCGCGCTGCTTTTTACTGTTGTATTGGGCTTCACCGAGCAGGTGATTGACCGGCGTGCCGATCAATGCCCATACATTACCCGGCTTCTCAATAGCTTCGCCGGTCAGCGTCACAACCCGTTCAATCAGTGGTTTTCCATGAAAAACGGCATCGGCAATCGCATAGCAGGTACCCACATTAAACATCAACACGCCGATATCAGCCGGCAAGCCGTCACGGGGCACTTCACGTCCGGTGAGAACCTGGATAAGCTGCTTTTCACCGCCAGCGGGATACTTGGTTGGAACAGACACTACCTTAATTGCAGAATTGTCTTTACAGGCGATCTTCATCGCTTCCAACGCTTCTGGCTTATTGTCTTCGATCGCTACGATGATAAGTTGCGGCTTGACCAGGTGAGAGAGTACATCCGCTCCTTGTCTGATTTGCCAGGCGTGCTCGCGCATTAATCGATCGTCAGCCGTGATGTAGGGTTCACACTCAACGCCGTTAATGACAATAAATTCAATTTTTTTGGTGCCGCTCGCCTTAATGTGAGTTGGAAAGCCGGCACCTCCCATACCTGATATGCCCGCATCACAGAGTGCTTCAATGACTGAGGCGGGTTCTCTGGAGGCATAATCTGAAAGCGGTGTCAGTGCTGTCCAGGTTTCTTCACCGTCAGGCTGGATAACAATAGCTTGTTCGCGCAAGCCACTGGGATGTGCCGTAATATGCTGCCCAATATCCGTCACCGTGCCCGACGTTGGCGCATGAACAGGAATCGCAAATGGATGGGAACTGCGGGTTAGCGCCTGTCCTTTCTTAACGGCGTCGCCCACACTCACCGCCAGGCGGCCTTCTGTGCCAACATGCTGTCGAACCGGTATGATTAACTTTTCAGGTAACGGGACGCGTCTGATTGCCGCGTTATTCGAAATAGATTTTTTATCTTGCGGATGCACGCCACCGGGGAAGTCGTATAGTTCGCCGGATGTCAGTTTACTGACTATCTGTTCAAAACTGGCACTCATACTACGATACCACCTTCACCGGTATATCGCCTTTCGGCGTCTTATCAAAATCCCATGTCCAGGATGTGGTGGTTGGGGATACCGGCACCATATCAATACAGTCAACAGGGCAGGGATCGACACACAGATCGCAGCCGGTACATTCTTCTGTTATGACAGTGTGCATGTGTTTTGCTGCGCCAAGAATGGCATCGACCGGACAAGCCTGGATACATTTAGTACAGCCTATACACTCATCTTCGCGAATGAACGCGACTTTCTTTTCGTCTTCCTCGCCATGGGCGGCGTCCAGGGGCTTGGGCTCAACACCCATCAGATCTGCCAGTTTTTTTATGGTGGATTCACCGCCCGGGGGGCACTTATTAATTTCGTCGCCGTTTGCGATTGCATCGGCATAGGGACGACAGCCGGGATAGCCGCACTGGCCGCATTGCGTCTGAGGTAATATTTCATCGATTTGATCTACCAGCGGATCGCCTTCCACCTTAAACTTCACACTGGCATAACCCAGTACTAAGCCGAAAATCAATGCCAGCAATCCGATGGCTATAAGTGCAACAGTCATACTCATTACACTTTCACCAATCCGCTAAAGCCCATAAATGCCAGCGACATTAACCCTGCAGTGACCATCGCAATGGATGCCCCTTTAAACGGTGTGGGCACATCTGCCGCTGCCAGGCGTTCGCGCATAGCGGCAAACAGAATAAGTACCAGAGAGAAGCCGACCGCTGCACCAAACCCATAAACAAGACTTTGCATAAAATTGTGCTGCTCTGTCAGATTAAGCAGCGCGACGCCGAGTACAGCACAGTTAGTGGTGATTAAGGGAAGAAATATCCCCAGTAAGCGATAGAGGGTTGGGCTCGTTTTATGAACCACCATTTCAGTAAATTGAACCACCACTGCAATAACCAGAATAAAGGCGAGGGTACGTAAGTAGCCGATACCCAAAGGCTGCAAAATGTAGGTTTCTACCAGATAGCTTGATACTGATGCCAGCGTGAGCACAAACGTGGTCGCCATCGACATGCCGATGGCCGTTTCAAGTTTACTGGATACCCCCATAAAAGGGCATAACCCGAGAAACTTCACCAGTACGAAGTTATTGACCAGTACTGTTCCAACAAGTAGCAAAAGAAAATCGGTCATGTTGCTAGCTGATGCTCCACGCAGTTCAAAGAGGGCGTTTGAGTTTGTCAGACGTCTGACAGAGGATTAGCCTCAAAATACAGTTGTCTATTATCGCTGTTTGTAGAGTGATTAACAACTTGATAAGACTAAGGTTATTTAATCTGACGGCAGAAAATAGAAAATTGTATGTAAATGAGGAAGTAACGCTGGGTTAAAGAATGCAATTTGCGGTAGAAAGCATTGGAATATAAAGAGACTGGCTCCCCCTCCCCGACTCGAACGGGGGACCTGCGGATTAACAGTCCGTCGCTC
>CAZOYR010000006.1:0-211 GCA_964584105.1 uncultured Alteromonas sp.
GAAGGGCAGAAATCCTTGTAGAAATACATTTGCACGTCTCTAGCGCCACGTCAATGCGCAATTAGCGCGTCAAAGCCAGCGCAGTAAGGAGAATGGAGTTCCGCCGTATGTGATATTTCAATCGGTACAGACAGCTCACGAGGGCTGGTGAGTCAGTCTGGCTGACACGCACGCACAGGAAAATTCGCACAAGCGGTCTGTCCATATCCAA
>CAZOYR010000006.1:221-36364 GCA_964584105.1 uncultured Alteromonas sp.
ACTTCCGACATCCATGTCGGCCTTATCGAAGATTTTTGAATAATCTTAGCTGACATCTAGTCACTTAAAAAAAGGTCGCTGAGCTGCCTGTCCATATCCAAAAAGCTATTCAGCAATGCCTATTACCTAATTTAGCCAGCAACACACGTTCCTGGGTGAAGACCAAAGCATCGAGTTGCGACGCTAAACATTTGCCTATACCTGCTACTTTTGATGCCACTGCAATGCTTTGTTCATATTTGCTGCTTACAGTTAGTGTTTTGTCATTAAGCGGTACGCGAACATGAAGTTTGATTCGATTAAATCCCGACTGTTATTAATGCTTTTGATCTGTGTAATGGGAATGTCCTTGCTGGTTGTCAGTCAGCACTTTTTTACACAAAAGCTGGTGTCACTGCATCTGCAGCGCGAACAGCTGCTACGATTAGGGCAGGATTTATTACAGATGCGCAGGCATGAAAAAGATTTCCTGCTACGTAATGAAATCGACTATTACCATCGGTTTGCCCGCCGTGCCGAGATATTCAATCACCATCTAGCCGACTTTGTGCCCATGATGAAAGCGCATGGTTACTCTGATGAGCTGGCTGGTCAGCTGGCACAAAGTATGTTCGACTACCAGCGGCTATTTGACCAGGTAGTTCAGCTTCAGACAGAAATTGGTCTGACAAAAACATTGGGACTCAAAGGTGAGCTGGCGAGGGTGGAGCAACAGCTGGCGCCGGTCGTCGCTGGTGCAAACATTCTTGCAGAAGCACGGGTGGCAGCTCGTGAGTATATGCTATTCAATGATAAGCAATCATCGACACGCTTTTATCGGTTAACAGAAAAACTGGCACTGCAGTCAGAAACTGATAATGAAAGACAGCATCTTAATACCTACACAACACTTTTTACCCGGCTTGCCACTGCCACAAAAGCCATGGGAATAACGCATAACGAGGGGCTGAGGGGGGAATTCAGGCAGCAGGCCCATGATGTCGAAGCGCAGCTTGAACACATTGATACGGCTTTTCAGCCTCTGATCAAAGCTCAAACTGACCAGGTTCGTTTTTATAGCCTGAGTATCGCTTTGTCCACTTCAGTCGTACTGATTCTGTTATTGGTCAAAAGCTTCGCGACTTTTCACAGCGCGTTTGCTAATTTTGTTATGTTTTTTTACCGCTGTAAGCGCCAGTATCAAAGAATCGATCCGAAACAACTCGGTTTTGCAGAATTTAAATCCTTAGCTGAGCTGGCCAACGAAATGGTCGAGTCACGACGTAATATGGAACTGGAACTGGCCGAAACACAGGCAGCGCTGAAACAGCAACATCGCGACAATCAGCAGAATGACAGCAGTCATCTTCGGGAGAACAATGAAATATCACCAGTTAGGAAGCAGTGAGCTCTCTGTTTCAGAAATTTGTTTAGGCACCATGACCTGGGGCATCCAGAATAGTCAGAAGGATGCTGATGAGCAAATGGGTATGGCGCTGGATGCGGGCATCAATGTGCTGGACACTGCTGAAATGTATCCGGTACCGCCTAATGCCCCCACCTACGCGGATACAGAGCGGTGTATCGGCGACTGGCTTTCCCGAAACCAGCAAAAACGTCAGGATCTTATCGTCATGACAAAAATCGCCGGGGGCGGTATTGAGTGGATCCGTGATGCAAAAAATATCACCGGCGATGCCATCATGCCTGCGATAGAAGCATCGCTGGCACGCCTACAAACCGATGCTATTGATGTGTATCAGCTGCATTGGCCTAATCGCACCTCCCCGCATTTTGGCAAGCAGTGGGTTGGTATGACAGACCCAACGCAGCTCAACAAAGCGCAGGAAATTGAAGAGATGCGAAGCATCGTTCTGGCCCTGGGTGACGCCATACAAAGCGGCAAAATCCGCCATTGGGGGTTATCTGATGACACGCCGTGGGGGATCCATACCTTTCTGAAGCTTTGCGATGAAACGGGTGTGCCGCGTCCGGTATCCATTCAAAATGAATTTAATTTGCTGCATGCTAAAGACTGGCCTTATCTTATCGAAATGTGTCATCTAGAAGATATTGCATACCTTCCGTGGTCACCGCTGGCCACTGGATTACTCAGTGGAAAATACCAGGGCGGCGCGCGGCCAGAAGGCTCTCGCTGGACCTTTGTTCAGCGACAAGGGTTGTTCAGGGATACAGCTCTGGCACGAGCGGCTACCGACGAATATATCAACATCGCGAGGAATGCCGGTATCACGCCATCTCAGCTGGCTCTTGCGTGGTGTCAGCAAGTACCGGGTGTTACGTCAACCATTATCGGAGCTACATCAACGGCTCAGTTAAAAGAAAATATAGAAGCGTTCAGCATCACACTGTCAGCAGAAACCCTGCAATCTGTCGACGAAACCATGCGGCGGTATCCCATCGCATTCTAAAGCTAATTACTAAGGCGGTTACGGCCGCCTCTGTAGCTCTGCACTGATATTCACAGTGTCGCATTGCTTGTGTCCTTGCTGCTCTAAACCTGACTCAATCCCCAGCACCTGATCAACATTAATATTGTGAACTCACATTGACAAAACAATTACTTCGGATAACTATGTAACTAGTTACATAGTTGCGGGGTTAACATGTCGGATTTGCTTAAACAGTTGGCTGAAGCAGCCTTGGGTAGCCGGTTACGTCGTTTGGCTGAAATGCTCTCTTCCGACGCAGGTTCAATATATCATTCATACAATGTTGATATAGAGCCAAGCTGGTTCCCAGTGATTATGGTGCTGTCGCAGAGGTCTCAATCCAGTATAAAGGCGCTTGCTGAACAGACCGGCCATTCGCATGTATTTGTCAGCAAGATTGTAAGGCAAATGCGAGAGCGCGCCCTGGTAACTACAGCACCCAGCGAACAGGATAAACGTTCAACGCTCATCAGCTTAACGCCTAAAGCACAGAAAATGCTGCCAGACTTACACGCGCAGACCCGTGATGTAGGTAATGCCATGCAGTTACTGACAAACAGTGTTCATCCTGAATTTATGGCGTTGGTCGATGCGTTTGAAACAGCACTGCGCAGAAAATCGCTATCACAACGGACAAAGATAAGCGCGCAACGCTTTAATCAGCAATCTGTTCAGATCGTTCCCTACCAAAGGCAGCACGCTCAGGCGTTTTACGATCTCAATAAACAATGGATAGAGCAGTTTTTTGAAATGGAACCTTCTGACTATGCATCGCTGGAAAATCCCGACAAGATTATTTCGCAAGGAGGAAGCATCCTGCTTGCCATCATAAATAAGGACGTTGTTGGAACCTGTGCGATGATCAAAATGAATGACCGTCAGTTCGAGCTGGCAAAAATGGCAGTATCGCCAGTATGTCAGGGGATGGGGGTAGGGTATATGTTGGGGCAGGCAGTCATTGATGCTGCGCTTGATAAAGGTGCTTCACAGCTCTATCTGGAGAGTAACCGTCAGTTGACTGCAGCCATTAATCTGTACAAGAAGCTGGGGTTTACCGAGGTAAAGGGCGCAGCGTCACCTTATGCCCGATGCGATATCCAGATGGCGTTAGCTTTATAATCGCGGTAGGCGAACACAGAAGATTAAGGGCGTACGCGACGCCCTTAAGCAACGGCGTGTTAGAACGCGTATTTTGCAGACACCTGAATGCGATTCATATCGCCCTCAAGACCCGATTCTACTTCGCGCTTGGCGAACGCGTATTCTGCACCCAGCGTTAGTGCGCTTACCGGAGAGTACAGGTAATTTACGCGAGTGCTGTAAGAGCTTTCAGTCACACCCATACCGGTCAGGCTGGTATCGTTATCCACGTTTAACGCTGAAAACATGATTGATGAAGCTGAGCGCTCGCTCCAAGCATGGCGGTAAGCAATGGAATAACCGTAAGAATCAATGGTCTCAAGATCATTATTCTGATTAATCACCGCGCCATTTGCAGAGTTCAGGGCAGAGTAGCGGCCCATGCCTGCGCCGGTATTAAACATCATGCGAATATCGTCGGCACCCAGATTAATTTTGCTTGATAACGCAATGCCGTATCCGGTCTCATCCGCATCCACTAACGCACCATCATTGTATGATAGCTGACGCATTAAGCCGGCAACTTTAAAATGCCCCCAGTCATCGCGAATAGTGTACGCAGCAATAAGGTCTGGTACTGAGTTATCATCAGCGACAATGCGGCTACCGCCACCAAACGGTGTGACAGTGGTTTCCGGGTTTTCAAGCGCCACTTCCAGCCCGCCATTGGTATACCGGACCATGGTCTGGCGACCGAATGTAACGCCATCGGTGACGCCGATGAAATCCAGCGAGTCAGGCAATATGGATACATCCATAAAGGTGGTCCAGGTTTGACCTACCAGCCAGTTTTTGTATTGCAGGTAGGCGTGACGAACCCGCGGTAAATAAGAGTTACTGATACGTTCATCACCACCGCTGGTTACTATAAAGTCCAGCTCAAGCACACCTTTGATACTATCGCCACTTTCAGTAGGGGTTTCTGTAGCAAAGCGAAAGCGAGACTGCTTGATGTGTGCATCAAACTGCACATCTTCATCAGGCCCGCCTACGGGCGTTAACGAGGGAATATAAAAGTCGCGTCCAATGCTCCCTGAAGGTAACGATCCGTCAGAGTAATCTGAGACCATTGCGTCTGCTTTGATATAGCCAGAGAAAGCAACATTGGTATTGCCCAATGTGGCAGCACTTGCACAAAATCCCAGCGAAGACAATGCGCAAACGACGGCGGTTTTTTTCATTGTGTGTTTCATCAGTCTGTCCCGTCTACATGTGATTGGTTACAATTATGTTAAAATATCGTGAATGTCTGTTAGGGTGGACTATTAACGGTTTATTGGAAATAAGCGGATGGTCGCATAAGACCAAAGTCGCAAGTGCAAAACTTAGTCAGTTGATTAACCGACTGTTTGCGGTAAGACCAAAGTCTCATTTTGCTTTAATCAATACCCGCTACATTGATGTATCTATATGCTGAAATTGAATTTTAAAACAGGAGGCGCACATTATGACTGCCAGTAAGACGTATCCTGTTCCCGAACAAATTAAGCAATCCACCCATTTGGACGAAGCGCAATATACGCAAATGTACAAGGAATCGGTAGAGGATCCGTCAGGATTTTGGGGTAAACATGCCGAATTTCTTGATTGGTATACCAAGCCTTCCAAAGTGAAAAATACACATTTCGGTAAAGACGACGTGTCCATCAAATGGTTTGAGGACGGTGAAATCAATGCCAGTTACAACTGTATTGACCGTCACCTTGCGAAGAATGCCAAAAAAGTTGCGCTGTATTGGGAGGGTGATTCCCCCGAAGACAGCGAAGAGATCACCTACCAGCAGCTTCATTATGAAGTGTGCAAGCTGGCTAACGGTCTTAAAAAGCTGGGCGTAGGCAAAGGCGACCGTGTTGCCATCTACATGCCAATGGTGCCTCATGCTGCATATGCGATGCTTGCTTGTGCCAGAATCGGTGCAGTACACTCGGTCATATTCGGCGGCTTCTCGCCCAATGCGATAGCTGACCGCATTAACGACAGCGCAGCTAAAGTGGTTATCACCTGTGACGAAGGCCGCCGGGGTGGGCGTAGTGTACCGCTTAAACAGAATGTCGATAAAGCGTTATCCAACGGTGCGTGTCCCTCTATCACCAGTGTGATCTGCCACAAACTGACCGGTGGCGATGTGGCCTGGAATGATGATTTAGATGTCGCCTGGGAAGCGCTTGTGGATGACTGCTCAGCGCAATGTGAACCAGAAGTGATGAATGCAGAAGACCCGCTGTTTATTCTGTATACATCCGGCTCTACAGGCACACCTAAAGGTGTTGTTCACACAACTGGTGGTTACCTGTTGTATACCGCCCTTACATTCAAATATGCGTTCGATTACCAGCAGGATGATGTTTACTGGTGTTCAGCAGATGTAGGCTGGATCACCGGACATAGCTACATGGTATACGGGCCGATGATCAATGGCGCCTCGCAGGTTTTCTTTGAGGGTGTGCCTACTTATCCGGATGTAAGACGCATCGCACAGGTGATTGAGAAATATAAGGTCAACAGTTTTTATACCGCACCCACAGCTATCAGAGCGCTGATGGCACATGGCGATAAACCGGCGGAAGGCTGCGATTTGTCGTCCCTGAGAATTTTGGGAACGGTAGGTGAGCCCATCAATCCGGAAGCCTGGGAGTGGTATTATCGCGTTCTGGGCCAAAGTCGCTGTCCCATCATGGATACCTGGTGGCAGACTGAAACGGGCGGTCATATGATTACGCCACTACCAGGTGCCACCGCGCTCAAGCCGGGCTCCGCCACACGCCCTTTCTTCGGTATTCAGCCCGCGCTGTTTGACGCTGATGGTAATGAACTGGATGGTGAGGCCGAGGGTAATCTGGTTATTAAGGATAGCTGGCCCAGCCAGGCCCGAACGGTTTATGGTGACCATGAGCGCTTTATCAACACGTATTTCAGTGCCTACCAGGGAGTCTATTTCACCGGTGACGGTGCGCGACGTGATGAAGACGGCTATTACTGGATAACCGGCAGGGTCGATGATGTACTTAATGTATCTGGTCACCGTTTAGGTACTGCCGAGATTGAAAGTGCTCTGGTGGCGCACAGTAAGGTCGCCGAAGCTGCGGTAGTAGGATATCCCCACGACATCAAAGGGCAGGGCATTTATGTTTACGTTACGCCTAATGAGGGAGTGGAGCCTGATGAAGCACTGACTAAAGAGCTTCGTGACTGGGTACGACAGGAGCTAAGCCCGATTGCGACACCAGACATGATCCAATGGTCCGTGGGGCCGCCAAAAACACGTTCAGGAAAGATTATGCGTCGCATCCTGCGTAAAATTGCGGCCAATGAACATGATCAGCTTGGCGATACATCCACATTGGCGGATCCGTCAGTTGTTGATACACTCATTGAGCAGAGGCTTAATAAGTAAGGGAACATCATGATAACGCTGCTTATTGCAGATGATCATCCGCTCTATCGGGATGCGCTAAAAGGCGCGTTATCGCTGAATCTGCCGGACTTGAGGGTGCTTGAGGCCGGCGACCTTAACCACACCGTTTCGTTATTACAAAGCGAAGATATCGATTTATTGCTGCTGGATCTTCATATGCCTGGCAGCAACGATTTATTCGGATTGCTACATATCAGAAAGCTCTTTCCCGGGTTACCGGTTGCAGTGGTTTCAGGAACTGAAGATGCGGCCATAATCTCTAAGATAGTTGGCGTTGGCGCGTTGGGGTTTATTCCAAAGACAGCCAGCTCCGCTGATATTGCCGAAGCGGTACAGGTTATTCTGGACGGCGACATCTGGGTGCCTGAATCGGTCACCGATCACCTTGAAGAAGTGGATGAAAGCTTCAGCGAGCTGGCTGATAAGGTTTCAAGCCTGACGCCGTCGCAGTACAAGGTGCTTTGCTATATGCGTGACGGACTGCTCAACAAACAGATTGGCTACAACCTGGATATAGCAGAGGCGACGGTCAAAGCACACGTCACCGCTATTTTTAAAAAACTCGGTATTAACAACCGTACTCAGGCCGTTCTGATAGCATCTCAGTTAGAACTGGAGCCACCAGAGCAGCGAACCTGACTACCTGGCGTAAACACCTGATGACTCAGCGTTCACTCAGCTTCTGCAGACAG
Organism: uncultured Alteromonas sp.; assembly: GCA_964584105.1. GTDB lineage: Bacteria > Pseudomonadota > Gammaproteobacteria > Enterobacterales > Alteromonadaceae > Alteromonas. The sequence goes on from CAZOYR010000006.1 coordinate 7,901, forward strand.
CAAATAGTCAAATTCCGGGTCGACAATCAGTCGGCCTGCCATTGCTTCACGACCCAGCAACATCAGATACGTCATTTCCGAACGGTCTGTTAACGTTAGCTGGATCTGCCAGCGCTGACCGGCCATTTCAATCGGAGTCTGTATGACATACCGGCGCTCGCGGGTTGCGGTAGAGCTTTTTACCCGCTTTTGCGCCAACACCTTTGCTTGTCGGCGGGTGACGGTGTCGACATTGTGAATATCAGGGTGAATATCAAAGCTTACCCACAAATCACCGTCTTTATCGAATTCTTCAATATTATCGACGTGTAGCGATGAGGTGGCGGCGCCACTATCGACGCGTACATGCAGAGATAATATTTCAAAATCTGGCAAATTGCATAACTCGAGCGCGCCGACAATGCTTTTTTGTTGTGTATCAGATGTACTCACTACTCAATTCCTTTATTCAGAAACTGCTTGCTCTGTGGGTACCAGGCTATCCTGGAGTAGCTCCACATGCTCTGCAACCGCTTCAGCGCGGCTAAAATAGGCAACATGATAAATTGCCTCGCCTTCCTGCGCCAGGGGGATATTCTGTTTGCCGATAACCACACCCTCAGCAGGGCAGATAACGGTGTCTTGCGGTTCTCCGAACGGATCGGCAATAACGGCCAACTTATCACCTTTTTCAACGTGATCCCCCAACTGCGCCAGGTGCGTGACAAATCCGCTTTCTGATGCACGCACCCAACCACTTTGATGAGCGATAAAGCGCTGTATGTCATGCCCTTTACTTTTACGCTTGTTCAACATCCCCAAATGACGCATGGTGTTGATAACGCCTTTAACGCCGGCTCTGACAGAGAACTCGTCATAGCGAAGCGCCTGACCGGCTTCATAAAGTAACATTTTCACGCCTGCTTCACTGGCCGCCTGACGCAGCGAACCATCGCGAATGTCCGCGTTTAAAACAACCGGTACACCGAAGGCTTTGGCCATCTCCATCACTTCCTCATCATCCAGATTCGCCCGAATCTGAGGAATGTTACTGCGATGGATGGCGCCGGTGTGCAGATCGATACCTACATCACACTTGCAGACGACCTCTGTAAAAAACAGGTGGGCCAGCCTGGCAGCCAGAGAGCCTTTTTTACTACCGGGAAAGCATCGGTTCAAATCCCGACGGTCTGGCAGATAGCGGGACTGGTTAAGCACCCCGTACACATTGACCATCGGCACAGCGATTAATGTTCCGCGCATCCGCTCGATGGATTTCGAGCGGATCAGACGCCCGACGATTTCAATACCATTGAGCTCATCACCATGGATGGCTGCACTGACAAACATCGTCGGGCCCGGGCGCTTTCCACGCTTTACATAGACCGGAATACTCATATTTGTCGCCGTATATAACGGCGGCATTTCTAGCTGAATTTTGGTCGTTTGCCCGGGAGAGACAGCAACACCCCCGATGACTAAATCAGCTTCTGCCACTAGCCTTTCCCTCGTGTTTTTGTTTTATTAGGTGTCGCATTTTTTTCAATGAACTCAATTATCATGCCCGCCACATCTTTGCTGGTGGCATTTTCAATGCCTTCCAGCCCCGGCGATGAATTCACTTCCATGACCACCGGCCCATTGTTGGAGCGCAGGATATCGACACCGCAACAATTCAGCCCCATAGTTCTGGCTGCATCCACCGCACACTTGCGCTCATCAGGCGACAAGCGTGTCAGGCTGGCAGAGCCACCGCGATGCAGGTTCGAGCGAAACTCGCCAGGGGCAGCCTGTCGTTTCATTGCCGCAACCACTTTGCCGCCCACCACAAAGCAACGAATATCCGACCCACCAGCTTCTTTAATGTATTCCTGCACCAGAATACTGGCATTAAGCCCCATGAAGGCTTCAATGATGGACTCGGCTGCCTTTGTGGTATCGGCCAGTACTACACCAATTCCCTGGGTTCCTTCCAGTAATTTAATGACCACCGGGGCGCCACCCACGTTCTTAATCAAGTCATCAATCTTATCAGGATGGTGAGCAAACCCGGTACGGGGCATGCCGATGCCTTTACGTGACAGTAACTGTAATGAGCGAAGCTTGTCTCTTGAGCGACTAATGGCCACCGATTCGTTAATGCTGTATGTACCCATCATTTCAAACTGTCTGACTACCGACGTGCCATAAAAGCTGACCGACGCGCCGATTCGCGGAATAACAGCATCATACTTAGGCAGTCTTTTTCCTTTATAGCGAACAGAAGGCCGCGCACTGGTGATGTCCATATAGCAATGCATAGTGTCAATGACATCTATTTCATGTCCGCGCTGTTGACCGGCTTCCTGCAGTCGTTTGGTAGAATAAAGTTTCGGGTTTCTTGAGAGTATTGCGATACGCATCGCAAGGTTCCTTAATATCAGTGTTATAGTTTAACTTTTGTACTGATTGCGCAACACAAAAGTTTGAAGGTATCACGGGATGACATTACCGCTAAGCAAAATAAATTCATGGTAACGACCGTAAAGTTTTGTGATACCAGACATATTTTTAATTTTTGACCGTTGCCTCTTTAATATAGCGGGTCATACTCTGCAGTAAAGCTCTCAGCTTGGCAGGCTTTATCGGTTTACTTAAATAATTTACCCCTTGCTCCCTGGCTGCATCGAGCAGTGATTGTTCCTGATTAGCGGTAATCAGTGTTGCCGGAAGGACAATATTAAGATGCTGACGAATGGCATCAATCAGCTCCAGCCCATTTTGATGCTCGCTTAACTGGTAATCCATCAGCAAGATCTGTGGTGAAAATATCTCGGCCTGGGTCAATGCATCATCCCAGTTATCGGCAGTCACCACTTTAACACCCCATTTTTCTAACAGTGTGCGAAGCGCATCAAGATTTTCCTGCTGATCATCGACACATAGCACCCGCAAGCCCTGAAACTGGGCAGGGCGACCAATACGATTGGGCAGGTTTTTCTGTCGCTGAGAGGCCTGCGGCAGAGTGAGTGAAAAGCAACTGCCTTTCCCGGGCGTAGAGTTGACGCTGATATTTCCTTTCATTTGGGTACTAAGGCGTCTGACCACGCCAAGACCAAGACCGACGCCCTGACCCTGGGTGTCATTGGTACGATAAAAGTCGCTGAATATCAGGCCCTGGTGTTCTTTGGATATACCTACGCCTGAATCGTATACTTTGATAATAATGTGCTTATCATAGGCATACACATGCAGTAATACGCGACCCGACGGAGTGTACTTAACCGCATTGGACAACAGGTTCTGCACCACACGATAAAGGTAGGTTTTATCTGCCATTGCCCAGCAATCATTTATGCTTGCGCGCAGGCGTAGCTGCTTTTCGCCGGCGCGCATCTTCATCTCATCGGCCAGCGGCGTAAGGAGCTCGCGCACATTCACAGGCTCCAGACTGGGCTTTAATTCACCCTGATCAAGTCTGGCGATATCCAGCAGGGTAGCAATCAGCGTTTCACTGGATGACACGCTATGGGAGAGCTTTTTCACGATATCCTGCATGTTGCCCGAAAGGCTCGCCTCTTCCAGCGCACTGACATACAGTTTGGCAGCATTTAGTGGCTGTAAAACGTCATGACTGGCCAACGCAAGAAAACGGGTTTTACTGGCATTGGCATCTTCAGCTGCTTTACGCGCGCGGATCAGCTCTTTTTCTGCCTCTGAACGACGCTCAATTTCCAGTCGAAGCTCGGCATTAATCGAGTGGACTTCCTCAGTACGCTTTTTAATTCTGGCTTCCAAATCAATATTAGATTCTTCCAGCGCCTGCTGAATTTCAATGTGGCCGGTGATATCAGTAAAACTGGTTACAAAGCCCCCGCCGGGGAGCGGGTTGCCCACCATCTCAATGACCCTGCCATCGCCGCGCTGGCGGGTGAACCGATGCGGTGTTCCGGCACGCAGGTGCTCCATGCGCTTTTCCACCTGTTCACTGATGTCACCTGCGCCAAACTCACCTTGTTCAGCGTTATACTTCACCAGTTTTTCAACCGGTGTACCTACCGTTAGCATGCCCTGAGGGTAGGGGTATAACGTGGTGTACTTTTTATTCCAGGCCACCATATTGAGATGCTTATCCACCACACTGATACCCTGGTCGATGTTTTCCAGCGAGGTAAGCAGCGCGGTCATATTAAACTGCATGGCCTGGGTGGTATCGTCGAAAAAGTTAATGACTTCGGCAAAGTCGAGCTTTTTACCCCGGGTGATACTGTCAATGAGTACCTTCGCGCTGGCTGCACCGATTACCCCGCCCAGGGCCCGCTCACAAAAGGACATGAAATCCTCATCCGGAATGGTGTTGCGGGAAATCTGAACATCGTTGAGCTGTTCATAGTCAGCAATAAGCTGCTCACAGCGACCACTGCCCATAAACGTCGACAGCAGCGTAATGAGGTCATCAGCGGTGGTGGTGATGGGATGCTTACCCCGGGCGGTGGGACTGGCATCTGCCGGAGAGACAAAGGCTTCGGCCTGAATTTTATCAATCAGTCGCGCCGGCGCGAACAGACTGAATCCAATATAAGTCATAATATTGGCCGCCAGACTGATCATGGCACCCTGACTGTGAAGCTCATTTTGCGCCTGCGCCGGCGCATCGGTATTGAGGATTGGCAGCACCAGCCACAGTATCCAGGTTGTCAGACCCACCAGCAGACCTGCGTATACGCCGTGAGCATGGCCTCGTTTCCAGTAAAGCCCACCTGCAATAGCAGGAAGCAGCTGTATAACCAGTGAAAATGCAATTAGGCCAATAGAGTGTAAAGACCGGCTGTACGTCATTTGTTGATGGTAGATAAACGCTAACAGCAGAATTAAGCCAATAATGAGCCTGCGGATAAAGCGGATGTGTCGCGTGTAATCGCGGTTACTTTGTGTGTGATCCTTAAGTGCAAATACGCGGGGTAATACGACATCGTTGGTTAGCATTGTACTTAAGGTCAGGGTAGCAACAATGATCATCGCAGTGGCCGCGGACAGCCCCCCGATAAAAACAATTATCTGCAGAAAAAGCGATTCGGAATACATCGCAAGCGACAATACATAGGTATCCGGCTCTACGGTACTCTGGTCAAAAAGAATATTGCCAGCCACTGCTATTACCGGAATCACGGTGGCGATAATGGTCAGATAAAGTGGAAATAACCAGCGTGCTGTTTTCAGATGACTCAGGTTCAAATTGTCAATAATGGCAACGTGGAACTGTCTTGGCAGACAAATGACAGCCGCTGCGGCCATAATCGTCTGTGAGATAAAGCTGAACGAGCCGAGCTGCTCAGCAGCCGCTCTGGCAAAAAATGCATCAGAGATGGATTGTGAACCTGCCTTGTCCCACGCGGTGTAGCCAACAATAGCCACCAATACCAGCGCCAGCAGTTTGATGGACGATTCAAAAGAAATTGCCAGCATCAAACCACGCCGGTATTCAGTGACATCGGTTTGTTTGGTGCCAAAATAAATCGCAAATACCGCAATAAACAGCGTTGCCACGATAATGATCATATGGGTATTTGGCTGCTGTGTAAGCAACTGAAACATCGAACCAATCGCTTTTAATTGCAAAGCGATGTAGGGAATGGTTGCCAGCAAAGCGATCAATGTTACCAATAATGCCACGGTCTGACGTTTGCCGTAGCGGGAGGCGATAAAGTCTGCCACGGTAGTAATATGCTGTTTTTTGCTTACCAGTATCAGCTTTTTGATAAACCGGTACCCAAAAAGGTAAACCAGAATGGGCCCCAGCAGAATGGGCAGATAATCCCAGGAGTACTGGCTGGCCTGCCCCACAGCGCCAAAGAAGGTCCAGGCTGTGCAGTAAATTGCCAGTGCCAGTGAATAAATGGCCGGATGAGAGGTCAGCCACCTTGCCGTAGGTGAATTGCGATCGCCCCAGCGTGCAATATAAAACAGCCCCACCAGATAAATCAGCGCCAGCGCAATCCAGCCAAAAGTCATCGTTTTTTACACCTGTTTAACATCATAGTTTAAATTCTATCCTTTATTGCTACGGATGCGCCTACGACCATCGTCGCATTTGTAGATTCCCTGACCAGGTCTAGAGTAAATAAAAGCCGCTATAGCAAAGGTTTTTTCTGTTATCTGGGCGTTGTCGCAGAAACGACAGACCACAGAAAAAACCATTGGTTGGCGAAATGTAAAAAAGAAACAATTAATTAACCTGGTAAGAGGGGAAATATAATGGCATTTAGAAGTGACGAAGACAAAGTCGCTTACTGGAAAGAGAACCTCTCTCTTTTGGTGAAGCTGCTTATTGTATGGTTCGTCGTATCGTTTGGTGCGGGGATCCTGTTTGTTGACGTGCTTAATCAGATTCAGTTTTTCGGATTTAAGCTGGGCTTTTGGTTTGCGCAGCAAGGCGCGATTTATGTGTTCGTGGCACTGATTTTTGTCTACATGGCAAAAATGAATGCGCTGGACAGGAAGTATGGCGTAAACGAGGAATAAGACCATGGATATTCAAACATTAACATTCTTGATAGTTGGCGGTACTTTCGCACTATACATTGCAATTGCGATATGGGCACGCGCGGGCTCGACGAACGACTTTTACGTTGCGGGCGGCGGTGTACCTCCGGTTTTAAACGGCATGGCTACAGCAGCCGACTGGATGTCTGCCGCCTCATTCATATCGATGGCCGGGCTTATCTCGTTTATGGGCTATGACGGCGCGGTGTACCTGATGGGCTGGACCGGTGGTTACGTACTGCTGGCGTTATGTCTGGCGCCATACCTGCGCAAGTTCGGCAAATTTACTGTGCCGGATTTCATTGGCGACCGTTATTATTCCCAGACAGCTCGAACCGTAGCGGTATTCTGTGCCATTTTTGTCTGCTTTACCTACGTAGCCGGACAGATGCGTGGTGTGGGCGTAGTATTCAGCCGCTTCCTGGAAGTGGATATTATGACCGGTGTACTTATCGGTATGGCGATTGTTTTCTTTTATACCGTACTGGGCGGCATGAAAGGGATAACTTACACCCAGGTGGCGCAATTCTGTGTGATGGTGTTCGCCTATGTAGTACCGGCGGTTTTCATCTCAATTATGTTAACCGGTCATATCCTGCCACAAACCGGGTTTGGGGCCACACTAGCTGACGGGTCGGGCATGTTCCTGCTGGAAAAGCTTGATCAGCTATCCGTCGACCTCGGGTTTACCGAATATACATCGGGAACCAAAAGTACCATCGACGTGTTCTTTATTACTTTCGCTTTGATGGTAGGTACAGCAGGCTTGCCTCACGTTATTGTGCGTTTCTTCACGGTGCCAAAGGTCAGCGATGCGCGTAAAAGTGCGGGTTGGGCGCTGGCGTTTATTGCCATCGTTTATACCACTGCGCCATCACTGGCCGCTTTCGCTCGCACGAATATGATTGAGACCATTAACGGGCCTGAGATGCAGGGAACAGAGTATGCCGAAGCGCCGATGTGGATTAAGAACTGGGAGAAAACCGGCCTGATCGAATGGAACGACCAGAATAACGACGGCAAGATGTTCTACTCAGGAGACGAGCGTAATGAGATGGTTGTCGACCGCGATATTATGGTGTTGGCAAACCCTGAAATTGCGAATTTGCCAGCATGGGTAATTGCACTGGTTGCCGCTGGTGGTGTGGCTGCCGCACTATCAACATCGGCTGGGCTGCTGCTGGTTATCTCGACGTCGGTTTCACACGACTTACTCAAACGGAACTTTGCGCCGAATATTTCTGATAAAGCAGAATTGCTTTATGCAAGGATGGCCGCCGCCATTGCGATACTCATCGCCGGCTACTTTGGTATTAACCCTCCCGGATTTGTGGCGCAGGTGGTCGCCTTTGCCTTTGGCCTTGCAGCGTCCAGCTTCTTCCCGGCTATCATCATGGGCATATTCAGTAAGCGCATGAATGATAAAGGGGCTGTGGCCGGAATGTTAGCGGGGATTACCTTTACAGCGGTTTACATTATTTACTTTAAATTTGTTAACCCTGAGGCGAGTACGCCAGAGAACTGGTGGTTCGGTATCTCACCTGAAGGAATTGGTACATTAGGGATGCTGGTAAACTTTGTAGTGGCATTCCTGGTCTTTAAATCAACCAAAGAGGCACCTGAAGATATTCAGGAGCTGGTGGAAAGCATACGCTACCCGAAAGGGGCAGGACAGGCTTCCGCACATTAACACGCAAAGCCCGCCGTCAGGTGGGCTTTTTTCCTTAAGGCAGGAGCGAAAACGATGGAAACAGCTTCACCGCAGCTGATTGATTTTCTTTCCCATGCTGCTCCATTTGAAAACCTTTCAGCCGATGCGCTTAATGCATTAGTAAGTCACACCAGTATTATTTATCTCTCCGCGCAAAATGTGTCATCGCTTATCCCTGGTGACAGCACAGATTTGTATCTGATTGAGAACGGGCAGTTCACGGTAAAAAAAGGGCAGGGCAGTGCACAGCATTTGTCCGATGGTGACTTTTTTAATTACTCGGCGCAAATTGATGATAACCGCGATCCGCTTAGCATCAGTGTTGATGAAGCCGGGCTTGTTTATATCATCAGCGCAGAAGGCTTTAATGAAGCACGACAAAATGCAGATGTAGAAGTTTTTTTCAGAACACTGGAAAGTGACACACTACAAAGTCACGCATTACAAAGCTCTAATTCAATGTGGCTTTACAAGCCACTTCACGAGGCGATAACGCAATCGCCCATCACCACGCCGGTGGACACCACCATTCATGGCGCCGCGCAGATTATGTCGCAGCACGGCGTTTCATCTTTGTTGATTGTGAACAACAATAAACTCGCGGGAATTGTGACAGACCGGGATCTGAGAAATCGGGTGGTCGCCGCCGCGGTTGATGTAACGCTGCCGGTGCGCGAGGTAATGACACCCGCGCCGGCTATGATTGATGAGCAGCAAACATTGTTTGACGCGATGACGCTAATGACTGAGCGTAATATTCATCACTTGCCCGTTACGCGAAAGAACACCCACGAGCCGGTTGGAATTATCACCGCATCAGATGTGATTCGCCTGCAAAGGGCGAATGTGCTGTTTATTATTGGTGAACTGGTGAAGGCGTCCAGCTTGTACGAATTATCGCGCCTGGCCTGGCAGATACCTCACTACTTTGCCTCTCACGCAAAGCGGCCGGGGGATTTCGATATCGCGGGTAAAGTGTTATCGCAGGCTACGGACATTATGACCCGTAAACTCATTGACTTTTATTGTCGTGAGCATGGTGAGGCACCGGTCAAGTGGTGCTGGCTGGTGTATGGCTCTCAGGCCAGAGAGGATCAAACCATGGGATCAGATCAGGATAACGGATTGTTATTGGCAGATACACCGGATAGTACCCAGAGCGGCTGGTTTGAAGGTATGGCTGAGTATGTGTGTAAAGGTTTGGCCAAATGTGGGATAAAGCTGTGTGACGGCAATATTATGGCCAGCAATCCAGCGCTACGGCTATCGTTGTCTCATGCTGTACGCGAGGCACAGCAGTGGGTGTCGCAGCCTACGCCTGCCGCCATTCTCGAATTTAATATATTTTTAGATGTGCGGCCGGTGGCGGGGGATCGCCAGCTATTCGAGGCCTTACAGAAGGCACGATTGCCTTTATTCAGTGACAGTATTTTTCTGGCCGCGCTTGCGCGTAGTACCGCAGACATGGCGGTGCCGCTATCTATGTTTCAGAAATTTGTCTTTTCTAAAAAAGCGCCAGTCAACGATGGTATCGATATAAAAACCGGGGCAGTTGCAATCATCAATAATCTGGCAAGGCTCTATGCCCTTGCTGCGCAGCTTTCTCAAAGTGGCACTGTCGCACGATTTAACGCGCTTCCGGCAAACAGCTATCTGTCACAACGCGATGCCAGAAATTTAAAGGATATCTGGCTGTTTCTGGGGCGGCTTCGCTGGCGTCATCAGCTCACCAACAATACGACAGATAATTTCATCCGGGTCAGTCAGTTATCCTCAATTGAGAAGCACCAGTTAAAAGCGGCATTTAAAACAATCGCCAGAGCGCAGCAGGCTGCCATTATGCACTTTAGCGGTGGAATGGGATGATAAACTGGTTACGTGAGTGGCTTCATTTGAACCACGGTCAAAACCTAAACGATGGGCGAATCAAATCATCGCTTTTCAACACCAGAATGCTTGCTCTGGACTTCGAACTGACCAGCCTGAATACCGATAACGCCCACATTACGTCGGCGGGATGGGTTGCCGGGACAGGATTTCGAATCGAACCTCGTACCAGTTTTTACACAACGGTTAAAACTGACCAGTCACTGGAGCAAAGCCCGGTGATCCACAGGCTGACAGATACGGCACTGGAAAGGGGGTGTCAGGTCAGCGAATTGATGGATGAGCTATCTCCCTTACTGGGTACGCATATTTTGCTCTGCCACCATGCCAGGCTTGAGATTGGTTTACTGAATCAAGTTGCGCTCCGGCTTCAGAAAAATGAGGTCACGCTGGTGGTAGTCGATACCATGCAATTGGCCGGTTACCTGCTGAAAAAGCAGGGAAATAGGCTTTCTCAGAATATGCTTACGCTGGAGAATTGCCGCAAACGTTACAAATTGCCCGATGCGCCAGTACATGACGCACTATGCGATGCGCACGCCTGCTATGAACTTTGGCTTGCACAGCTAAGCGAACTGGGACTTCGTAGTGATGCGTCCGTAAAAGCGATTTCGCATACCGGCGCACTGACCATAAAAAAAATTGGTAAAAACGCGCATAAGTGATTGACAAGATGACGCTGCTTGCGTAAATTGCGCACCCACAGCGAGACAGACGTTCTGGTTCTGTTGCAGTTGGCCCAGGTGGTGAAATTGGTAGACACGCTAGCTTCAGGTGCTAGTGACCTCACGGTCGTGGCGGTTCAAGTCCGCCCCTGGGCACCATCCTTCTTAAGATATTTCTACCTTCAGTTAATAATTAAAATCCTAAGAAATATGAGCTCGGCGGACTAATCCAGCCAAAAATCACAGATTTTTGTCGTTCAGCTGCGCGCAAAGCGGTGCTTTGCATACAGCGCTTGCTTCACCCGCCCCTCGGCACCGCTCCTCTTAAGATATTTCTTCCTGTTGTAATTAATTAAACATCTTATAAATTTATAATCGGCGGACTAACCCAGCCAAAAAATCACAGATTTTTGTCGTTCAGCTGCGCGTAGACCGGCGCTATGAACTCTTCGCTTGTTTAACCCGCTTCTGGTAATAGATTTCACAGCATGCACTTTTCCAATTTACATAATAAATGTATTGGCGCTACCATGATGTCGAGAAGGTTCTGTCAAAGCGATTTTATCTAAAGAAATGAAATGGGACTGAGCGGAAATGTTGCGCTTTCTTTTTCGCCTGAGAGGCAACGCCAGCTATTTTGAAAAAGCGCGCTTATTTAAGAGATAAAACAGTTAAAGAGCCGCGAAATCTGATTTTCACAGGCCTCTCAGCAGGTTAGGCCTGACTGCACCAGCATGCGCGGGAAAGGCGCGTATTGCCTGGTATACGCCCTTGTCTGATGTCATACCTATGTTTAATCTAACTCACTTCAAATTTCCTGTGTGCCCGATATATTTACAAGCGTAAACAGTCGGGGTAGCAGTATGCAGATCAACACAAATCTTAAGAAGCAGGATTACATCGATGCCTACAGGGAGTTAGTAGCCTTTCTTTTCAAACATCCAGTAGTTGCAGGCGTCATTGCATTGCTATGCGTGGGTGTATCTGCTGTACCCTTTGCAGCCTTCCCGTTAAAGATGGGCGCATACTCATTACTTGTCTGGCTGTCTGTTGCGGTTATCACAACCCAGTACAGAACGGGCTCACTGCAGGGCTTGATTGGCGAACTGGCATTTCAGCAGAAAATCATTTTGCCAGCGACACTGGGTATTACTGTTTTGAGCTGGGCGGGGTATGCAGCGGCAGGTTTCCTGTTAGAGGCGGCACAACTTTCTCAGTTAGCTGGTGCAACCGGTAATGTTTCGTCGATGGACGCTGTGGCGATTGGTGGCATTGTCATGGCGGCAAGTGCAATTTGTGTCAGTCAGGTGCTGCCACTGGTACTGGCCTACTTTTGCCACGGATTGAGTCTCTCACGTCAGCAGGGCGAAAAAATCTGGCTAAAGCTGTTATTTAATCACAAAGCATTCTTAGCGTTTCTGCCCATCGCACAGGTCATTCCGGTGGGTATGATATTACAAATAGACATCAGCGCCGTGTTTTTACTGGCCGCGACCCTGTATTCAACGTTTATCTTTTTTATTGTCTTTAATATTCAGCCGTCAGCACCGCAACGTACACAGTCTTTTAATATGGTTGGTCAACACTAGTCAATGGCGGGCTGTCTGGCCTGCTGACTGAATTGCTGATATTCCACTACTGCGACTTTATATAATTCTTCTGCCTGGGCGCTGTTACCCGTGAGGGCTTTTTCCAGGTCGCCCAGGCAGCGATGAAGTCGCTCAGCACCCACCTCCCCGGCACTTCCTTTAAGGCCATGGGCGGTAGCCCGCGCTTCTGTATAACGCCCGAGTTGGATATCTTGCCGAATATCTGAAAAACGCGCTTCGGCCTGACCAAAAAAAATTTCCAGAATGCGGTTCAACAGTGTTTCATTATTCATAAGACGCTGTAAGGCACCATCGCGATTAAACGTGATGAGGGTATCTGACATCGGGATTTTGCTCCGTTATTCGAAAACCAGTTGATTGCGGCCGGCATTTTTTGCTTTGTACAAACGCTTGTCCGCTTCGGCGATGACCGCTGTCGCTGATTCGCTGACACCCGCTTCGTACAGGGCCAGACCAAGGCTAACGGTAATCTCGCGAAATGGTGATCCGATATGGGGAATATGTAAGCGTCGCACAGTTTCCAGCACACGGTCACATACGATTTTAGCGCCATCCAGGCCTGTATTAGGCATGAGGAGAAGAAATTCCTCGCCGCCCACTCTGACTACTCTGTCCATAGGGCGCAGTAATGCTTCATTGACTGCCCGGGTCAACCGGCAAAGGCACTCGTCACCGGTCAGGTGACCATATTCATCGTTGTACTGTTTAAAAAAGTCGATATCCAGTAACGCCAGCGATAAAGGCAGGGATTCACGCTCGCAATCTTTAACAATAAACGGCAGACGTTCTTCCAGATAATGTCGGTTAAAAGCGCCCGTCAGCCGGTCAGTGTAGATAAGCTGCTCAAGTAAATCGGCTTTAATTTTGTGATTGAGCTGCGTCTTAACGCGGTTTCGAAATGTGGTTGCATTAATTGGCTTGGTGACAAAATCAACGCCACCGGCTTCCCAGCATTTCTCCTGCTCTTCGTCGCTGTCAGACCCTGTGACAAACATGACAGGAATAGTTGCGGTTTGCTGATTACTACGCAACGCTTCACATAATTGCCTGCCGCTCATTTCAGGCATGCTGACATCGCTGATAACCAAATCGGGTAGTTGCGCGGCGCAATAATCCAGCGCCTCAGTGGCTCCGGCAACTGCATGACACTGCGTAATGTCTTCTAACAAGGAGGTCATAATTAACCGGCTGGTGGGCTGATCATCTACGATCAAAACGGTACAGGCTTTCAGTGTGCGACCAGTATCTTGCTTTAAAATCAACGTGCATTCCTTATCTGCCACACCAGGCTAGCGAAACGGTGAAAAAACCCCAACTTAGCGTGCTGGTTACATCATTTTTCCACTTTAAATAAAACGCGTCGCTTTTTAAATAAAAACCAGTTATTTATTACAGTACGTTTGATACGTTGCCCGTAACTTTTGCCTGTTAAAAAAGCTGCATAGCGACCACCACATACAATGCTGCTGTAGCCAGCCATCCGGCCAGGAAAAAATAACTACGGGGACTGGGGTTCTTCTCGGTCGCAATCATGTAATACAACACCATGTGAATCAGTCTGGCCAGTGCATAGGTCCAGACCAGTGCCGCCAGCATAGCTGCATCCACGCCCACAAATACTGCCAGTAAGGCAGGCAAAACAAAAACCGAAAGGTTTTCCAAAGAATTGTGAAAAGTGCGGTGCGAACGAAACACAAAGGATTCGTGACTAAGATCATCGTCAAGCTTACCAGGCACGGCGTGACGGGATTTTCCATGAGCAGCCGCTGCGACAAAGTTTTGCACAAATACAGTAAGTAAGACGACCCATAGTCCGGTCATTGTCCACCAGTAACTTTCTATCATTATTGCTCCTTATCTGTTTTTGGTTTATTGCGCCCTGTCGGTATAGCCAATGGTGTTGGTAAGTACTGAAATCTCTTCGAGGTAGGCGCGCTGATTCTCACTCATCTTTATATTCTTTATCATGGTCAGATTGCGTAACCACGGGTAAAGATAAAGATCTGCCCAACTCAGGCTGCCATCACGTTGTGACGGCAAAGTAATGTCTCGCAATCCGGCGAGCGTTTTTTCAATCTGTTCCTGGTAAGTTTTAGAGTTATCCATGGCGGTATCAAAGCTCATGCCTAATAGCGCTTCTTTTTCGCTTTGATAGTAATTTCTTGCGGCCTGCGTAGAAAACTCCGGTTGTTTTATCAATATCGTACGCGGGAAAAGCATGGCATCAATGTCGCTTTTGATATTGTGCAGCGCTTCAAGCTGTTCATCGTGACGAGCCTGATCTGATATGAGTTTTTTATCTGTGAAAGTCTGCAGCCTGTTTACAATTTGCTCGCTGTCACTTAGCGCAGTGCCGTCGTCCAGCTCAAGAATCGGTATAGATTTTTTATTAACCAGTCGCATTGACGTTTCTTCGTCATTATTGAGCAGGTAAACTTTCTGATGTCTGATATTGAGATAATTCGCGACCATGTCTGCACGTAAACAGAACGGGCAGTGCTGATATTGATAAAGCGTAATCATAGTTGCTCCTGATGAGCCGGTCGAAGTGACTAAGAAAAGAAATGTGTCGTATATAGTGCCTACGCAGCGAACCGGTTATTAGTACACTTTAAAGGGAAAACGACTATGCCTGATCCGCATCTGCTTACTGCCTTCATCATTGCAACGCTCACACTCACGCTTTCGCCTGGCCCATCGAATCTGTATATCGTTGCCAGCACGTTGAGTCGCGGTTGGCAGGCTGGCGTTTCAGCTGCATTTGGTATGGCAATCGGAAGCTGTGTTTATGTTCTGCTGTCGGCCGCTGGCATGTCGGCATTAGTGATGAACTTCCCCCGTGTATTTTTGCTGATTAAAGCCGGCGGTGCTCTGTATTTGATTTGGCTGGGTTGGATGACGATACGGCAGGCCAATAGCGGCAAGTCCGCTACATTTTCTGCTGATGTACATGAAAATACCCCCGGTAAAAACTTGTTAATGCAAAGTCTGTTCGTAGAACTAGCCAACCCGAAAACCGTACTTTTTTTTATCGCATTCTTGCCGCAGTTCACCCAGCCAGGCGCATCAGATATTCAGCTTCAATTTTTGGTATTAGGCGGACTCTATACACTGCTGGCATTTGGCTCTGATCTGTTTGTCGTGACGGTTGCTAAAGGAATGGCACATCTGCTTAAAACTGACCGGCGGTTAAAATACTGGCAGGATTTACTGGCGGGACTGGTGTTAGTGGGGCTTGGTATATTTATTATGGTAACCGAATGGATAAGCGCTATCTGACAAGAGTAGGAGGGGCCTCCCGCTGCATACATTTATGTGGTCCGCAAAAGCGATTTAATGCGTGAAAAAAGTAGTACAGTGGGAGAATGCAGCCCTGACAGCTTAGTAACGCTTCTTAGGCATAATGACCTTATCAATAGCGTGAATCACACCGTTTGATGCTTTAACATCAGCCTTTATAACAGTGGCATCATTCACCATGACGGTGTCGCCATCCACAGAAATGTGAATATCACTTCCCTCTAAGGATGTTGCTGAGTCCATGTCCATTACGTCGCTGGCCATGACTTTTCCTTCAACCACATGATAGGTCAGTATATCTACCAGCTTCTCTTTATTCTCAGGCTTTAATAGCATGTCGAGCTTTTCAGCGGGTAGCGCCTCAAACGCTTCGTTGGTAGGTGCAAAAACAGTAAGGTCACCGGAATCTTTCAATGTGTCGGTAATTCCTGCAGCCTGGATAGCAGTCACTAAAGTTGAAAATTGTGGGTTAGATTGCGCAGTGGCAACGATATCCATCATGTCTTTATCTTTATGATGGTTAGCAAAAACTGAAGCGCTCAGCGTTAACGCCACGGCGGATACTGCAAAGCTTGTAAGGTACGAACTTTTCATATCTTTCTCCTGAAAACATAATTTAACAAATATAATGCACACCTAATTACGGTAGGTGTAGATGTTAAGATTATGAACATTTATTAACCAATAGCGTCTATACTGAAAAAGAGTGTGATTTTTTATTAAGTGCCAAGGCAGGCTCTGGAGGTCGTTATGAGCCGATGGACAACGCTTTGGTTTCTTTCGTGCGTACTGTATTTTGCAGGCTGTGCGTCGCAGGACAGCAGCGGAATTGCAGAGGCGCCAACAGCCAGTGTTTTCAGGGATGACCTGTTCCCTGCCTACATGCTAAGGCCGGTTGAAGACCCTCAGGCTATCTTTGCGCTAAACAGTGATGCGCAGGAGTTCGTTAATCGCACCCAGTCAGATATACGCTCACCGCGTGAAAATATTCGTAATCTGGTCAACCATATTTTTGACCACGCTGCGCTGGGTTTAAGCTATCAAAGTGCTGCCAACACCGATGCCAGTACGACGTTTGCGCGTCGTCAGGCAAACTGCCTCTCCCTTTCAATTATGACTTACGCCATGGCCAGGTATGCAGGGTTATCACCGCAGTTTTACCAGGTGGATATTCCTGAATACTGGACCCGCAGAGAGGGCGTAAACTTGTTGAACGGTCACATCAATCTTCGCATAAGCCCGTTTAAAAGGCCGAATGATATTGTGTTTTCCGAAGCGTTTGCTGATGTTGATTTTGACCCGCAGGAAGCGCGCAATGACTTTACCCGGGAGCCTATTTCCCGCAACCGGGTGATAGCCATGTTTTACAACAACAAAGGCGCTGATGCACTGCTGGCGGATAGTTACAGTAACGCATACCGCTATTTTAAAGCGGCGCTTGATACGGATGCGACCCTTTCTCAGGCATGGGTTAATCTTGGTGTGCTGTATCGCAGACTAGATGAAAATACATCAGCACAGGCCAGCTATCAGCGCGCGCTGGATGTCAATCCGCAGCATCTGACCGCATGGGAAAACCTTGCCATTTTGTACGCAGCCACCGGCAGGGAAAATGACGCTAAAAGGATTCAGGATCGACTGGCAAGAGAGCGCCAGGAAAATCCGTTTTACCACACGATGCTGGGTGAGGATGCGTTAGCCGCAGGAAACCCTGAACAGGCGTTAAGCCATTTTCGGACGGCGCTCAGACTCGATCGTCATCAGCACGTGATTTATTTTGGGCTGGCCAAGGCATACGCTGCGTTGGGGGATACAGCAAAAGCGCGCACTCAGCTGGCTAAGGCTGCCAGATTGGTGCCTGACGAAAATCTAAGAGTCAGATATCAAAGTAAACTTTTAGCTCTACAATCATCCTGAAAGTCTGCTATATCGCATTATTAAATAAAAAGGCCCGGTTCGCCGGGCCTTTTCGATATTAAATAACACCAAGCTCTTTAAGGCGTTCCTGAAGGTAGGACCCCGCCGTATGGCGTTCTGACAATTGCACATCTGGCCGGGGATGTAAGAACAATGGCAGAGAGATGCGGGATTTGGTCATATCCGCATTTTCAGGGTTAATCACCCGATGCGATGTAGAGGGAAAATAATGGCCTGACGCCTCCTGAAGCATGTCACCGATATTAACAATCAAATTGCCAAAGTCACAGGGCACATCTAACCAACTTCCATCTTTAAGCTGAACCTGTAAACCCGGTTCGTTTGCCGCAGGCAGGATAGTGATCAGATTAATGTCTTCATGAGCGGCCGCACGAATAGCTTCCGGTTCCTCATCACCGCTAAGAGGAGGGTAGTGCAACACCCGCAACAACGTCTGATCACTGTCTTCGATCATTTTTGACAGCGCCTGACTGTAATGCTTACTTACGTCTTCTGGTGAATATTCTTCTATCCAGGATAACAGTTCACGGGCCAGGTCATTAGCCGCTTTATAATAGTCTGCCAACTGTTGACGCAGATGCTCGGGACATTGTCCCCAGGGATAAAAGTGGAAGTATTCCTTGATATCTTTTTTGGTAAATCCCTTCGCCGTTTCAGATACGCTTTGTGGGAAAAAGCCATCCTGAGTACCTTTGTTGTAAACATACTCGTGCTTTTCTTCACTGTCGAAAAATGCCTGCCAGGCGTCGTAGATATCGGTGACCATCGACTGCTGAATAGGATGGTTTTTTAGTACGCCAAAGCCGGTTTCGCGCAACGATTCGACAAACTCTTTTTTCGCGTTTTCTGATGTATAGTCAACAGCAACTAATTGCATAACGGTGTCCTGTAAAACTCGGGGGTAATGCATTAAGTTTACCCCAATATACAAAAACGGCGACCAGTGTCGCCGTCTATAATAAGGCTAATGTATTAAAACCTGACTGGTTAGTCCAGTTTTTTCCCTGTGAGCGGCTACCCCAGGGAGAGGTAGAAGCCTGCCAGGGCTGCACTCATCAAATTAGACAAAGTAGCAGCAACAACGGCTTTAAGGCCTAATGCGGCAATTTCTTTGCGACGGGTCGGGGCCATCGCGCCAATACCGCCCATCAGAATTGCAATCGATGAGAAGTTCGCAAATCCACATAGTGAGAACGTCACTATAGCCTGCGAAATTGGCGATAGCGCATCCTGATTTGCCACATAATCCAGATAAGCAACGAACTCGTTGACCACAATCTTCTGGCCAATAAAGCTGCCCACTAGTTGAGCTTCACTCCAGGGTACACCCAATACCCATGCCAGAGGCTGTAACAGAAAGCCCAGGATAGCCTGGAAGGATAACGCTTCATAGCCGAATAATCCGCCAGCCCAGCCGATAATACCGTTTAGCATGGCAATCAGGGCAACAAAAGCCAAGAGCATTGCGCCCACATTTAACGCCAGCTGTAATCCTGAAGCAGCGCCACTGGCTGCCGCATCAAAGACATTAGCATAATCGGTGTCTTCTGCTTTGATGTCGGTCAATTCATCATTGGCTTTTTGTGTTTCAGGCAACATAATTTTTGCCATCAGTAAGCCGCCTGGCGCGGCCATAAAGCTGGCTGCCAGCAAATATTTTAACTCAACCCCCATACTGGCATACCCGGCCATTACTGAGCCGGCGATTGATGCCAGTCCACCAACCATAATGGCGAACAACTCAGAGCGCGTCATGTGAGGAATGAAAGGGCGAACGACCAGCGGCGCCTCTGTCTGGCCTACAAATATATTGGCAGCAGCCGACATTGATTCAGGGCGGCTGGTGGCAAGCAGCTTTTGTAACAGTCCACCAATTAATCTGATCACCCAGCTCATAATGCCCAGGTAATACAGAACCGCAATCAGTGAAGAGAAAAATACAATGACGGGTAATACATTAAAGGCAAAGATAAAGCCCAGACTTTTGTCACCCACCGGGCCAAAAATAAAGTCGATACCTTGCTGGCTGTAGCCAATGATGTTGCCGACAAATATGGTCATACCATGCAGAAACTGGATGCCCGGCTCGAAATACAGAATGAACGCGCCAATTACTGCCTGAACAGCAAAAGCACCACCTACGGTACGCCAGCTGATGCTTCGTTTGGCTGATGACATTAAAAATGCGACGCCAAGCAGACATATCATGCCCAGTAAACTTACCATAGTAGGGTCCCTTTCTTATTATAATAGCGCTTGCTGTATATGAGACTTGATGACGTCCAGCGCAATCTGGTTTTTACCACCTTGCGTGACGACCACATCAGCGGTAAACCTGCTAGGCTCAATGAACTGATGATACATGGGCTTGACAGTTTTTTCGTATTGACTGGCAACCGACTCTAACGTACGCCCACGCTCTTTAACATCCCGCATCATACGGCGCATTAAACAGATATCCAGGGGGGTATCAATGAATATCTTCACATCGAACAGAGGTAACAGTTCCGGACGTGCTAACAACATAATACCTTCCAGAATGATGACGGGGGCCGGCATCAGTCGCTCGGTTTCTGGCAAACGGGTATGTGTTTTAAAGCAGTAGTGCGGATACGCAATGGCTTCCCCCTCCCGAAGCGCCTGCAAATGAGCCTTCAGCAACTCATGCTCAAACGCATTAGGGTGGTCATAGTTATTTTGCTCCCGGGCTTCCATAGGAAGATGATCCTGGGCGCGGTAATAGTGATCTTCGCGTAAAATCTGAACAGGTTTACCCTGCACCGCAAACGCTTTGAGCAAATTTTCGGTAAAAAGTGACTTTCCAGAGCCTGAAGCACCGGATATCGCAATAATTAATGGAGATTGCATAACAATAGGGGGCTGATTTTCCTGACGCAAAGATACGCAATTGCACCGTATGAATCAATCTTAAGTTAGTATTTATCTATTAGTGGAGCGTTTTTTGCGTGTCAGGTTATAAAGGCGAATGACTGGCAGATGAACAGGCAGACCAATATGTTTATCGTTAGTTGCCAATAATTTCAACGTCTTGCGAGCTGATATTGGACAAAGCGAAAGAGTGCTGTTTGGAACGCGATCCCTCACCCTGAGCGCGAGGCGGATAAAATTTATCTTTGGCTTCCGCAAACGGCGCAAAAACATCTTCTAGTGCAGAGCGAATTTCACTCAGTGTTTTATCAAGATTGGCATTGAAGTCAGGTCGCTTCCGCTTGGTATGTCCCAGCTCTATTAACCTGCCAAATACAGTGTTCGCCATTAAGGTCAGTTCCTGTGGAATATCGGTGTGGTGCATAAGCTGCGCCTCAGGATGTTCAATACAGTATTTCACCAGCGCCACATAAAAGCAGAAAGGTTTATTTTGCATGGTGGCCTCTTTGTCATCGACACCATTACGAATGGTTTTGTTGTTCAGGTCGATAACCAGGTGTGGAAATGCCTCAGGGGCAGATTCAGCAGATTCAATGGCGATCAGGCGTTTTTTGTTTTGCCGGATACGAACGATAACCGGCGTTACCGCAATTGTTGCAAGCAGCGCCAGAGGTGTCAGCGAAAACGCATGCCACCACGGGGTAACAGACAACTTCACCGCCAGTGTTTGTTCAGGCGTATCCATATCCAGCGCAACGATATGACCATACTGTCTGAAGGGGGCTCTCGCCATGACATTTTGTAATGAAATGACCGACACTGGCGTACCCGCTTCTTCCAGCGTCTCATTTATTCGGGTTATATAGTCTTTAACCTCTACCTCATCAACCGGCGTGCCGAGCATTCGGTTACCAACATCCAGATAAGCAGAGTCCAGACCAATACGTCTTTCTATCTGATCTACGGCCTTATGCGTTGAGACGTAAGTGCCAATTGCCTGGCCTGTACCTGTAGCTAGCTGAAAGATAACGAATAAGGCAAGGGCAATACCCGCTACCTTCAGCCACTGCGCGTTATCATTAAACGTTTCAAGTCTCTTCACGCTGGCACCCTTCAACAATATCAATATTCTGATAATAACTTTTCCTGGCAGCCGCAGCTGTCTTCAAAATGGCTTGTTGCAATGCACATCGCAAGTCAGTGTTGCGTGTCTGCATTTTCAAATACCAGCGCATACCACTTACATTATCTTCCAATGGTGTGGCGTAGTTTTTGGACAGTGAGCGCTCGTCATCTTTACTCCAATAGGATGAAATGACGTCGACTTCTCCTGCCAGCAATGCACTGCGTAGCGCGCTATGCGAACTGTACTGGTGCAGCGACAGGTTTTCATCATTCAGGCCAAGCGACTGTAGGGTGGTTTTGGGGACAATGTAGCCGGAGCGACTACTGGGATAGTCAAGAATGCCGATGCGTTTGCCAATAAGGTATTCCTTCGATAGTTCTGGTTTTTCTCTTAAGGCAATAAAGTAGGCGCTGTAATCTTTGTGCGCGGCAATTACCTCATAGTCGTATATGAGGTTTGCACCAAAGGCTTCAATCACATTGCTCTTCACCAAAGCAAGATCAGCAACCCCATGGTTGATGTACCTGAAGGTATCATAATCGTTGTGGCCAACTACCAACCTGACGGTGCCGAACTGGCGGCCCACGACAGGATTGTCGCACAAATTGTCCCGTAGGGATTTGGCAACAGCATTTTCGGTCAGATAAATATTCAGGAAGTCTTTATTAGTAGAAAGTGCCGCTTCGCAGGTTAAAATTTGCCCTATTTGAGGCGGGATTGCTTCAAAGGCAGAAAGTTTTTTGAAAAAACCAGCGGCCAGACAAAGTCCGGCGACAATGATGATTAATGCTGTCTTTCCAATTCTCAACATAAGCGAAGCAAAAAAGCGGATGATAATTTTTAATTTTATTTGTAGAGGGGATTTGACCAGTTAAGCTTATTTAATGCAACAGGTAATCTTACTTTAACATGGTAAATAGTTGAAATTTAGGGTTATTTCATTAATAAATTTGAATGATAACAAACGCTGTTTATTAGATGTACACGGGTTGAAAATACGCCCCGCCTTAAATGAGGTTGAACAGGCAACCGGTTGGAAGCTGAAATGAATAGTGTGAAAACGCTCAACAGAGAGTGTTACTACTTGCATAAGATATGTGTACGCAAAAAAAAGAAAAAAGCGTCATTTATTTGCAACATTTCTACTTAACAATCTGCCGCGAACAAATTCAACACATTGGTTATTAAGTCAGTCAGCTGATTGTAAATACCTTTTATATAAGAAATAAGGGAAACACACATGATCTCCAAATCTAAGTTCAGTCGCGTCGCGGTTGCGGTGGCGTTGTCAGTAGGCATGGCCTCTACTGCAATGGCACAGGAAACCTCCTCTGCGCTTGAAGGTCGAATCACTACGCCTACTGGCTCACCTGCAGCGGGTACGTCAGTAACAGTAATTCACGTACCTTCAGGTACAGCGCGTGAAGTGACTGTCGGTGAAAACGGGACATTTAATCTGCGTGGTCTTCGCGTTGGTGGTCCTTATCAGATTATCGTTGACTCTGATGCCTACCAGGACACCACAATTGATGATGTTTACATCAATCTTGGCGACCCCTACGGCCTGGATCTGACATTGGAAGAGTCTTCTGACATCGAAGTTATTTCTGTCAGTGGTAGTTCAATGGCGGCTCAGCACTTTGGTAAAACTGGTCCACAGACTATCTTCGGTCTGGACGCGCTGGAAAATGCGCCTGCGATAAACCGTAGCATTACCGATATTGTACGTGCCGACCCGCGTGTTTTTGTTGACGAAAGCTTCAACGATGCAATCAGCTGTGGTGGTGCAAGCCCGCGCTTTAACAGCCTGACGCTTGATGGTATTCGTATGAACGATAACTTTGGCCTGAACAGCAATGGTTATCCGACTGAGCGTATGCCTTTCCCTTATGATGCTATTCAGCAGGTTGCCGTTGAGCTTGCGCCATTTGATGTTCAGTATGGTGGTTTCACAGCCTGTAACATTAACGCGGTAACCAAGTCTGGTACCAATGAAATCCACGGTGGTGTGTTCTTCGATTACACCAACGATTCACTGCGTGGTGACACTGCAGGTGGTGTAGAACGTGATAATGGCAACTATAACGAAAAACGTTACGGTTTCGATATCGGCCTGCCAATCTTAAAAGATACGCTATTCTTCTTCGGTACATATGAAAAACTGGAAGGTAGCCAGTTATTCGATTATAACTCGCTGAACACTCGTGTTTCCCAAGCCGATGCCGACCGCGTTTCAGAAATTGCGCAGCGCGTATACGGTTACGATGTTGGCGGTTTACCACCTTCAACACCTATCGAAGATGAAAAGCTGCTTCTTAAGTTAGACTGGAACATCAATGCAAATCACCGTGCCTCTTTGGTTTATAACTGGAATGATGGTTTCAGCATCAGCCAGTCTGATGGTGATTCAAGTGAACTGCCTTTCAGCAATCATTTCTATGAGCGTGGCGCTGAGCTGCAAACCTTAGTTGGTTCTGTCTATTCAGACTGGACGCCAGATTTCATGACTGAACTACGTATCGGTCATACTAAGCTGGATAATCGTCAACAATCTCTTGATGCAGCGTCCGGCTTCGCTGAAGCGCAAATCCGCACTGTTGATGGTGGTACAATCTATATTGGTCCGGACGATTCTCGTCAATCAAACGACCTGAACTACGACACAACTACTTTTAAGTTGGCGGGTACTTACTACCTGGGTGATCACACAATTACTGGTGGTGTTGAATACGAAAAAACTGACGTATTTAACCTGTTTATGCAGCATACCGTCGGTGAATACCGCTTTAACAGCATCAGCGATTTTGAAGCTGGTCTTGCTGACCGTATTTATTACAACAACTCAGCAGGTACAAACGATCCAAATGACGCCGCTGCATCATTTAGCTTTGATGTCACTACATATTATGTGCAGGACGAGTTCTACTTAACTGACGATATGAAAGTGATGCTTGGCCTTCGTTATGACACGTACGGTTCTGACGACAGACCTCGTCTTAACGAAAACTTCCAAAACCGCTATGGCTTCCCGAATACTGCAAACGTTGATGGAATCGATCTGTTGCAGCCTCGCTTCGGTTTCACTTATACCGTGAACAACGATCTTGAGCTTCGTGGTGG
This sequence comes from uncultured Alteromonas sp., assembly GCA_964584105.1. Lineage (GTDB taxonomy): Bacteria > Pseudomonadota > Gammaproteobacteria > Enterobacterales > Alteromonadaceae > Alteromonas. The sequence continues at coordinate 32,648 of CAZOYR010000006.1, forward strand.
TATTGGTCTGTACTCAGGTGGTAACCCGAATGTGTGGATCTCTAACGCCTATTCAAACGACGGTGTGACAAACATTGGCGTTCGTGAAGGTGCAATTCCAGGTTGGGAAAGCGGTGAGAGCTCAATTTTCAATGTGGATCTGACTGGCGAAGGTCGCCCTATTTATGACATTCCGCAGGCGATGTTTGACGAAGTGGCGAACACCAGCCTGACTGATGGTGACGGTAACACTAACGCAACTGACCCTGACTTCGATATTCCGTCAGAGTGGAAATACGCGTTTGGTGCTACCTATGTTGCACCTTACGAGTACATCGTAACGGCTGATGTTATCTACACTGACCGTCAGGATTCTGCAATTGTTCGTGATTTAGGTATCGTTAAGACTGGTGAAAACCGCTTTGACGGACGCCCAATCTACGAATCGGTTGATCCGGGCCGTTGGACAGGTTCTGACTTCCTGCTAGGTAATGTTGAACAGGGTGACGGTAGCTCTACTGTGTTCTCTTTAGGTGTGACTAAAAACTGGAACAACGGTTTCGATGCGTCACTATCTTATGCATACGTTGATGCAGAAGATGCTAACCCGATGACCAGCGCAGTTGCATTCTCTAACTACACGAACTTTGCAACAGCGGATGCCAATAATCCTGCGGCAGCGACCTCTGATTATGCAGTGGGTAATCGTTTTAACCTGAGCCTGAACTACACTCACGAGTTCTTTGATGGTTACAACACACGCTTCAGCTTGTTTGCGACAGCAAACGAAGGTAAGCCGTTCTCTTATGTTTACGCAAACGATTCTGCGTTCCCGTGGGATGCAGCGCGCTCTCGTCAGTTGCTGTATATTCCTGAAGCAAATGATCCTAACGTTGTTTTCGTAGATTCAGTTGATGACGATGGTAACGTTGTTCAAAGCGCAGCGGATGCAGAAGCAGGATTTAACCAGTGGGTTGAAAGCAACGGCTTTACTCGTGGACAAATTCTGGACCGTAACAGCGAAACGGCTGATTGGTGGGTGAAAGCTGACCTTCGTGTTTCTCAGGAGCTGCCAGGCTTCATGGATGAGCACAGAGCGAGCGCTTTCATCGTAGTTGAAAACTTCACCAACCTGTTAAACGATGACTGGGGTGACTTCCGTCAGGGCTCATTCGTGGGTGACAGTGTGGTAGATGCGTCAATCAATGACCAGGGTCAGTACGAGTACAGCGCATTTGGTGCACCAGAGCAAAACATCGTTCGTGGTCCATCACTATGGGAAGTGCGTGTAGGTATCAGCTACAACTTCTAAACGTTTAAAAGCTATATATCAAAAGGCCACCTTCGGGTGGCTTTTTTTTTGACGTTAGCACACAGAGGGAGTGGTAATCGAATTTCGGTCCAGCTTTTACCTTCTGCTGATGTCGGTGTAAGCCTTAATCATGATTCACTAAGCAGAAATAAACTCACAGACCGCCAGAGCAGTATCAACAATACAACTTCAGCTTAGGAGATAGATTTTATGTCCAAACGTATACTCATGGTAATGACATCGCACGATATTATGGGCGATTCCGGCAAGAAAACCGGTATCTGGCTGGAAGAGTTTGCTTCACCTTATTATGCCTTTGTTGATGCAGGCTATACCATCACCCTGGCATCCCCGATGGGAGGCGAAGTGCCTATCGATCCAATGAGTCTGGAAAAAGACGCACTGACTGATGATACAGAGCGCTTTTCAGAAGATAAAAATGCGGCATCAGCGCTGGCCTCTACTATCCCGCTGAAAGATGTGAAGGCGGACGAATTTGATGGCGTATTCTATCCCGGCGGTCATGGGCCTCTGTGGGACTTGTCGGATAATGCCGATTCTAAAGCGTTAATCGAAGCCACACTGCAAACCGGAAAGCCTGTTGCAGCGGTTTGCCATGCGCCAATTGTCTTAAAAGATGTGAAAGACACCAATGGTGACTATTACATTAAGGGGCGCCCGGTAACCGGCTTTTCAAATACAGAAGAAGAAGCCGTAGGTCTGACTGATGTTGTGCCTTATCTGGTTGAAGACGAGCTGGTTAAAAATGGCGGTGAGTTTTCCAAAAAAGGTGACTTTGAACCTTATGTGGTGGAATCAGGCCATCTGATTACAGGCCAGAATCCACCTTCCTCACGACCAGCTGCTGAAGCGATGATAAAAAAGCTGGGGTAATATCTAATTAAAAGGCCACCCCGGGTGGCCTTTTATACATTATCGAATAAATCTTCTACCCGCTGACGCAGCGCTTCAATTTTACTGACATCTGCAGGCGCAATAAAGATAGTATCGTCACCGGCAATCGTACCTAAAACGCCATCTTTGGCGCTTAGAGAGTCAAGTAATCGGGCGATAAGCTGCGCAGCACCCGGGCTGGTTCTTATGATAACCATGACATTGTTGTGTACAATGTCCAGAACCAGTTGTTTAAGCGGGCTTTTGGCTGTCGGCATGCCCAATTCAGGAGGCAGGCAGTACACCATGTCACCGCGGGCATTGCGGGTGCGAACTGCGCCAAACTTGCTCAGCATTCTTGATATTTTTGACTGGCTGATGTTGTCAAAACCCTGCGCCTTAAGGGCGTCAACAATTTCGCCTTGTGAGCCATAGCTCTCAGCTTTGAGAATTTCTTTAAACGCTTTGATAAGTTGTTCTTGTTTTTGATTTGCCATAGCGCCTGCTGTTATTTGGTAGAAGAGTAACAAAGAGTTATTATTGTGCCGGAGAGCTGGACTTTAGGCAATTTAATTGCATAATCATGCAACCAATTGCATACGACATAGACAATTATGTCGCCAGATAGTGTAAGACTATCCGGTAATTGTCTTTCTAACGGCGTTGCTATAGGCTGCGCTGTCGTTGATTAACATACATTTCCATAGGAGAAATCAAATGAAAGTAGCCGTGTTAGGTGCTGCCGGTGGTATTGGTCAGGCGCTGTCGCTGTTGTTGAAAACACAACTTCCGGCCGGTTCTGAGCTTGCGCTGTACGATGTTGCTCCGGTTGTTCCTGGTGTAGCTGTAGACTTAAGCCACATCCCGACTGCTGTAAACGTTACCGGTCACGGTAAAGACGAGCTGGGTGATGCGCTGACAGGCTGTGACGTTGTCTTGATTCCTGCCGGTGTACCACGTAAGCCGGGTATGGACCGCTCTGATTTGTTCAACATGAATGCTGGCATTGTGAAGACGCTGGTTGAAGGTGTTGCTGATCATTGTCCAAATGCATGTGTTGGTGTAATCACAAACCCAGTTAACACGACAGTTGCCATCGCGGCTGAAACGCTGAAAGAAAAAGGCGTTTACGATAAAAATAAACTGTTTGGTGTTACCACGCTTGATGTTATCCGTGCAGAAACATTTGTTGCTGAGTTAAAAGATCTGGATCCGGCAAATGTACACGTGCCGGTTATCGGTGGTCACTCAGGCACGACGATTCTGCCACTGCTGTCTCAGGTTGAAGGCGTTAGCTTTACTGATGATGAAGTTGCCAGCCTGACTAAGCGTATCCAGAATGCAGGTACCGAAGTTGTTGAAGCAAAAGCTGGTGGCGGCTCTGCAACATTGTCGATGGGGCAGGCGGCTGCACGCTTCTGTCTGTCTTTAGTTGCAGCAATGCAGGGCGAAAACGTTGTTGAGTACACTTACGTACAAACTGATGACAGCGATGATGCCGCGTTCTTTGCACACCCTGTTCGTTTAGGTGC
>CAZOYR010000006.1:36464-51951 GCA_964584105.1 uncultured Alteromonas sp.
AACACGCCAATATCTAAAGGTTCAAGCGTTGCACCGACAAAATGCAGGCGACCTTTGGGTGCAAGCGTGGCGATGTATTTGTCCCATTCCAGCTTTACATTCACTGTTGAGATAATCAGGTCAAACCGACCCTGTGCATCTTCCAGCGCCTGATCGCTTTTGCTATTCAGAACGTGATGAGCACCCAACTCTTTTGCTTCTTTCTGCTTTTCCTCACTAGAAGTGAATGCCGTAACCTCACAGCCCCAGGCGTTGAGAAACTGCAGGGCGATATGGCCTAAACCACCAATACCAATAACGCCAACCCTGGCGGTCGGTGGGATCTCAAACTGGGTAAGTGGATTAAAGACGGTAATACCACCACAAAATAGTGGGCCGGCAACATCAGGATTGATGTTTTCAGGAAGCGGAATCACGGCCGTGGACTGCGCTCGCACGCGGTCGGCAAAGCCACCGTGGCGCCCTGCGATGGTCATTTGCGCCGAACCACACAGATTATGGTCACCTTCCATGCAGGTATTGCACTTATCGCAATAGCTGGAGTGCCAGCCCAGTCCCACACGCTGACCTTCTTTTAATGTCGAAACCTGGCTACCCAGCTTCGATATACGGCCAACAACTTCGTGACCAGGGACAAACGGATATTCGGTCATGCCCCATTCGTTATCGAGCATACTCAAATCGCTGTGACACAGGCCACATGACTCAACCTCAATTTCAACTTCGTCCTGGCCAAGTTCACCGGGATCATACTCAAATGACTCAAGCTTACCGCCGGGTTCTTTTGCAGCGTAGGCGTTAATCATAGGTTCTCTCCATTTGTAAGGGTATGAGTGTTTACACCCACGGTTGGCCTATCAGTTCACCATTGCATTTAATATATAAGTTTCTGCCCATAAAAAAGCCGGCAATGAAGCCGGCTTTCAACAATCGCACAGGAAAAGGTGTTAACCCGTATTGCGCATACCAATAGCAATACCTGCGATGGTAACCATCATTGCCTGTTCCAGTTCAGTATTGTGCGCATCATCACCTGCCTTACGGATACGATCCAATAATTCAATTTGCAGGTAATGCAACGGCTGCAGATAAGCCGCACGGATGTTCATCGACTCTTTACCTTCCGGGTCCTGATACATAATGTCAGGCTGACCAGTCAGGCTCAGTAATGAATCAATACTCTGGGTCAGTTCATCGCGAAGCGCTTTACCGAAATGTGCCAGCTCTTTAGGTACAAGGCGTTCATCATACGCTTCGCTAATCCGTGGATCAGCTTTGTGGAATACCATGTCCAGCATGGAAAGGCGCGAACGATAAAATGGCCATTCGCTGAACATCTCTGCCACGACGCTCTTATCAGACTCGGCTTTCACCTCGTCGATAGCGCGCATTACGCCAAGCCACGACGGTAATACAAGGCGCGTTTGTGCCCATGCAAAGATCCACGGTATAGCACGCAGACTTTCAATGCCACCCTGAGGCTTACGCTTGGAGGGACGGCTACCTAATGGTAGCTTGCCCAGCTCCTGTTCCGGTGTTGCCACACGGAAATAGGGGACAAAGTTTTCATCCTGTCTGACGGTACCACGATAATTATCGCGTCCTTTCGCCGCCATCTTTGTGATTAGCTCACGCCATTCTGGCTTAGGCTCCGGTGGCGGAAACAACATTGCTTCGATAATGGCACTGGCATAAATTCCCAGACTGCGCTTGGCAAGGCGCGGCATACCAAACTTATAGCGAATAGTCTCACCCTGTTCAGTCACGCGGAAGCCACCTTCCAACGAACCCGGAGGTTGCGAGTGGATAGCGGCATGCGCCGGCAACCCACCACGGCCGATAGTGCCGCCACGTCCATGGAATAATGTCAATTGCACATCAAACTCATCGGCCAGCTTAACCAGTGCCTCCTGTGACTCATACTGCGCCCAGCCAGCAGCCAGCGCGCCGGCATCTTTTGCAGAATCCGAGTAGCCAATCATGATGTATTGACGACCCTTAACGTAACCACGATACCAGTCGATAGACAGCAGTTTACGCATAACGTCCGGCGAATTGTTCAAATCGTCCAGCGTTTCGAACAATGGTGCTACCGGCATTGGCCAGTCAACGCCAGACTCCTGCAATAACAGCTGCACGGCCATAACATCTGACGGCTCACTGGCCATCGAAATGATATAGATGCCAAAGCCATTTTTACTGTGCTTGGCAATGACCTTACATGTGTCGAGTACTTCCTTGACGTCATCAGATGCATTCCACTGGGCCGGGAATAACGGGCGCTTAGAAGATAATTCACGCAGCAAAAATGCCTGCTTATCATCTTCACTCCACTGCGCATAATCGCCCAGACCCAGATAGCGGGTAATTTCACTCAGGACATCGGCATGGCGCTCGGAATCCTGACGTACATCCAAACGCAACAGGTGCACACCGAAGCAACGAATGCGACGGATTGTATCAAGCAACAAACCGTCCGCGGTTACCTTCATGCCGCATTTGCACAGAGAGTCATAACACAGCAGAAGCGGGTCGAGCAGTTCGCTGTTATCTGTGATCCAGTTGCTCTGATCAACATTTTTGCCGGCCAGAAAATCACTTATCCCATCGCGGGTCGCAGTTAGGCGGCTTACCAATGGACGTAATAGTGCACGATAGGGTTCGTTGGCGTCGCCAACCACTTCGCGCATCTCATCGCTGCAGTCGAACATTGACAGTTCAACCTGCAGGCGATCGAAGTCCTGTGCGAACAGTTTCGCGGCGCGTTTGCGAGCAAGATAAAGCACCTGCTCGGTCAGTTTAGCCGTAACAAAAGGGTTACCATCGCGGTCGCCACCCATCCAGGAGCCGAATTTGACAGGCGCTGAATCCAGAGGCAGCTGGACGTCATAATCTTTTTGCAGACGCTCATCTAACTCGCGCAGAAACTCAGGTACGGCTTCCCATAGCGAATTTTCGATGACAGAAAAGCCCCAGCGCGCTTCATCCACCGGGGTAGGGCGCTCTGAGCGAATTTCTTCAGTATGCCAGGCCTGACTGATAAGATCGGCGATACGTGTTTCTACACGCTGGCGGTCATGGTCATTCAGGTTTTCCTGATGAATACTTTGCAGACAGCTGGCCAGCTCTTTATGTTTATGAATGAGTGTACGCCGGGTCACTTCGGTGGGGTGGGCTGTCAGTACCAAATCGATATTCAGTTTGCTCACCGCTTTGTGGACATTTTCAGCGGTTAATTGCGCTTTGTCCAGGTGCTCGAAAAGGGCATCGATAGACGCATCCACATTCATAGCACTGTTGAATTCCTGTTCAGCAATATTGCCCAGGTTCAGAAACTGTGCGAACGCTCTGCCCACAGTGAGCAGATCTTTATCAGCAAGTTCTTTGAAAGTTTCTTTCAGATTCTCACTGCACGATGTTTCGCCCTGATAGGATGAGCGGCCGTCTTTACGTATCTGCTCGATACGGTCCAGCCATTCCTGTCCAAGCTCATTTTTTATAGTATCACCCAGGACTGTTCCCAGGTATCTCACTGTATCTTTAAGTTCTGAATCATAGTGTGATTGCATGGCATCCTCCTGCTTGCATGCCTGTCACCTTACTTCGTAGCGACACTCTTGTCTAACGTCTAAGGGTTATAAAGGGGAATCACCTAAAGCGATCATAATTTGCAAACCGTGCCTGCAGGCAAGTAGACATACGGTATGGTACACTTGTGCAGTTAGCAATTTTTGGCATTGGGAAAATTTTCCCTGTGAACAAAAATTAGTCAGAAAATGTAATTTAATTTCAGGAGAGATTGTGTCCGATAAATATACAACAGTAGAAACGCAGGCCAGTTACGGTGTTGGTTTTCAGATGGGTGAACAGCTTAAGTCGAATCCATTCGACGGTCTGAGCATTGATGCTGTAGCAGAAGGTTTGCGTGATGCATTCTCTGGTGAAACTGCGCAGGTTGATAACAATACGTTACGCAACGCATTTGGCGAAATTCATCAGCGTATGCAGGCTGCTAAAGCGGAACAAAGCAAAGCCCTGATCGAAGAAGGCGAGAAGTTCCTGGCAGACAACGCCCAGCGTGATGAAATCACAGTGACTGATACCGGACTGCAGTACGAAGTTATCGAGACAGGCGAAGGCAGCACGCCAAACGCAGATAGCACAGTGCGTGTTCACTACCACGGTACATTACTGGATGGCAAAATGTTCGATAGTTCTTACGAGCGTGGTCAGCCAGCAGAGTTTCCGGTTAATGGTGTAATCAAAGGCTGGACTGAAGCCCTTCAGATGATGAAAGAAGGCTCAAAATGGCGTCTGTATGTGCCGCACGAACTGGCATACGGCGAGCAGGGAGCTGGTGGTGCGATTGCCCCTTACAGCACGCTGGTTTTTGATGTTGAGCTGCTAGACGTATTGTCTTAACGCTCGCAGGTGGCACATTTGAATGCTGCGTGCATTTATATGTGTCACCACTATTCCTCTGTTATATTCCCTCCCCGTACATTTATAATTTTCACTATTGAATCAGTCAGGTGCTCCGAGTTGTTAAACAGCGGCACGTGTTTACAATACCCTCACATTGAGTAAAGGACGTAAATTATGATCATCAAGCCAAAAGTCAGAGGCTTTATTTGTACTAATGCCCATCCGGTAGGTTGCGATGCTTCCGTGGCAGAACAAATTGATTATGTAAAACAACAGGGCGACTATGGTCAGGGCCCGAAAAATGTGTTGGTCATTGGTTGCTCGACAGGGTATGGCCTGGCATCCAGAATTACCGCTGCATTTGGTTATGGCGCTAATACGCTGGGCGTATGCTTTGAAAAAGCGCCGACTGAACGTAAAACGGCAACGGCAGGCTGGTATAATACGGCTGCTTTTCACAAATACGCAGAAAAGGAAGGGCTATACGCTCAAACCCTGAATGGCGATGCGTTCTCTCATGAAATGAAAAATGATGTCATTGCGCGCATCAAAAGTGAGATGGGCAAAATTGATTTGGTCATTTACAGCCTGGCATCACCACGACGCACTGACCCGAAAAGCGGTGTAACTTATAAATCAACGCTGAAACCTGTAGGCGAAGCCTACACTACGAAAACGTATGACACCGATAAAGACAAGGTGCATGACGTGACCCTCGAAGCTGCTACCGATGAAGAAATCTTTAATACGATTAAAGTCATGGGCGGCGAAGACTGGGAAATGTGGATTGACGCGCTGGCTGATGCTGATGTACTGGCAGAAGGCTGTAAGACAACGGCTTACACCTATATCGGCAAGGCGCTGACCTGGCCAATTTACGGACAGGCAACCATCGGCAAAGCCAAGGAAGATCTGGATCGCGCTGCGTCTTCAATCAATGGCAAGCATTCCGACCTGCTGGTGGACGCACACGTTTCATCGCTCAAAGCGCTGGTAACGCAAGCCAGCTCGGCGATTCCGGTCATGCCATTGTATATCTCCCTGATGTACCAGGTCATGAAGGAAGAAGGCACCCATGAAGGCTGTATTGAACAGATAAATGGGTTGTTCTCGCAGTGTCTGTACGGCAATCAGCCTACCCTGGATGAAGCAAACCGTTATCGCATGGATACCAAAGAAACGAACGAGCAAACCCAGGCGAAAATCAAAGCGCTGTGGGATGAGGTGACGCATGAAAACTTCCACGATATCAGTGACTATGAGGGGTATCACCACGAATTTCTGCGCCTGTTCGGGTTTGACATGAAGCAGGTCGATTATGACCAGGATGTCGATCCGCAGGTAAGCTGGTAATCATTAAAAAGCCGACATCTTTGTCGGCTTTTTTGATGCTAAGCGATTGTTGTATAATCGTTCAGCACAAAGTTTACAGCTAATTTGAACAAAATTTGTGGTTTATCCATTATTTGCATAGCGAAACACCGGTGGATAATGTTAAAATCCCGAAATTAGGTGGGGGTTATTCTACCCTTACTTCACGGCCAGGGTGTGGGAAGGTGGCGCGGATTTCGCTAAACCCTCTGTCTGACGCCGGCTCTACAAGAAAAATATCTTTTTAAATAGACGGTTATCAGCATTGTTAGCAGTGCTGGGATAGCTTGCTAAAGTGCAAGCCGAACGTGAGCGCGTTCATTTAACAATGAATACAGAGGTTTTTTGCATGCTGACAAGCGCAGCATTGTGCGGTCATGCAAAAGAGTTCTTCTATTAGAGTAGTGCGATTACATATGATAAAAATCAAGAAAGGTCTCGACCTCCCGATAAAGGGGGCGCCTGAGCAGAAGATTTCCGATGGAAATTCTGCGACGCGCGTTGCCATTCTGGGCGAAGAATATGTAGGCATGCGTCCTACCATGCACATCCAGGTGGGTGATAAAGTGAAGAAAGGTCAGCTTCTTTTTGAAGACAAAAAGAATGCTGGCGTAAAATTCACTGCACCTGCTGCCGGTGAAGTGGTAGAAGTTAACCGCGGTGCCAAACGTGTTCTTCAGTCTGTTGTGATCAAAGTTGAAGGTAACGAAGCTGTTACTTTCACTAAAATTGCAGCGGATAAGCTGGCCGGTACATCACGTGAAGATCTGCAGCAGGTGCTGGTAGATTCAGGGATGTGGACAGCGTTCAGAACCCGTCCGTTCAGTAAGGCGCCTGCCTTAGGTTCAACCCCTCATTCAATCTTTGTTACTGCGATGGATACCAGTCCTCTGGCTGCCGATCCTGCGGTCATCATTAAAGAACGTGAAGAGGACTTCATCAATGGTCTACACGCACTGACAGCGTTGTCTGGTGGCAAAGTGTTTGTGTGTAAAGCCCCGGGCGCTAATGTTGCGACTGGCAGTGCTAAAGTTGACGTTGAAGAGTTTGGCGGACCACATCCGGCAGGTCTTGCTGGTACCCATATCCATCATTTAGATGCTGTGGGTAATGCCAAAACGGTATGGCACATCAATTACCAGGACGTCATGGCCATTGGTGCATTGCTAACGACCGGTGAGCTGGATAATCGCCGTGTAATCGCATTGGGCGGACCTGCAGCAAAACAGCCTCGTCTGGTGCGCACAATGATTGGTGCAGACATCGATGAGCTAACCGCGAATGAAATTGAAGGCGGTGAAGTTCGTGTTATCTCAGGCTCAGTACTTAACGGTACCACTGCACAGGGTGTTCACGCGTTTCTTGGTCGCTTCCACACGCAAGTGTGCGCGCTGAAGGAAGGCCGTGAGAAAAAGCTGTTTGGCTGGATTACTCCGGGCTCAGACAAGCACTCTGTTACCCGCGCCTATCTTGGCCACCTGAGCGGTAGCAAGAAATTCGATATGACAACAACGACCAATGGTTCCGAGCGCTCTATGGTGCCAATTGGTAATTACGAACGCGTTATGCCTCTGGATATCATTCCTACGCTATTGCTTAGGGACCTGATTTCAGGTGATACAGACAGTGCTCAGACGTTAGGTTGCCTTGAGTTGGATGAAGAAGATTTGGCGCTGTGTACGTACGTATGCCCCGGCAAATACAATTATGGTCCGATTCTGCGCAATGTATTGACCACGATTGAGAAAGAGGGTTAAGTCATGGGTTTGAAAGCGTATTTAGAAAAAATCGAACCGAACTTTGAGCCAGGCGGAAAGCATGAAAAATGGTATGCGCTTTATGAAGCTGCAGCGACCATTTTTTACACGCCAGGTAAAGTAAACAAAGCCAGCACCCATGTTCGCGACAGTATCGACCTGAAGCGTATTATGATCATGGTGTGGATGGCGACATTCCCAGCCATGTTTTACGGCATGTATAACATTGGTTTTCAGGCATCTGAAGCCATTGCTGCGGGTGCTGGTACCTTGCCAGACAGCTGGCAGGCAGCGCTGTTCACGGCGTTAGGCGGTGAATTTGGCGCAGATGCAGGGTGGGGCACAATGATGTTCTACGGTGCCTGCTTCTGGCTACCTATTTATGCCACGACATTCATTGTTGGTGGTTTCTGGGAAGTACTGTTTGCCTCGGTGCGTAAGCACGAAGTAAACGAAGGCTTCTTCGTCACATCGGTTCTGTTTGCATTGACACTGCCGGCAACTATTCCGCTTTGGCAGGTCGCATTAGGCATTACCTTTGGTGTGGTTATCGCTAAAGAAGTCTTTGGTGGTACAGGTCGTAACTTCCTGAACCCGGCCCTGTCAGGTCGTGCGTTCCTGTATTTTGCTTATCCTGCGCAGATCTCCGGTGATCAGGTATGGGTTGCCGCTGATGGTTACTCAGGCGCAACCTGGTTAAGTAAAGCAGCATCGGGTGAGATGGACTATAGCAACATGGCGCTATGGTGGGATTCTTTCTTCGGTGCCATTCCTGGTTCGGCCGGTGAAGTATCAACACTGGCGATTCTGATTGGTGGTCTGTTCATTCTGTACATGCGAATTGCCAGCTGGAGAATTGTCTCAGGTGTGGCCATTGGTGTTGCCTTTTTCGCAACATTGCTAAATATGATTGGCAGTGACACCAACCCGATGTTCGCAATGCCCGCGCATTATCACTTTGTTATTGGTGGACTGGCGTTCGCGATGTTCTTCATGGCTACCGACCCTGTTTCTGCCGCATTTACGAATACGGGTAAATGGGCGTTCGGTATCTTCATTGGATTTATGACAGTTTTGATTCGTGTGTTGAACCCAGCCTTCCCGGAAGGTGTAATGTTGGCGATTCTGTTTGCTAACCTGTGGGCACCACTGTTCGACTACTTTGTCGCACAAAGCAATATCAAGCGGAGGGTTGCTCGTGTCAGCTAAGAAAGACTCTTTTGGAAAGACGGTTGGCGTTGTTGTCGCCGTCTGTCTGGTATGTTCAGTTGTTGTATCTGGCGCGGCAGTAGGTTTGCGCCAGATTCAGCAAGCTAATAAAGAACTGGATAAGCAAACCAACATCCTTACTGCTGCAGGTCTGTATGAAGCAGGCATGAGTAGCGACGTCATTCGTTCTACCTATGAAGAAAAGGTAGAGCGCCGTTATGTTGATTTGGATTCAGGTGAGTTCACCAACAAACCAGGCGGTGACGGTGCTGAGTACGATATGTACAAAGCGGCCAAGCAAACTGAAATGAGCAAGAAAGTCGAAAACAGTAATGTTGGCTTTCAGCGCCGTGCCAATGTCGCCAGCGTTTGGTTGGTTAAAGACGAAAGCGATACCGTTACCCGTATCATTATGCCGGTTCATGGTAGTGGACTATGGGATCTGATGTATGGCTTTTTGGCGGTTGATGCCGATGGCGAAACAATCAGAGAACTGATTTATTACCAGCAAGCGGAAACGCCAGGACTGGGTGGCGAAGTGCAAAACCCGAACTGGCAGGAAAAGTGGGACGGTAAAAAACTGTATAAAGATGGCGACGTAGCCATTGATGTTACTAAAGGTGCTAACCCAAGCGACCCATACGAAATTGACGCGTTATCTGGTGCGACTTTGACCAGTAACGGTGTTGAAAATACAATTCGTTATTGGGCTGGTAAGCAGGGCTTTGGTGAGTTTCTGAAAAACCAAGCCTGGCGGTCATAAGGGGTATTATCGTGGCAGACGCAAAAGAAATGAAAAAGGTCCTCTTTGGACCGATTCTGGACAACAACCCGATTGCCTTGCAGGTATTAGGGATCTGTTCAGCACTGGCTATTACGACCAAGCTTGAAACAGCTTTGGTTATGTCATTGGCGCTTACCAGCGTTGTGGCATTCTCTAACTTGTTTATTTCACTGATTCGTAACCAGATTCCATCAAGTGTTCGAATTATTATCCAAATGACTATCATTGCATCACTGGTAATCGTTGTTGACCAGATACTGCGTGCTTATACCTATGAGGTTTCAAAGCAACTCTCAGTATTCGTAGGTCTGATCATCACAAACTGTATCGTGATGGGGCGTGCAGAAGCCTATGCAATGAAGAGTCCGCCTTTACTGAGTTTCCTTGACGGTATTGGTAACGGCCTTGGTTACTCTTTCATCCTGATTTGTATTGGTGTAATCAAAGAGTTGTTTGGTTTCGGTACCATTTTAGGTTTTGAAATTCTGCCAGTGGTGCAAAACGGCGGCTGGTATCAGGGTAACGGTTTGTTAATTCTGCCGTTTAGTTCGTTCTTCCTGATTGGCGGTATGGTGTGGTTGATTCGTACTATCCGCCCAGAGCAAGTAGAGCCTAAGGAGTAAGACGTGGAACATTATATTTCTCTATTTGTTCGCTCAATTTTTATTGAGAATATGGCATTGTCCCTGTTCCTGGGGATGTGTACCTTCCTGGCCGTTTCTAAAAAAATCAAAACGGCGATGGGCCTGGGCGCAGCAGTAATCGTAGTGCTGGGTATATCTGTACCTGTAAACCAGGTTATTTACGTCAACGTATTAGCACCTGGCGCGCTGGCATGGGCAGGGTTTCCGGATGCTGATCTGAGCTTCCTGAACTTCCTGACGTTCATCGGTGTTATTGCAGCATTGGTACAGATTCTGGAAATGAGTCTGGATAAGTTCTTCCCTGCACTGTACAACGCACTGGGTATCTTCCTGCCGCTGATTACGGTTAACTGTGCAATCTTCGGTGGTGTTGCATTCGCTGTACAGCGTGAATACAACTTTGCTGAAAGTATTGTTTATGGTGTTGGTTCCGGCGTTGGCTGGGCACTTGCCATCGTACTGTTAGCAGCGGTCCGCGAGAAGCTTAAGTACGCGGATATGCCAGATGGCGTACGCGGTTTAGGTTCAGTATTTATGATTGCTGGTTTGATGGCGCTGGGCTTCCAGTCGTTCACCGGCATCGCGCTGTAATTAGCTAAGGAGCATAGAAATGAGTGTTGAAGTATTCCTTGGCGTCGGCATGTTTATTGTCATCGTACTGGCGCTGGTTTTCATCATCATGTTTGCCAAATCTAAATTGGTACCAACGGGTGATGTTCAAATTCTGATCAACGATGATCCTGACAAAGCAATAACAACGCAGCCAGGCGGTAAACTGCTGGGTGCGCTTGCTGAAGCGGGTATTTTCGTATCATCTGCCTGTGGCGGTGGTGGCTCATGTGGCCAGTGTCGTGTAGATGTTAAGTCAGGTGGTGGTGAGATTCTGCCTACTGAGCTTGACCACATCACTAAGCGTGAAGCGCGTGAAGGTTGCCGTTTGTCGTGTCAGGTTGCTGTTAAGCAGGACATGGAGATAGAGCTACCCGAAGAAGTGTTTGGTATCAAGAAGTGGGACTGTGAGGTTATCTCGAATGATAACCAGGCTACCTTCATCAAAGAACTTAAACTGAAAATTCCTAACGGCGAGAGCGTTCCGTTCCGCGCTGGTGGTTATATTCAGATTGAGGCTCCACCGCACCATGTTAAGTACAAAGACTACGATATTCCTGATGAATATCATGGCGATTGGGAACGTTTTGGTTTCTTTGACATCGAATCCAAAGTTGATGAAGAAGTCATTCGTGCCTACTCAATGGCAAACTATCCAGAGGAAGAAGGGATTATTATGCTTAACGTGCGTATCGCTACGCCGCCGCCTAATAACCTGAGCTTGCCAGCCGGTAAGATGTCTTCGTACATCTGGAGCCTGAAAGAGGGTGATAAAGCCACAATCTCTGGTCCGTTCGGTGAATTCTTCGCCAAGGAAACAGATAACGAAATGATTTTCGTTGGTGGTGGTGCGGGTATGGCACCAATGCGCTCACACATATTCGATCAGCTTCGCCGCATTAAAACAGACCGTAAGATCTCGTTCTGGTACGGTGCACGTTCATTACGCGAAATGTTCTATACAGAAGATTTTGACGAACTGGCTGAAGAAAATGACAATTTTGAATGGCACGTAGCGTTGTCTGATCCACAACCAGAAGATAATTGGGAAGGATACACTGGCTTCATTCACCAGGTGCTTCTTGAGAATTATCTGAAAGACCACCCGGCGCCAGAAGATTGTGAGTTCTACATGTGTGGACCACCTATGATGAATGCCGCGGTAATCAACATGCTTAAAGACCTTGGTGTTGAAGATGACAACATCATGCTTGATGACTTCGGTGGCTAAATCGGATTAACAGAATGATAAAGGGGCGGCGACGCCCCTTTTTTTATGTAAGGAAGTGGTAGTGTTAAAATCAGTGTATTTGGCGATGTTGCTATCTGTCGCCATCATTCTAAGCGCGTGTAGCGATGACAAGATGCCGGTGGTCCATCTCCACGGCGAAACTATGGGGACGACGTACAATGTGAAGTACGTAGTGCCTGAAGGCAGTGAACCGCAACAGGACCTCAAGAAAAAAATTGATAATCGATTGAATGAAATAAACGCACTGATGTCTACCTACGACACGACCTCAGAGCTGTCGCGTTTTAATCAGAATCGTTTTACTAAACCCTATCCGGTATCCGCAGAGACGTTAACCGTGGTCAATGAGGCATTGCGGTTGGGGCAGATGAGTAATGGCGTGCTGGATATTACGGTCGGCCCGTTGGTTAACTTGTGGGGATTCGGACCCAATAAGCGGCCTGAAACTGTTCCCACTGAACAACAAATAAACGATGTACGAGAGTACGTTGGTCTTGATAAAATAAGCACAACAGATAACGCACTCGTTAAGTCACATCCTATGCTCTATGTTGATCTTTCGACGATTGCAAAGGGTTATGGTGTCGACCAGGTGGCTGAGCTGTTAGCGCAGCACGAGATTAACAATTTTCTGGTCGAGATTGGCGGCGAGATGCGATTAAAAGGTCACCGTGGAAATGGTGACGAGTGGTTGGTGGCGATAGAAAAGCCCGTAAGCTCTGAGCGCGCAGTACAGAAAATTTTATCAGTAGGCGAAAACGCCATTGCCACCTCGGGGGACTATCGGAACTACTATGAACAGGATGGTAAACGCTATTCTCATCTTATTGACCCGAGAACAGGTAAACCGATAACGCATAACCTTGTGGCAGTAACCGTAGTCACGCCGTCCTCAATGACAGCCGATGGGCTGGCGACCGCCCTGATTGTTATGGGATGGGATGAAGCCAAAGCGCTTGCCGAGAAAGAAGACTTGGCAGTTTTGCTGATAAGGAAAACTGGCGATGGGTTTGAGGAATTTGCATCACCTGCGTTCGAGCAGGTGGTCGATGTACGAAATTAATTTCAGGTAAAAGGTGTAATCATGAGTACCTTCATTTTAGCTTTTGTTTTCTTCCTGGCGATGGTGCTTGCCATGGCGGTAGGCTATCTGGTTCAAAAGAAAACCATTTCCGGTAGTTGCGGCGGTCTTGGCGCGCTGGGAATAGAAAAAGCCTGCGACTGCCCCGAACCCTGCGATCGCAAAAAAGCCCGACAGGAAAAGCAGGAAGCCAGAGAGAGAAAGCTTAAAGAATGGAAGGATAATCAAATTCTTTAAAAATTAACGGCGGGATGACCCGCCGTTTTTTATTCTAACGAGTAATTTTCAGCACTATTATCCTGTGTCACAATAATCATTCACTTTACCTATGTAAGGCGTTAGTCGGTAAATTGCCGCGGCTCGCGGGGTTACATACCTTCCGGCAGGTTATGAAGTGAACACTTTCATTGACTTTGCGTATACGCTATTGCATCACGTTTCATCTGTTTATATAGAGTGGACACATGTCTGAATTTCCGCAAATGAGTAACGAAGCTGAACGCATTGAAGCGTTGCGTAAGCTTAATATTCTGGATACACCGCCAGAAGCGCGGTTTGATGTCATAACGCATCAGGCGCAACAGGAGTTTGGATGTAAAACCTGCCTGATCAGTCTGGTCGCTGAAGATCGTCAGTGGTTTAAATCCCGTCAGGGACTTTCGGTTAATGAAACGCCGCGTAATGTTTCATTTTGTACGTATGCCATCGCTGAGGAAGAGTACCTTATCGTACCGGATACGCATGCTGATTTTCGTTTTAAAAATAACAAACTGGTAAAGGGAGAGCCCTTTATTCGTTCCTACGCGGGAATGATTCTACACTCACCGGATGGCTACGAAATCGGCACATTCTGCCTGATACATGATGATGTTAAAGACTATTCTGAAGCACAGATAAAGCGGCTTAAGCAATATGCCCGTATCGTCGAACTCGAGATGATAGCTAACCCCGAGTTTGGCGGGCGTTAATACCAGAAGCGACGTTTCAGATTTCAAACATGACCGCATCCGAACACATCAATATTTAATCTGGCTATAGATGCAAACCCGCATCAGTCATTGTACAATACCTGTCTATTCATACAGGTTGGTATGCCCAGTTGCGTAAAATCATTCATGTCGACATGGATTGCTTCTATGCCGCAGTCGAGATGCGGGATAATCCAGCGCTTCGCGATGTGCCTATCGCCATAGGCGGCAGCTCCGATCGCCGTGGAGTGATTTCTACGTGCAACTATCCGGCCCGTAAGTATGGTGTGCGCTCTGCTATGGCGACCGCTTATGCCATGCGCCTGTGTCCCGATCTGGTTCTGGTGAAAGGAAGAATGGATGTGTATGTGCAGGAGTCACAGCGGATACGCGCGATATTCTCTGACTATACCGATTTAATTGAACCGCTTTCTCTAGATGAAGCGTACCTTGACGTTTCCGGGTCTGCCCATTGTAATGGCAGCGCCACGCTCATTGCCGAAACAATTCGTAAACGAATACATAATGAGTTGGGCCTGACTGCCTCAGCAGGGGTGGCCTCATGCAAGTTTGTGGCAAAGGTGGCCAGTGACGAGAACAAGCCGGATGGTATCTGTGTGATCACACCAGATAAGCTGGATGACTTTGTTAAGACTATGCCGCTTGGGAAAATTCCGGGCGTTGGCAAGGTCACCCTGCAAAAGTTGCATCGGATGGGACTGAGTACCTGCGCGGATGTGCGCCAGTACCCGTTTGAGCGTATTCAAAAAGAGCTGGGTAAATTCGGCTCCGTGTTATGGGACAGGGCACACGGTGTAGATGAGCGTCCGGTTAACGTTACCCGCAAGCGCAAATCTATTGGTGTAGAGCGTACACTGCATGAGGACATCCATACGCTGGAAGAATGCAGGGAGATGCTGCCTAAGCTACTGGAAAAGCTTCACGAACGCGTGAAAAATCATGAGGCAAAACATACTAAGGGTAAACCTGTTCGCATCCGTACGCAGGGCGTAAAACTCAAATTCAGCGACTTCCAGCTTACAACTGTAGAAAACCGGCACCCTGTTTTGGATGAGACATTTTTTGACGACTTACTTCAGCAGGCTTACCAGCGCGCCGGTAACAGAGGAATCAGACTGGTTGGCCTGCACATCGGGCTGGCAGAAGCGACGCCTGTTGAACAACTTATTTTACCATTGGATGAATAAATGGAACCAACGATAAAACCGGGGATATATCTGCATTACAAAGGGCAATACTATCGCGTCTATGAGGTCGCCCGCCATTCTGAGGACGACAGCCTATATGTGGTGTATCGTCCGGAGTACGGAGAAAAATCGCTTTGGGTCAGACCGCTAAGCATGTTCTGTGAAACTGTTGAGGTAAA
>CAZOYR010000006.1:52051-58405 GCA_964584105.1 uncultured Alteromonas sp.
ATCGCAAGTTGTATAACAAACTGATCTGTTCAAACTTTCTGCACATAAAGGTTACTAGATCACACTAAGAAGAGTAGCCAGGGACCATGAATAAATTCATAACAGCGATTTGCGCCGCCACACTTTCCGTCAGCGGGCTGGCTTTCGCTCAGGACCGCTTCGATGATGTCAGTATTCAGAGTGAGGCACTGAAAGGATCGGTGCACATGCTTACCGGGCAGGGCGGCAATATCGGCGTTTCTGCCGGCGACGATGGTGTGTTAATCATTGATGACCAGTTTGAGCCCCTGGCAGAAAAAATAACGGCGGCATTGGGTAAGCTCGGCTCTGATAAACCGCAGTTTATTGTGAACACTCACTTTCACGGGGATCATACCGGCGGTAATGCCTGGTTTCATTCCAACAAGCAAAGCACGATTCTTGCGCATGAAAATGTCCGGGTGAGACTGGCAGATGATGATAAATCAGAACAGGCTGCATTACCTGTGATCACCTATCAGGATGGCATAAAGATTCACTTTAATGATGAGACCCTTCACATCTGGCATCTGGGGAATGGTCATACCGATGGTGATTCTGTCATTTGGTTCGAGGAGCCAAATGTACTTCACACCGGCGATTTATTTTTCAATGAGCGTTTTCCCTTCATAGATTTAAAATCCGGAGGCTCGGTAGATGGCTACATTGCTTCTGTAAAGTCTCTCCTGGAGAAAATAGACGAAGATACAGTCATTATCCCCGGACATGGCCCTCTTGCGAATAAGGCTGATTATGAAGCGTTTTTGACGATGATTGAAAGTACGCTGGAAATCGTTAACAAACATAAGGAAGATGGTTTGTCAGTTGATGAGGTGGTTGAGGCCGGTCTGGGAGATGAATTCTCATCATGGAGCTGGGGCTTCATCAATGAAGAAAAATGGATACGGACTCTGTACAACGGTTAGTCTCATCCGTAATGCTGCTAATGTTTGATGTTATTGAATGCTGAGTATGCTCAAAAAGGTCAGTATCACGGTAGTGGTGGTTATATGTCTGTTGTTTGTAGCCGCCTTTGCTACCAATCAGACCTTAATTACTGTCTCGCAGCAAACGTACAACGTAGATTATTACGTTGACGGTAAGTTTATAAACCAGCCTCGTCGGGCGGAAGATTCACCTTTTAAATTTTTCAGCATCCTCTATCGTCGTTTTACACAACCGCGTGAGGCGGCGCGCCCTGAAGCGCCAATTCCTGTACAGCCACTTACGCGCGAGCAATTAGCGCAACTGTCTGATAAGGGTGTACATGTTGTTAAGCTCGGCCATTCAGGACTTTTGCTAAAAGTACGCAACGAATACTGGCTGGTTGACCCGATATTCTCACAACGCGCGTCACCATTTTCATTTATGGGCCCACAGCGCTTCCATCTTCCACCTATTTCGCTGGAGGACTTACCGCCTGTTTCCCGAATTTTGCTGACCCACAATCATTATGATCATCTTGATGAAGCCGCCATACGCCAGCTTGATGATGATAACCCGGAATATATTGTGCCCCTGGGTGTGCGGGCTGAACTGGTTTCCTGGGGAATCAGCGCTGACAGGGTGAATGAGCTGGGCTGGTGGGAAACAAATACCGTGGAGGGCGGGGAAGTAGTACTGACGCCAACACAACATTTTTCCGGACGGGGTTTAACTGACCGCAATAAATCCTTGTGGGGGGCCTGGGTGATGAATATCGATGGCACGCGCCTGTTCATCAGTGGCGACTCGGGGTATTTTGACGGCTTCAAGGAAATCGGTCGCCGCTATGGGCCGTTCGATATGGCATTTATAGAAAACGGCGCCTACGCGCCTTACTGGCCGGATGTGCATTTGACACCCGCACAGACAGTACAGGCTGCGTTGGATATTGAGACTACCTACCTGGTCCCGGTACATAACAGCACATTTGACCTGGCTTTTCATCCCTGGTTTGAGCCATTGGAGCAGATAAAGACAGAGGCGAGCAAAGCTAATGTCAAATTGCTCACCCCGCGTTTTGGAGAAATAATCAATGTACAGCAGCCGGCCACCTTTGATAACTGGTGGCGCGATGTGATGCAATCCCGTTATCGGTGATGCTTACTTCTCGAAGACTTTCTCTCCGGCCACCCAGGTTTGCTGCACGGAAGTCTTCCACAGCGCCTCGGGTTCAACAGAAAAGATATCCTGGTCAACAATAATAAAATCTGCCCACTTACCCGGAGTCAGCGTACCCAGGCTATCTTCCATATGTGCGGCATAAGCGGCATCCAGGGTGAAGCCCTTGAATGCCTGCGTGAGGCTTAGCGCTTCATGTGAATACCAGCCCTTTACCGGGTTGTTATCACGGTCCTGCCGGGTAACAGCGGCATGGATACCATAAAACGGGTTGGCCAGCTCTACCGGAAAATCAGAACCTAATGGCACGGCGATACCAGATTTAAGCAATGACTGCCAGGCGTAAGCGCCTTCCATGCGGTCTTTTCCGATACGGTCTTCAGCCATATTTTTATCACTGGTGGCATGTGTAGGCTGCATTGAAGGTAATACCTTTAATGAAGAAAAGCGCGCCAGATCGGACGGTGCGACCACTTGCGCGTGCTCGATACGATTTCGCAAGGATTGCCCACCGTGCTTCTTAAATGTTGCCTCAAACTGGTCAAGCGCGAGCCGGTTTGCCCGGTCGCCAATGGCGTGAAAATTTAACTGGAATCCCGCACCGATGACCTTATTAAACAGGTCTGGAAAGTCTTCAGGCTGGGTTACCATTAAGCCTTTCTGATGAGGAGCATCGCTATAAGGTTCAAGCAGCGCAGCACCACGGCTGCCCAGCGCGCCATCACCGTAGGCTTTAACACTATTGATAAACAAAAAGTCGTCAGCATCACGGATCGGCCCATTGCTAAGCATTGTATCCAGCTGGTCATCGGTGGCACTAACCATCGCATAAATACGAACCGGCAGCGTATGCTCAACAGCGCGGCGTAAATAAAAATCATAAACCGGACGGGGAATGCCGGCATCGTGCATTGCTGTGACACCATTTGCTAGTAAGTGCTCACCTGCTGCATCGAGCTGTGCATTGCGTTGTTCGTTGCCGGTTGCCGGGATATGTTTTTCAAGCAGACTCATCGCGTTATCTATCAATACACCGGTAGGATTGCCCTGCGCATCTTTGACAATTTGTCCGCCTTTGGGGGACTGAGTGTTTTTATCGATACCGGCGATCTCTAATGCTCGGCTATTCGCCCAACCAGCGTGACCATCAACGCGGGTGAGCCAGACAGGGCGATCATTAATTTTTGCATCCAGGTCACTGGCGCGCGGATAGGCGCGATCTGACCACAGCTCCTGATTCCAGCCACGCCCCGTGATCCATTCGCCGGCTGGATTTGCCAGCGCATATTCAGCAACATTTGATACCGCTTGCTGAACGCTGTTGGTATCCCGCAAATCGACTTCCAGCAGGTTACTGCCCAGACCCAGCAAGTGACCATGCGCATCAATCATGCCGGGCAACAGTGTTTTCCCGTTACCATCGACAGTGCGGTCATACTGCTGCGTTGTGTCAGGGTTCAGACCTGTAATCTTACCGTCGTCCACCGCCATTGCCTGAAACTTTACTAACTCACCGCTTTCATCAAGGGTATAGCCGTTTACGTTTTTTATCAGCAATGTATCGGCGAATACGGGGGACGCGCCAATGACTAAGGCTACGGCTAAAGATAGTTTTTTATAGAGTTTGCTCATGGTGTGGTTCTTCCTCCGGACATATCATGGGCGGTTGTAACAGGTAATCCTGTTGCCAGATTTTTTGCATACTGGTGGCGCTGATGTTACCGCCAGATAACATCACCAATGCGGTTTTGGGCGTCTCATTTTCAACAGCCCATGCTGCAACTGCCGCCATCGTCATCGCGCTGGTAGGCTCGATGTGAAGCTTTAAAAGATGTTGTAGCCATTGCGTCCAGTAGGCAATCTGAATTTCATCAACTTCATAAAAATCATCAAGCTCCTGTAAAAAGGCAAAGGTATGCTCACCGACACTGGGCGTGGCGGCACCATCTGCCAGTGTTTGGGCCGGGCCGGGCAGCGTTTCAATTATTCCGCTTTGCAACGACTTTGCTGCATCGTTGGCATTGGCAGGTTCCGCACCAATCACTTTGGCATTGGGTAACATGCCTCGTGTGGCCAGAAAGCTGCCGCTGAGTAAGCCGCCCCCGCCACAAGGCGCAAACACCGCATCCACGCTACCAGCCTCTTCAATTGCTTCAAGCGCAGCGGTGCCCTGACCGGCAATCACGTCTTTATCATTAAATGGTGGGATCCAGAGGGTACCGGGCGCTTGCGCCGCAGCTGCGACCGCCTCGTCGGCCTCGGGCCGGGTATCATAAAGCTTAAGCTCGGCACCATAGCTTTTTGTCGCCGCCGCCTTGATAGGGGAAATGCTCTTGGCGGCAAAAATGGTAACCGGAATACGGTAAAGCGATGCGGCGTAGGCAACAGCTTGTGCATGATTACCTGAACTGTTGGCTACCACGCGTTGGGGCAGGGTGCCGCACTCGGCATGATGGGCCAGCACATTGACCGCGCCACGCAGCTTAAACGCACCTATTTTCTGCAAACACTCGGCTTTAAAGATGATCCGGTGACCCAGCCATTTGTTGAGTAAGGCTGATTCAAACAAAGGCGTTTTATGCACTTTCCCCTGAATACGTTTAGCGGCATTCAGTACGTCGTCAAAAGTGGGTTGATTCATAACGTTAAAAACAAAATTGGATAATAAGGCTACCATAACACTGTCCGGGCCGGGCAGCGAATGACTTACCGTTTAACCGGGTAAACTTAACGTACCGCAACGCTAATTCAGCCATACGCTGTGTTTTAATTTTCGTGTGACTGAATATTGGGAATGCTTCGTAGTAATTCGTATCTCTGTTTGCCAAGAAAAGGAAGGGACTAATGGGATTATTAGATGCGCTGATGGGTAACGCCAGTGAAGTCAGTATTGATGATGTGCAAGAGCAACTGGCGCCGATGCTGGCTGATAATGAATCAGTTACAACCGCCTACAGGCTAGTGCGGGATCTTATCGTGTTTACCACAAGCCGGATTGTGCTTATTGATAAGCAGGGGATAAGCGGGCGTAAAGTCAATTATCACTCTATACCCTACAAATCTGTTACGCAGTTTAGTGTGGAAACCGCCGGGCATTTCGACATGGACTCTGAGCTTCGCGTTTGGGTGTCGGGTCAGGATGGACCGGTCACTATTGAGCTGAACAAAAAAGCTGCGGCCGGGGTTCAGCATACGCTGGCAAATCGACTGTTCGGATAAACAAAAAAGGCCAGCGTTAAGCTGGCCTTTTCATTTTTTACCGTCTTAATTTAGAAAGTAACGGTTACTGTTGCAGAACAAACAGTGCTTGACGCTTCACACACCTGATACTGATAAGTACCGCCACCTTTGGTGTTGATAGTATCAGTATACGCACCATCGTTTGCAGTCGTAGTGATTACCGCGCCGTTGCGATAAACATCAACATTGCTGGTAGTAGCATCACCCCAGGCCAGATCAACAAGCTGTGTGCCTTTAGACTTATAGCCCGATGCTGATAATGTCAGATCACCACCTGTAGGCTCTTCACCTGTACCACCACCTGAACAGCCATTCGCTGTCAGATAAGCACTTGCATCAGCGGCCTGAACGATACCGTGACCGAAGTAAACATCTTTACCAGCAGCGCCGGCATCACGTGCAGTTGCTTTAAGCGCGCCACGGATGTCTTCACCGGTACACTGAGGATGGTTAGACCATACCAGTGCCGCAACACCTGCTACTGCTGGTGTAGCCATAGACGTACCGCTCATGAAGCCGTAGTCGCTGGCGCCGATGCTGATATCCATCGTGCTTGCAGCAAGCAGCGCATCACGATCTTCAAACGCCGCACCTACTGCAGGGATAGTTGTATCATTGGTTTCACCCAGCGTGCCGTAAAGCATGCCTGGTTCGTTGTTAATCACAACCGCACCGATACCACCTGAGCTTTCACAGTTATTTACCTTATCGTAGAAGCTGATGCTACCACGGTCGATTACACAGACTTTACCTGCTGCATTGGCATCAACGCTGTCACCAATACCCATGAAGTAAGTGCTGCCTGATGCATCACCGCTGTTTTCCATTGAAGATGCTGCAACGCCTGCGCCATCAGCTGTCAGTGAAGCCATAGTCGCGCCACCTGCAGGGTAAGTAGACAATGTGTCTACATCGCCAGCGGTTGCTTCTACACAGATAGTTTCATCAGTGGTGACGTTTTTGCCACGGCCTGATGTACAGCTTGGATACTGA
>CAZOYR010000007.1:0-57165 GCA_964584105.1 uncultured Alteromonas sp.
AACTCCAGAATGATTGGCATGACCAGGCCACCCTGATTAGAGAATTCCATGACGTAATAGTTTTTATCTTCACGAACAGCGCGCTCAAACGCTTTACGTTCCCAAGGCTCCAAATCTTTCAGGAAGTCGCGGTACTTATTGCGATCTTTGTTAGTTGGGGTGTATTGATCGTTATCGTCGTAGAAATCTTTGATATCGTCAAAACGTTCAACCCATAGCTGACGACCTTCCTTTTCGTTACGCTCAACGGTCAGAGACATCGGTTTTTCCATCTCAGCTTCACGCTGACGCTTCAGGTCGATATCCGGGTCTTCGGTATCTAAGCGCAGTTTGTACACGCGGTCGATGGCGATATCGACATGGTCAGTGCTATAAAACCAGCCGCGCCAGAACCAGTCCAGATCAACGCCTGACGCTTCTTCCATTGTGCGGAAGAAATCTGCTGGCGTAGGACGTTTAAACATCCAGCGCTGGGCATATTCACGAAAGGCAAAATCAAATAACTCACGGCCCAGAATCGTTTCGCGCAAGATATTCAGCGCAACCGCAGGCTTGGTATAAGCATTCGGGCCAAGGTGCAGCACCGAATCTGACTGGGTCATAATAGGCACCTGAGACGATGACTTCATGTAACCTACTACGTCACGCGGCTCTACGCCCCATGGAATATTCGGATCCCACTCGCGTCCGGCAACGCCATCAAGAAAGCTGTTGAGCCCTTCATCCATCCAGGTCCACTGACGCTCGTCAGAGTTTACGATCATAGGGAAGTAGTTATGACCCACTTCGTGAATTACCACGCCAATCAGAAAGCGCTTTTCAGCCAGTGAGTAGGTACGTGAACCATCATCCTGTAAGTCGGTGCGAGGACCGTTGAAGGAAATCATCGGGTATTCCATACCGCCCACAGGGCCGTTTACCGACTGTGCGGTAGGGTATGGATAGTCAAAGGTAAAACGGTTATACACATCCAGTGTGTGGATGACTGATTCAGTTGAATACTTCTTCCATAAATCGCCGCCTTCTTTAGGATAGAAAGACATTGCCATTACTAATGGCGTGTCTTCATTGTCCTGCTCAAAGCCGCGCGCATCCCACATAAATTTACGTGATGATGCCCAGGCAAAATCACGAATGTTTTTAGCTTTAAAGCGCCATGTTTTTGTTTTAGATGTACCCGCTTTTTCATTTTCCAGCGCTTCTTCTGCAGTAACAACAAAAACAGGGCGTTCAGCATTTTCTGCTTTTTTCAGACGGTCACGCTGGGTCTTAGTCAGAACATCTTTCGGGTTCTGTAAGGTACCAGTAGACGACACAATATGGTCAGCAGGTACGGTGATATTTACATCATAGTCACCAAATTCCAGCGTGAACTCGCCGCGACCAATAAATTCTTTGTTGGTCCATGCTTCATAATCAGTATATGCAGCAAGGCGAGGAAACCATTGCGCCAGCAAGAAGATGTCGTTACCGCCTTCGCGCTCATCATCGGGAAAATGTTCGTAACCGGCACGGGCACTGACGGCATCTTCTTCTACGATGTTAAACGCAAAATCAATTTCAAGATTCGTTTGCTGACCAGGCTTAAGTGGTTTATCCAGGTCAACACGCATCAGCGTACCAACAATGACATGGTGTAGTTTTTTACCGTTGCCGGTCGCGACTTTCTGAATGTCGTAACCTAATTCAGTGTCTTCTACAAACTGCTGACGACGCAATGCGCCCATGCTTAGCCGCGCTGGCGCATCAGAGGAGGCTGACTTGGTAGCCGGTCCACGATTGCCGATCCCGCCAAAGGTTGTTGTCAGCGCCGACATGGAATCTTCGCGATATTTGTTCTGATCAAGCTGAATCCACAGATATTTCAGCGTGTCAGGCGAGTTATTTTTGTAAGTGATTTGCTCTGAGGCTTCGATGCGACGATTTTCTTCGTTCAGCTTTACATCGATTTTGTAATCTACTTCCTGCTGCCAGTACTGATGACCTGGCGCACCCGCCGCATTACGGTAAACGTTTGGGGTGGGCAGAGTTTCTTCCAGCTGTCGGAATTTATCTTCAAAGTCGCCTTTTGTTTGTTTTATCGCTGAACTGGCGGCAACCGGTAAATGCAGCATCACTGATACTGCAGACACCAGCCAGAACAGGCGGTTTTGTCGTTTGCTCATGCAGATTCCTTGCTAGATATTACTAAGTTAAGGGCATCGAAACTGCCATTCTATCGTTAGTTGACCCACTTTTGCAGGTCTTAGCCGCAATAAGTCAAAAATTCACCGCAAAGGCGCGGGGCCGTTTTATTTGAAATAAGCGCTTTTTCAGACGCGGCATTCTGTCGTATGCTTAAATTTCGTTCCTTTTTTAGGCATAAGGTTTATGAACAGGCTGAGCTGGCAGCGTGCTGTGATCAAAGTCGGAAGCGCACTTATCGCGCCTGAAGGAAGAGGCTGTAACCCCAAGCTGCTACAGCCTCTGGCGCAGTTTGTCATGCGTTCGCAGCAGGCCGGTAAAGATGTCATTCTCGTGTCGTCGGGCAGTGTCGCAGCAGGTCGCCAGCAGGTGCCGGTTACACATCGGCCTACCATTGCTGAAAAACAGGCGATGGCGGCAATTGGTCAGACTCAGATGATGGCCTGCTGGCAACAGCTTTTTGAACGTCCTTGTGCTCAGCTTCTGCTTACCGCCGGTGATCTGCACGACCGCACCCGATATGTAAATATCAAAAACACTATCAATCAGCTGCTCAAACACGGAGCAATCCCGGTTATTAACGAGAATGACACCGTTGCGGTGGATGAACTGAAAGTCGGCGATAACGATAATCTGGCTGCCTACACTGCGCTTGTTGCACAGGCTGATACGCTGATCATCTGCTCGGATGTTGATGGTCTGTACACTGCCGACCCCCGCAAAAACCCTGCAGCCACCCGCCTTGATAAAATTTTCAGGATAGATGAGAAGATCATGAGTCTGGCTGGCGGTGCCGGTTCGGCGGTGGGAACAGGCGGCATGCTGACAAAACTGCAGGCCGCTCAAACCTGCATGGGCAGCGGAATACAGACCTGCATCATCAACGGACACCACAAATCAGCCTTTGATGCCCTTATCAAAGGAAAGCTGGATGGGTCGCTGTTTTGTCCTTCGCAGGCCCCTGTGCATGCGCGCAAGTTATGGTTGCAACATACCTTGAAATCCCGCGGTTCACTCATCGTAGATGCTGGCGCGATGGCAGCAGTGAAGGGCCGGGGCGCATCATTGCTGGCCAAGGGTATTGTTGCTGTAGAGGGCAAATTTCGGGTCGGTGATGCCGTCACTATTGCCTGTGACGATACGTTCTTCGCCAAGGGATTGGTTAATTATAGTAGTGATGACTTACTTACTTTAAAAGGCTCTAAAAGCTGTGAGTTTGAACAACTTGTGGGGTTTACACGCGGACCGGAAATTGTGCATCGCGATGATCTTATTCTGCTGGCATCGCCATCAGATTAGCGCATTGAAAATGACTCACAGGGTGGGAATTCTGCATCAGGCAACGTATGCTGATATTTTTGACAGAGTCTGACTATGACTGATTTTGCCCCTTCTCTGGCCGATTATCCCTACCATATTGAGCTCACCACCCGTGCGCAGGATTGCGATGCTCTCGGTCACATCAGTAATGTCGTGTTTTACAGTTTTTTTGATTCTGTGGTTAATCAGTTTTTAAGTGAACGCTGCGAGCTTAATGTTGCAACCAGTAAAATTGTGCCGTTCGTCACCAGCTCGCAATGTCAGTATATGTCTAAAGTCAGCTACCCTGAACCGGTGGCCGTCGGATTACGTGTTATAAAATTAGCCCGAAGCGCCGTGACGTATGGCGTATCGGTTTACGCCGGGGAAACGCGGCGTCGTGCGGCCCATGGTCAGTTTATGCAGGTGTTTGTAGAACGGGCGACAGATAAAGCCGTACCGATACCCAGTCATATCAAATTACAGCTTGATGCACTAAGCGAGGAATTGGAATGAAAGGCGTGATTCTTGATATGGCTTCCCTGAAGCCTGACGATCTTGACCTGGCTTCGCTGGAGGCCTTACCAGTAAACTGGACATATTTTGATAACACCCCGCCAGAAAAGGTCAATGCTCGTATTGACGGGGCGCAGATCATACTGACCAACAAGGTGGTGCTGGGGGCTGATAATCTTAAAGACAGTCAGTGCCAGTATATTGGTGTGCTGGCCACGGGCGTGAACAACGTAGACACCGACTTCTGTAATAACAATGGCGTCAGTGTGGCAAATGTAGAAGGCTACGGCACCGGCTCAGTAGTGCAGCATGCGCTGATGCTGTTACTCAACCTGACCACGTCATTTTTGCGTTATAACCAGGCGGTAAAAACGTCGCGCTGGCAGGAAGCTGAGCATTTTTGTCTGCTTGATTATCCGATTTCTGAGCTTCGTGATAAACATTTGGTGATTGTGGGCAGCGGTCAGCTGGGCAGCGGCTTTGCCCGGGTATGTCAGGCGCTGGGAATGCGGGTAAGCTTTAGCGCGCGCCCTGGCAGCAGTGACGATCCTCGCCCGCCGTTGAACGACTTGCTCAGCGACGCGGATGTAGTGAGTCTGCACTGCCCGGCGACCCCGGACACCGAAAATCTTATCAATAAAGCCGTACTGGATAAAATGAAGTCCAGTGCGTTTCTTATCAATACTGCCCGTGGCACGCTGGTGGATGAACATGCATTAGCAGAAGCGCTGCGCAGCGGCAGTATCGCAGGTGCAGGTCTGGATGTGCTCAGCACAGAGCCGCCTTCATCTGATAATCCGCTATTGGCCGAGCCGTTGGATAATCTGATTATCACGCCGCATTCAGCGTGGGGCGCCACAGAGTCCAGACAGCGTCTGTTGGAGAAAGCCGTGTCCAACATCGCGCAGTTTTTACAGCGCACCGCATAGCAAAACCTATAAACGATTTAGCTTCTGATTGAGCTCATAGGAGGTGTCAGTGACGATCGCCTCCAGCGTTTCTATTCTTTCTCTGAGAGCCTTGATTTCTCTATCTTCGTCGGCGTGCTTCTGTTTTGCTGCAGAATGAACCGAACTACTCTTTTGAGATTTTGCAATAAACGGGTTTTGCGCGGTGCCATTCATCCAGGCAACAAACTGCCAGCCATATCGGGCATCAAAATAATAAGCCAGGCCCATCAGGGCAAAAACTAATGTAAGCGTGATTATTGCGGTCATGGTGTTGTTCCTCCTACTGGTTTGGTTATACAGTCACCACTCTTCGGGCTTTATTACGCTGGGCATGTAATATTTTTTGCGTGCTGTGGACTACATCAATAGCCAGACGTTTCACACCAAAAGGGACAAGTTTTAAACGTGGATTTTGAGCAGGTATTTTCTCAGTACGGGCCATTGCTAAGCCGGGTTGCTGCTTCGTATGAAGCCCAGCCGGCACTTCGTGATGAGCTGGCGCAGGATATCAGCCTGGCGGTGTGGCAAAGTCTGCAACGTTATGAGGGACGAAGCAGTATTAAAACCTATATTCTGAAAGTGGCACATAATCGTGCAGTCAGTCATGTCTCACGGCAGGTGAAACACCCCGCAACAGATACATTTGAAGATAACAATACAATGTTTTGTGAACAGAAACAGGGTGGACCGGGCGCGCATGCTGAACAGGCACAGGCACGCCAACGACTGCTTGATGCCATTCGTTTACTGCCTATTCAGAGTCGACAGGTGATCACCCTGTCGCTGGAAGGACTAAGCTACGATGAGATTGCGGATGTGTGTGGCCTGCAGCGCACCCATGTCGGGGTATTACTCAATCGTGCCAAGGCTGCGATAAAAAGGCGTCTGAATGATGAATGAATTCGATAAAGATTTAGGTGAACTGTGGCAGTCTCAGCCTGTTTCCACGATTGATATTAATCAGGTGAAAAAGCGCTGGCGGACATTTCAGTTCAGGCACAGGCTTTACCTGGCGCTGGATTGCTTTTGTCTGGTTCCGCTTATTTATTTACTTTTCTGGTCGCCCATTAAGACCAACTCACCGGAATGGTATTTTCTCATCGCTATTGGTTTTGCGGCTGTTATTTATACCGGCTATCTGACCTGGCTGCGGCGCTTATCGTTATTTAGCGGAAAATCGACCCGCGACCATCTTCACCTTCTGCGCAGGCAGCTGGCGAACAATGTTCGGATAGCACAGGTATCCAAACATTCTGCGTGGGTGACACAACTTGCACTCACTGCGTTTTTTGCAACTCTTTACCTCTCTGGAGGGTTACCCGCGTCTAAACTTGGCTCGGTGTCTCTGGCAGTAGGCGGGGCCGGCATTGCTAACCTGCTTTTCTACCTGTGGGCAGCCCGACGCCAGCGCCGATTTGCCCGTGAATGTGCGCAGCTAGACACCCAGATGGAAACCAGTGAATCGGCTCAATAGGGCAGCCGGCGTTAATCTTCGCCATTTTGTTGTGTCGTTTGTGAGCTATTAGCGTCATCGTCCTGCTTTTTACCCGCGCGAGATTCAGGTTCTTTGCCCAAAAAGAACTGGTAGTAAAAATCGATGGCAAACTCTGTTTGTTCCTCGATAGTGGTCTGTATCGCCTCTGCATAGAACTGAGGCAGCCAGCGATAGCGTAGTGCCAGATCGGGCGGCGCAGAGCGTCTGCGAACAGTTTCAGCCGTGCTGTCACCGCTTCCCAGTCCCACATCAAAATTATATTTAATGCTCAGGCGATCATTAATCCGTCCGCTCAGCGACAGCTTAGGATCGCCTGCGGACCCGGAAGTTGTGCCTATACTGAAATCTTCAATCCCCAGCGCATTGCCCAGTTGCCCTTGAATGCCTTCTGTATTTGACAGACCCAGGCCTAATAGCAGGGCACCATAATTGGTCTCACCTTCACTATCCAAATCGGCGCTTCCGGTAAGCAGATAGCGCAAGGAACGGCTCTGGTCCATTGAGGGGTTGCTGAAAATGCTGATGTTCGGACTATCAGCCAGGCCATCAATTCGGATCCCGGCAATGACGCCATCATCGGTTTTGGCCGGTGAGCGAATCGCCTCCACCAACAGCTGCGGCTGATCAAGGGGCCCGTTGAATTGCACCTCACCCGTGCGGATAAGCAAATCCTGTCCATAAGCCTGAAATCTGCCATCCATTATCTGAAGCGCACCGAAGCCCACCAGCG
Organism: uncultured Alteromonas sp.; assembly: GCA_964584105.1. GTDB lineage: Bacteria > Pseudomonadota > Gammaproteobacteria > Enterobacterales > Alteromonadaceae > Alteromonas. The sequence goes on from CAZOYR010000007.1 coordinate 7,175, forward strand.
CAGGCTGTGTTTTGACCTGCAGGTGGCCCGTCAGGTTGGCAGTAAGACCAAAGGCTTCCAGTTTTACTTCCCCGGTTTTATCATCATCAATTAGTACATCAATATCCGCATTTACAATGCTAAGCGGATCTTCTTTAGGTGGCTCACCGCGCAGGTAGACGTCCTTTGAAGGTGCCACCGCGCTTTCCGGCAACTCTTCAATTATCGCGCGCGCCCAGGGGATGTTGATTTCACCGCTCACCTCGACCGCCTCCGGCGATACTGTCGCTTTGAGATCAGGCGAGACACGCACCGTAACATCGCGCTGTTGCACTTCCAGTCTATCGCCGGTGAGCGTCAACGACAGCTTAGGCGTCTCCGGGGTAGACCAGTCAATGTCACCCTGTAACTGCCCTTGCCCCGGACCAAGTGAAAACTGACCGTCAAATTCAGCGCTGTTGCCGTTAAACTGAATATTCTGGGTCCAGTCGCTTATCACCGCAGGGGTATCTTCGATATCAATATTACCATTGGCCAGCTTTACCCCGCCGTTTAGCTGAGGTGCGCCAAGCTCACCGCTCACTTTAATATCGCCATTTATCGAACCGGTTAACTCACGTATCGCGGGCGAAATCGGCTTAAGAGGCGCTACTTTAATCTCGTCCACCGAAATATTGCCATCGACGGTGGGATTATCTGAAAATGGCCGTGTTTTTACCTGCGCGTTGATATTTCCCAGTTGTTCACTTTCCAGCGAGGCCGAGGCCGTCAGTTCATCTTTCGTCAACTCGCCACTGGCGTTGACTGCATCTACATCAATAGCCACCTTGCCGTCTTTACCAAGTGGCCACGTGGCCGGTGTCACATTCAGCGTAAATGTGCCCTGCGGACGTTCTCCCAGCGGCATTTTGCCTTTCGTGGTAATCGATGCGGTTGCCTTTGGCGGCTCAGGGACAAGCTCACCCAAAAACTCGCTCGCCCATAAACCCACCGGCAGGCGGTTAGCGTCTATATTCCAGCGGGCCACATCATTTTTATATAATAAGTCTCTCATGCACAGCTCGCCGTCATTTCGTGAGTCCCAGCAGTGTGCAGTAATTTTTGTGCTAAAGGGAGAAGGTCGCACAGCAACGGTGAAAGGTGATTCAAGCTCCCAGCGGGTGGAAAAAACACCAATTTGGCTATCGGTAATAGTGCCTTTCCAGCGCTCGCCCTGCCACGCGCCATCCACAACCAGTGATAACAAGTGCTCAGGCATACTTATCCGGGTCTCAACATGATGTTCCGACAGCTTGCCGCTAACCGATAAATCACCATTTACCGCTCCCTGCTGTGCTACAGACGGGTTCAGCGATGCTGGTACCTGCAAATCTGTGATTGTCACTGAACCTTCAGCGGCAGGATCTTTCCAGTCACCAGAGACATCAATATCCGCCGTCACTGCGCCATCAAGTCCCGGGTACAGCGCATCCAACTGGGTTAACTGGGCCTGCACGGTGCCTTTTAAAAGCCGATTTTTTATAAGCTGGCCAGCCACTTCAGCCTGATTCTCTCCCTGAGTCAGTCGAACCGATGTGACTAACAATTCATTCGGTCCTGAATAAACCGCAGAACCCTTAACATTTAGATCAAATCCGCCCTGCCGGCCGCTGATGTCCACATCTGTAAGACTTGCCTGAATACCTTTTTGGTCGTACTGCATCAAACTGGTGAACTCACCCGATACCTCTGTCGGACCGCTACTGACCAGCGGCAGCGTTGAGATGTTTTTCAATCTGGTTTTACCCGACCAGCTTACCGACTCATTCAGATACAAGGTGCCGGTATTACTGACGGTGCCTTCCAGCAGTTCTGCGTCCAGACTGTTGACCGTTATGTTTTTACTGTTCAATACAATGTCGAGGTCTACCGGTACCCTGCCTACCTGAGGCGCATCGGCAGCGGTACTGCCTTTCACCTGGTAGTTCCCCATCTGACCTCGCGCGGTTAGCTGGCCTTTATACAATTTGCTATCCGGCATACCCGGCAGCGCTTGCTCAGGCCAGGTAATGTTCAGTTTAGCCGGCAGGTCATCATTTAGAATATCTGCGGTGGCCTGCACATTCGCCTGATACTGTCCGGCGGCCTGCACGTTTAGCTCAAGCGCGCTCAATGATCCGTCAAGATTGAGCTTTACTTGTTGAGACTGGCCGTCAGGCAATGTGAATTTGGCGATGAGATCGCTGTTTACCGGATAATTTTCTTTCAAGGTGCCAGCAAACGATAGATCTGCCTGCCCCATTTCATGCTCCACGTGTAGTCCGTCAAGGTCCATGTCATGGTCAGAGAAGGTATAAGAGTCGAAAGACACAATAGCGATGTTCTGGGTCTGTTCACCGGTAATGATCCGGATATCTTTTAAGCTGAATGCTGTGACATTCAGTGGGACAGGCGTCTTTACTTCCGGCAACTGAGGCGCGGTATAACTGAGCGCATAATTCACCGGCGTATCATTAGTCTGTTGGGGCGGTTCGGTAGTTTGCGGCAGGGTGACGCGCAGCCCTTCAAGCGCTACAGGGTTCAGCGTTAACGCATCTGCCATGCGGCCTTTTAAAAACAACGATGCCAGTTCAATTTTCTGACCAGCCATTTTAAATTGTGTGTCCGTCAGCTTAGCCTGATGAATGACGACGGTGATCGGCATTGAAAAGGGCTCTTCCGATGCCGGCGGCTCTTCCTCGGGCGCTTCACCAATCTGACTGACCGCAACGCCATCAGTAGTGACAAAATCTATACAGACTTTATTGGAAAACAGGCAGCCCAGTACCAGGTTTATTGATGCGCTATTCACCTCTACCTGCCACTGTTCATTTTTCCATGATACACCCTCTACCGAAAAGGTACTTAGTGGTGAACCAGACACCTCTTCGATTTCAAGGTTGGGCACGACGGCAGAAGCCAGCGGCCCCAGCATCGGGCTACCTAACGGGCTTATCAGGAATCCGATAAGCAGAACAAGCAACAAAATGGGGGATATAACCCAAAGAGCCATCTTACGTTTTTTCATAACTCAGGCCCTAACATAAAGTGGATTCGCCAGGTGTTTTCCTTTTCTGAAAACCCTCGGGCAATGTAAAAGCGCACTGGGCCAATAGGCGATAACCAGTGTACGCCGGGGCCTATACCAAATGCGGGATCCTCTTCGAACTCATTGGTGGCGGTACCCACATCTAAAAAAGCGGCAGCGCGCCAGTTCTCCGCTACCTGATAGGCATATTCCGTACCGACGGTGGCAAGATATTTTGCCCCGGCTGATTCCTGCACAGTACCTAGTACGGGGTTAAAGATTTCGCCTTCAGGCGAAATCTCCCGATAGCCAAATCCGCGAACACTCTGATCACCACCAGCGTAAAAGCGCACCGATGCCGGCACTTCAGCAAAGCTGTTTGTTTCTATTGCGCCAATTTCAGAGCGCACCATAAAGCGGTGTTTGCCGATGGTGCGGATAATTCTGGCCTCGGCTGTGCCTTTGACAATATCAATATCTGACCCGATGCCTTCACGGCCTACCTGAATACCGGTTCTGAAATAGGTGCCATGCGTAATATTGAGGGTGTCGTCTTTGACCAGATATTGCAGGGCATAGCCAGGCATAAGCAACTGGGTTGTCTGACTGGGGTCATCATCGACTTTATATTTTTCACGTAGAAAGGTGACCGAATAATCATTTTGCCATGGTGACTCGATCTCCTGCGTAACACGGTGAACGGACAAGGAGAGGGTTTCACTTTCTGTGTTGGTGTTGTCGTAATCTAAAAACTGGTAACCCGCTTCGTATTTCAGGTAATCATTTTTCAGATCGCCCATCGGTACCAGATAATCAGCAGTAATTGACTGCTCGGGTGCAGAGATAAACAGTTCAGCATTAGCAGAGTGGCCTTTATCATTGACCCACGGCCGCTCCCACTTTAAACGCAGGCGGGGGCCGGTATCGGTTGCAACGCCAATACCCACATTAAAATTGTCTCTGGGTTTATGGGCCAGCGTGATTTCAATCGGCACACGTGTTCCCTGCGCCTGGCTGACCACCGGACGGGCAATGACCCGGGAAAAATAACCGGTGGCGTTGAGCCGACGGTTAAACTCGGCAAGCTGATCGGCGGTGTAAGGTTCGCCTAGTGTAAAAGGCTGAAGCCGACGGACAATATCTTCTGCTTTATCCTCCCCATTAAGCGTCACCTCGCCAAATTCATAGCGCGGCCCGCTCTGTGCAATCAACAAAATGTTGGCTGCACGTTCCTCACGCACTAAATCCAGTCGTGTTGCCTGCCAATGGAAATCAAAGTATCCGTGGTTGAGGGCATAATTGAACATCCTGGATTTGAAGCGCTCGTACTCCTGATGGAGCAGTACATCGCCCTTTTCCAACGGGAAGCTGTTAAACGTGGAACGAAACTTTTTATCGGCCCGCCCGGCACCAATAATTTCGCGGGTAACGTTAGTGACCTTTAATGGCGAGTCCAGAGATACATCAAGGACTACCTTGCCTTCCTCATCGGTATTGATAAGCGTGGTGCTGTTGTAATACCCAAATGGCTGCACCGCAGTAGCCACCGTCTTGTTGACTTCTTCCTGCCAGAACGGATCGCTGAGTGCGTCCTGCCCGATATCCAGGCTTTTAAGGTGTAAGCGGATATTGTCTTCCAGCGTATCGTCGTCAACCCCTTCAATCGTAAACTCTAACTCAGCAAGCGCCTGCATTGGTAATAGAACCAATAGCATGAAAAGGCAGCGCTTTTTTAAATGAGTAACAAATGACATGCGTTTACTTTTCAATCCTTTTTCGATGAGGTATACCGATATCAATCCGGAAGCCAGCCTGATGAAATAATGACGTTGATTGCAATTGAACATCGGCGCGCCTGCTAAGGCCGGTACAATACGATGTTTATTCTGTCGACTCTAGTATATTATCGTTGGACGCACTGCGAAGATCAGGTGCGACAGGATGTAACTAATTCAGGATAGACCTGTCCGGTCAGATTTAATAAGGATAGATACGTGAAAGGATGCAATTTAGCCAAACTGATTGGCATCATTCTTAGCCTTTTTATTAGCGTTGGCAGTAAAGCTGAGTCCACAGCGACTCTGCCGGTGCACGCATATAGCCAGCTTCCTAAAATACAGAAAGTCCGCCTTTCGCCTGACGGCGGTCGCATCGCCTATACGCATAATCTGAAACTGGACGGTGAGGATTTAGCAATTCTTCAGGTCTATGATTTTGCAAAAGGTACTACGGCCTATCTGCTAAGTTCAGACAATGAAAAAGTAAAAATCAGCTGGTATCGGTGGGTCAATAACAAACAACTGGCGGTTAGCGCGCTGTACGAAGTCAAACAGCGTCAGGTTCGTTTTCACAAAACCCGTATGTTTATTATGGATTACACAAAACCAGATGAGAAGCCAAGAACCGTTATTAATGTTGAGCGGTTAAGGGAAACCGGCAGATTAAAAGTGAATCCACAGTATCTGGATAGCGTTGTAGACTGGTTGGATGACGATCCTGACCATATTCTTATGCAGGTGGACACCGACACGGTCGCCAGCCCATCGGTATTTAAGGTGAACATAAACACCTTTCATCGCAGCCGTATTGAGCGGGCCAAGCGTAAAGTCCGCAACTGGATGACCGATCAGCAATCCGCTTTGCGACTAGGCATCGCCAGAGATTACGACAATGGTGAAACTGAAGTCATTGTGCGAAAAACCGAAGAGGCAGACTGGGAAACCTTATTTAGCTATAACGCGATGAATGAAAAGGGTATGTATCCCAAAGGTTTTGGGCTGGACCCCAACATTCTTTACTACACCGCCTATAAGGGGGACTTTTTGGCGCTGTATAAAATGACGCTGGATGCTCGCAAAAGTGAACTGGTCTACGCGGATGACAATTATGATGTGGATGGCAGCCTGATTTATTCACCAAAAACCGGCGAGGCGATTGGTATTAACCATCCTCAGGCTGAAAACGGTGAGTACTACTGGCAGCCGCGCTGGGCGAAATTACAAACCATGCTGGATAAGGCATTGCCGGAATTCAGTAATACGATTTTAAGTTTTAATGCTGACGAAACCTACTACATTCTACATTCCGAAAGGGATGGTACGCCCCCTTATATCAGCCTGGGTAATACCAAGACCAATAAAATAGACGGGCTATTTAATCTTTACCCGCAGTTGGCCGAACAAACAATTCCTGCCAATGAGAAAGTCACTTACCAAGCGCGTGACGGTCTGAGTATCGAAGCTTATCTTACTCTGCCTGCGATCGGTAAGCCGCCGTACCCTACGGTTATCCATCCTCATGGCGGACCAGGGGCTCGCGACTTTGACGGTTTTAACTACTGGATTGCGTATTTCACCAGCCGCGGATATGCCGTGCTTCGCCCGAATTTCAGGGGCTCAACCGGCTACGGCTATGAATTTGCCAATGCGCAAATGAAAGGTTGGGGACTACAGATGCAGGATGACATTACGGATGCTACGCACTGGATGATAGAAAAAGGCCATGCGGATAAAGAAAAAATCTGTATTGTCGGTGGCAGTTACGGGGGGTATGCCGCATTGATGGCGACAGTGAAAACGCCCGATTTGTTTGCCTGTGCTATCAGCGTAAACGGGGTCAGTGACCTGAAATATCTGGAACGCAATGCCCGAAACTTTGTTAACCATGAATTTGTAAAAAATCAGATAGGCGATGACAGTAACGATCTGGAAGCCCGTTCACCGCTGTATCATGCAGAAAAAATCACTACGCCTGTCTTGCTCGTGCACGGTGAAGAAGATCGCAGTGTGTCGGTCAGGCACAGCAGAACCATGGCTGAAGAGTTAGAGGATCATGATCATCCCGCCTTCAAATATGTAGAGCTTGAAGCCGGCGATCATTACTTATCCATTCAACGAAACCGCCATCGGTTCTTCGCAGAAATGGATGCATTTTTGAATCAGTATCTGCATTAATGATCATAGCCGGCCTTGATGCCGGCTTTTTTTACGGTCTAATCGCATCAATACGGCTACGCATAGCAAACCGCTATGTTTGCAGCCGTTTTGCTGTACACTGACGCCTTTACCGTTTACCAGCCTGCCTGCGTCTGCATTATAAGGATCTGCTCTGCGTGAAACCCGCCACCAATACCAAAGCTTCGCCTACTCTGGCGTTACAGGAATTTGTCGCCCTTATGGCGTTGATGACATCGCTGGTGGCGCTGAGTATCGATGCAATGTTACCCGCGCTTTCCCAAATTGGCGAAGCGCTTAATGCTAAAGATGAGCATGATGCGCATCTGATTGTATCGGTTTTTTTCGGGGGCATGGCATTCGGGCAACTTTTCTTTGGCCCGTACTCGGATAGCCGTGGTCGGCGTGAAACCATTTTGCTTGGCTTATGTATTTTTGCGGTAGGATCGCTGGTCTGTATGCAGGCCGATGATATGAATACTATGCTTGCCGGGCGTCTGATTCAGGCGTTTGGTGTCTCCGGACCTCGTATCGCGGCAATGGCTATTATTCGCGACCTGTACGTTGGCGACGGTATGGCGCGGGTTATGTCGTTTATCATGATGGTGTTTATCATCGTTCCGATGCTGGCTCCTATGGTCGGGCAGGCTGTGCTGCTTTTTTTCACCTGGCGTCACATTTTCAGTCTGTTTCTGATTTTTGCAGTAATTGCCGGTAGCTGGTATTTCTGGCGTCAGCCCGAAACCCTGGTTAAGGCGCGGCGCCAACCTTTTTCATGGAATCAGTTTGGTCGCTCATCTTCATTTATCCTTACGCACATGTCGGTAATGGGCTATACGCTGGCCATGGGATGTATCTTCGGGTCTTTTCTGGCTTACCTGAGCGCTTCCCAGACTATTTTTCAGGAGTTTTACGATACCGGTGAGATGTTTCCCTACATCTTTGCCACACTGGCGTTCTCAATTGGTCTGGCATCGTTTTTTAATGGCACTATGGTAATGCGCTTTGGCATGAGTAAGCTGGTACGTATTGCACTTGTGGGCGTTATTGTTTTTGCCTGTTTGCTAAACGTAATCTTATTCAGCTTCGATGGCTTACCACCACTGGTCGTCACCATTACAACACTGTTCTGTGGCTTTTTCTTTGTAGGGATCTTATTCGGGAATCTGAATGCCATGGCGATGCAGCCATTAGGCGATATGGCTGGCTTAGGCGCAGCGATTATTGGCTCGCTGTCCAGTCTGATTGCTGTGCCGGTGGCATTGGCTATAGACAGCTTTCTGACAACCAATCTGTATCCCATCGGACTGGGATTTCTGGCCTTCTTTGTATTAGCAGCGTTATCGGTATATTTTGCCGAGCGTGAACGGCATGAAATTCTGGCTGAGGAATAAAGGCAAACGCCGCAGCCATTCATTCAGGCTGCGGCACGCTCGTATGAGTGATTTAGTTACCCTGAGGCATTAACTGGCCTCGAATGGCGCCACCAGGATAATCCGGATTATGCACATTGATATAATAGTCTTCGGGATGCTCAAGAATTTCCTGAACCACCGGGCCCATTGGAAACTTCTCTGATTCCACGCCCTCTGTCAGGCAGTCAGCCGCGTTACCATCTTCAGGCCCGGCCAAGGCTGCAACTACAGGGCCGTTCTCACCCGCTGCGCCCTTATGGATATGTGCCGCCATCCCTTCACCTACAGGTACCAGTTGGATCTTATCGACAGTTAACACATAACATAAGGTATTTGGGTCGCCGTCTATTCCAAACACATAGGCTTCACCCCGCCCATTTGGATCGCCGGAAATACGCTTATTACCTGAACTATTAACTTCCTGGCGACCATCCAGCGCCGCTTCAAGAACATTATTTGTGTGGCCTGCATACACCTGGCTGGACGCGCCGATAAGCGCAATCGAAATCGCAATTTTCTTCAACATAGTAGTGTCTCCGTGATTGATTGGATATTGATATTTCCCGGACAGGAATCCGCCATCAATACTGACCAAACGTTCAGGGCGATATAACAGATGCGAAAATTTACATCTATTTTACAAAACAAGTGAGCAAGCAGTTTTTGCGCTTCTCAATTGCGTCCGCCAGGCCGCGTCATACCTGCGGTAGACATCAAATTCAAATATCGTACTGTAAATATTAATTAAAGTTAATGTTTAAGAGAAGGCGGGGAGCAGGAGAGCCAGAACGATTAATAGTGTGAGTAAAATCCTGACTGGTCGTGACGGTGATAAGGCTGTAGCAGCGTACTTATATTAATCGCTGATAAAAGTTTTTGTTGGGTGAGCGTAGTATCGACAGACCGACCAAAAGCACTCAACCTGCTACTCATTGTGGTCTCTGTGACATGCATACAAAAAAGCCCGACCAAACTGGCCGGGCAAGAGGGCTTCTTTAAGCACCTAACGACAGAAATTGTTACTCAAACACGATAGCTTTCATGTCTTTCATGTAGCCGCGAAGCACATCGCCAACCTGCTCTACACCATGTTGACGAATCGCCCGGTTTACTTCCACCAGCTGACGATTATCCACTTGATTGCTCTCCTGGCTTAGCCCCTTACCAATAATTTCAGTGGTTACTGAAGGCATGAAGCTTTCTTTGAGCAAAGGAATTGCGGCATTGGCAAACAGATAATTTCCGTACTCTGCGGTATCAGAAATCACCACATTCATTTCATATAAGCGTTTACGCGCGATGGTATTAGAGATAAGCGGCGTTTCATGCAATGACTCATAGTACGCTGACTCGGGTAAAATACCGGCTTCCACCATCACGTCAAAGGCCAGCTCAACCCCTGCTTTGATCATGGCAACCAGTAGTATGCCCTTATCAAAGTAAGTCTGTTCTGCAATTTTGCCTTCATACACAGGCGCATTCTCAAAGGCGGACTGACCGGTTTCTTCGCGCCATTTATGCAGGTTCGCATCACCATTAGCCCAGTCTTGCATCATGGTTTTAGAAAATTCACCACTGATAATGTCATCCTGGTGTTTCTCAAATAGCGGACGCAGGGTTGTCTTCAATGTTTCAGACAACTGATGAGCTTTTAGCTTGGCCGGATTGGACAGGCGGTCCATCATGTTAGTGACACCACCGATTTTCAGCGCTTCGGTAATTGTTTCCAGGCCTTGTTGAATAAGTTCACCGGCGTAGGCTTCATCAATGCCTTCTTCAACCATTTTTTCGTAGCACAAAATGGCCGCGACCTGCTGCATACCACACAGAATGGTTTGCTCGCCCATCAAATCAGATTTCACTTCAGCAACGAACGACGATTCCAGTACACCGGCCCGATCACCCCCAGTGGCACTGGCCAGCGCTTTAGCGATGTCCCAGCCTTCTTTTTGAGGATCATTTTCAGGATGCACTGCAATGAGTGTGGGAACACCGAACCCGCGCTTGTATTCTTCACGCACTTCTGTGCCCGGACATTTGGGCGCGCACATAACTACGGTAATATCCTTGCGGATCTGCTGACCCTCTTCCACAATATTAAATCCGTGAGAATACCCCAGCGCCGCGCCTTCTTTCATTAAAGGCATAACTGCCTCAACCACGCTGGCGTGCTGTTTATCGGGTGTCAGGTTGTAAACCAAATCTGCTTCGGGAATAAGTTGTTGGTAAGTACCCACAGTAAAGCCGTTGTCTGTGGCACGCTGATAGGATTCACGTTTTTCATCAATGGCTGCCTGACGTAATGCATAGGACACATCCAGCCCTGAATCACGCATATTCAGACCCTGATTAAGACCCTGCGCGCCGCAACCAACAATAACGATGCGTTTACCTTTTAAATACTGGCAACCGTCAGCAAATTCGCTACGGTTCATAAAGCGGCAGCGCCCCAGTTGGTCCAGCTGCTGTCGTAACGATAATGTATTGAAATAATTAGCCATAAGATTTCCGAACATCTTTTTTATTTCATCAATCCCGGTTGTTGCCGCTACCGGAGACCTCGTCTGTGACGACTTGTTATGAAGACTAGCCCATCGCTTTTGTTTTGCAAAATGATATATTTGCAAGACAGTGTTTCACTTTTTGCAACATCATGGATATTAAAAGTCTACAGCTATTTAATCATTTAGCAGACAGCCTGCACTTCGGTGAGACTGCCAGAGCGGTGTTTGTATCAGCATCCACGTTGAGCCGTATTGTGCAGCGATTAGAGGATGAGTGCGGTGCACCGTTATTTGAACGGGACAATCGTCAGGTGTCGCTGACTCCGGCCGGACAAAAATTGCTGATATTCAGCCGTCAGGTGGTCAGGGATTGGCGCGAACTGCAGGCACAGCTGCATCAGGACGGGCAGACTCTGCAGGGGCAACTCAGTATCTTCTGTTCTGTTACAGCCAGCCAGAGCCACCTGCCAGGTCTGTTACGCGCGTTTCGTAATCTTCACCCGGCCGTGGATATTCGTCTTGTCACCGGCGACCCGGCTCTGGCCATCGACCGTGTAAAACAAAAAAGCTGTGATGTCAGCATTGCTATTCACACACCGGATTTTCCCAAAGATTTGAACTTCGCGCCGTTGGATAATATTCCCCTTGATCTGATTGTGCCCAAAAGCTGGGGCATAACACAGTTGTCACAAATAGACTGGCGTCACCATCAGGTGGTTATGCCGGAATACGGACCGACGCGGCGTATTGTTTACCACTGGTTTGCGGAAGCCGGGATCCGACCTAATGTATATGCATCAGTAGGGGGCAACGAAGCTATCGTCAGCATGGTGGCGTTTGAATGCGGCATGGGATTTGTGCCGCAGGTGGTGCTGGATCATTCCAGTATGGCAGCAAAGGTCACCCGCATAAAGGTGGATAATATTGAGCCTTATCAGCTGGGCCTTTGCTGTTTGAACAGTCGCCGCAGCGAACCGCTCATTGATGCGCTGTTTCAGTTAGAGCTTAGCTGAGAAATGATGGTATCCAGTGCGCGATAGCCCAGAGCCTCACTGATATGGTGCTGTGTAACGCTGTCACTGGACTCAAGATCCGCAATGGTCCTTGCTACCTTAAGGGTTCGGTGGAAAACCCGCATCGATAACTTTAGCTGCCGGGCTGCCTGTTGCAAAAATGCCAGATCACTGTCACACAATTTACACGTTTCGGTCAGCTCGGCACTGTGAAGCGCACTGTTGAGCTTGCCCTGCCGGTCAAGCTGGCGCTCCCGGGCAGTAGCAACCAGTGCTTTTGCGCGTTGTGCAGAGTCGTTTTGCTTACCCCTGGACTGGCTCAGCGTGTACTCGTCCAGGCGCGGCACACTGACCTGCAGGTCGATACGATCTAAAAACGGGCCGGAGATACGGTTGATATAGCGAAGTATATTGTCCGGCGAGGTACGTCCGTCGTGGATATCGCCGGTGGGGCTGGGATTCATGGCAGCGACCAGCTGAAATCTTGCCGGATAAACCGCCTGGGCTTGCGCCCGACTGATACAGATATCGCCGGTTTCAAGGGGCTCCCGCAACACGTCCAACGCCCGGCGGCCAAATTCTGGCAGCTCATCTAAAAACAACACACCCAGATGCGCCAGCGAGATTTCACCGGGCATGGGCTGAGTGCCACCGCCGGTTAGCGCGATTGCCGAACTGGTATGGTGCGGCGCGCGAAATGGCCGGCTAAACAGTGATGTGGCATCAATTCCAATGCCCTTGACCGACGCAATAGAGGCCACCTGCAGCGCTTGCTCAACACTTAGCGGTGGCAATAATGAGAGTAGACGATTGGCCAGCAGACTTTTACCCGTTCCCGGCGGGCCTACAAATAAAATATGATGCCCGGCCGCTGCTGCAATGACCAGAGCGCGCTTGGCCTGACTCTGACCAATGATATCGTCCCATTCTGGGGTGCCTGCATCTTGAGCGCCGGACAGCGCATCGGTGACTGACGGCAGGAATGCGATACCATTAAGGTGATTGAAAACACCGGCAAGGTCAGGTGCAGCGTGACGTACAATGCCTCCGACAAGTGATGCCTCATGCCGGTTTTCGTCAGGAATAACGATTTGCGCCGCGCACTTTCGGGCTGCTAATAATGCGGGTATCAGTCCCCTGACCGCCTTAATTTTGCCATTCAGGCCTAGTTCGCCGATAAACTCATACTGTTCGGTGACTATTGCCGGCAATATGCCTGCCGCCACAAGGATGCCAACGGCGATAGGCAGGTCATAGCGCCCGCCATGTTTAGGGATAGTTGCAGGGGCAAGGTTTACCGTTATGCGTTTGGCAGGAAACTCAAAGCCGCTGTTTATCAATGCGCTTCTGACTCTGTCGCGCGCTTCTTTAACGCAGGTTTCAGCCATACCGACCAGGTGAAACGCGGGTAAGCCGTTTGCCAGATGCACCTCAACCTGCACCGAGGGGGCGCCGATCCCTTCACCGGCGCGGGTGTTTACCACTGCATAGCCCATAGTATCGTCCTGATGAAAAGGGCTCAGTGTATGGCATGCTGATGACGTAACGTACTGACCGTCGGAGCAGATTTACTCGGTTCTGAACACCGGCAGCTCCCAGTGCCAGCGCATGGCTCCTAAGCGCAAACATACGGTAGTTACCAGCGCGGCCACCACACACCAGATATCAGGCAACTGCAAGGTATAACATAAAGCGTAGGCGCCTCCCCCGACGATGCAGGTGATGGCATATAGCTCGCCGGATAAAACCAGTGGCACCTCACGGCAGATGACATCGCGCAATAACCCTCCGAACACGCCGGTAATGGTGCCCATAGCAATGGCGACAGCCATACCTGCGCCGGTGCCCAGTGCTTTTTCTATGCCCACCACATTAAATAATGCCAGGCCAAAGGCATCAGCAACCAGCAGGTAGTGATACGGGAATAAAGAGGTCAGTCGCAACCAGATTATGGTGATGAGTGCTGCAATACAGGTAACATACAGGTAGTCGGTATCTGCAATCCAGAATACCGGTAAATCGAGCATCATATCGCGAAGGGTGCCCCCACCCACAGCCGTAGCCGAAGCCAGAACCACCACGCCGAACCCATCCATTCTTTTCTGAAACGCCATCAATGTTCCGGATATGGCGCACACCGCAACACCCGCGAGGTTAAGCACATGGATCCAGCTTTCTATCATCAACGTTACCTTTCAACAGAGGGTTATCAAAAACAAATAGTCTGGCTAAATTGGTTGAAAAAGACCACCGTTTCATGCTAATTCTTTGTCTTACGGTATTTCACAACAGGTCAGCCAGCCGGTTGTGAAGCTTAAAAAGTGCCGAAAAATCTTATTTCCGAACATCTTTTTCCTGCTTTTAAATAGCAGGTCTCATCAATTTTCTCCCTGTATTTTCAGGGGGCCACACCTTGTTTGCGTCGTAAAAGTTAGCCAGATGTAAAAAATGCTGTCCATTCGGGTGGCTTAAAACCGTCTGTCATTGGGCGTTTTGAATCTCCTGCTGTATCATTTGCGCTGAACTTTTAATTTTCTGCTTTCTGGCAGTATCCGGGCCACGATGCCCCGTAAATAAGGAATAAACATGGCTAAGCAACCTGCTGAATATATTTGGTTTAACGGCGAGATCAAACCCTGGAAAGACGCCACCGTTCATGTAATGACCCATGCTATTCATTACGGCTCTTCAGTGTTTGAAGGGATCCGCGCATACAAAACGCCGGATAAAGGTACGTGCGTATTCCGTTTGCAGGAGCATAACCGCCGCCTTTTCGATTCAGCGAAAGTTTACCGGATGACCATTCCCTATACCCTGGATCAGGTTAACCAAGCGACTCTGGACATCATCCGCAAAAACGATTTGCAGTCTGCTTATATCCGCCCAATCGCCTTTTACGGTGACATCGGGATGGGTCTGCAGGTGCCTTTCGGTCAGGAAACGGAACTGACCATCGCTGCATTTGAGTGGGGCGCCTACCTGGGTGAAGAAGCAATTAAAAATGGCGTCGATGCCGGGATCTCGTCCTGGAACCGTCTGGCGGCAAACACCATGCCCACGGGTGCAAAAGCCGGTGGTAACTACCTGTCGTCACAACTGATTTCGATGGAAGCTCGTCGTCACGGCTATGGTGAAGGTATTGCTCTTGATCGCAATGGCTATATCAGTGAAGGCGCAGGTGAAAACATTTTTGTTATTCGCGATGGTGTGGTGACCACCACCCCTAAAACAGCAGCAATTCTGCCAGGTATCACCCGCGACACTGTCATGACGTTACTTCGCGACATGGGTTATGAAGTGCGTGAGGAAAATATCGCTCGTGAAGCGATGTATCTGGCGGATGAAATCTTAATGTGTGGTACTGCTGCCGAAGTTACACCGGTGCGCAGTGTCGATGGTATTGCGGTAGGTAATGGCGGCCGCGGTCCGATTACCGAAGCGGTACAGGAAAAATTCTTTGGCCTGTTTAACGGCACAACAGAAGACAAGTGGAACTGGCTGACGCCCGTTTATGAATAACCCCTAACTTTCAGGAGCAATTATGCCCAAACTACGATCTGCAACGACAACGCAGGGACGAAACATGGCAGGGGCACGCGCACTGTGGCGTGCCACCGGTATGAAAGATACCGACTTTGGAAAGCCGATTATTGCCATTGCCAACTCCTTTACGCAGTTCGTACCCGGGCATGTGCACCTAAAAGATATGGGGCAACTGGTCGCCCGCAGCGTAGAAGCCGCGGGTGGCGTTGCCAAAGAATTTAATACCATCGCGGTGGATGATGGCATCGCGATGGGTCACAGCGGCATGTTATACAGCCTGCCTTCCCGGGAAATTATCGCTGACTCTGTAGAGTACATGGCCAATGCGCACTGCGCTGACGCGCTGGTTTGTATTTCAAACTGCGATAAAATCACGCCGGGCATGCTGATGGCAGCCATGCGCCTGAATATTCCTGTTGTGTTTGTTTCCGGTGGTCCGATGGAAGCCGGGAAAACACAACTGTCTGATCAGCTCATCAAGTTGGATTTGGTCGATGCGATGGTCGCTGCTGCTGATGATAGTGTCAGTGATAAAGACAGTGGCGAGATTGAACGCTCTGCCTGTCCGACCTGCGGCTCGTGCTCGGGCATGTTTACCGCCAATTCGATGAATTGCCTGACCGAGGCGCTTGGTTTGGCCCTGCCCGGCAATGGCTCTATGCTGGCCACCCATGCAGACCGCGAGGGACTGTTTCAGCGCGCCGGCGAGCTGATTGTAGAGCTTTGCCAGCGTTGGTATGGCCATGACGATGCCGCTGCCTTGCCCCGCAACATCGCTAATTTCGAGGCCTTTGAAAATGCAATGAGCCTGGATATCGCAATGGGCGGTTCGACCAATACCATTTTGCACCTGCTGGCGGCAGCCATGGAGGGCGAAATCCCCTTCAGTATGGCGGATATCGACAGGCTGTCTCGCAAGGTCCCGCATTTATGTAAAGTTGCGCCAGCGACCCCGCAATATCATATGGAAGATGTGCATCGCGCTGGTGGCGTGCTGGGCATTTTATCTGAACTGAATAAAGCCGGTTTACTGCATCCTGATTCGCATCATGTACTGGGTGGCACCATCAGCGATGTCATCAGTCAGTGGGATATCACAGATACACAAAACGAAATTGCTGATAAGTTTTATCGAGCCGGACCGGCGGGCATACGGACGACAAAAGCCTTCAGCCAGTCGTGCCGCTGGGATGAGGCTGACAGAGACCGGCAATCAGGCTGTATACGTGCGCTTGAACACGCATACAGTCAGGAAGGTGGTCTGGCAGTGTTATACGGCAACCTTGCTAAAAATGGCTGTATTGTCAAAACCGCCGGTGTGGATGAGTCGATACTTACCTTTACCGGCACGGCAAAAATTTACGAAAGTCAGGAAGATGCGGTGGCCGGGATCCTCAATGATGAGGTGAAAGCCGGCGATGCCGTAATTATTCGCTACGAAGGTCCGCGTGGTGGACCGGGGATGCAGGAAATGCTGTATCCCACGTCTTATCTTAAATCTAAGGGGTTGGGCAAGTCCTGTGCACTTATCACTGATGGTCGCTTTTCTGGTGGCACCAGTGGGCTTTCTATCGGACACTGCTCGCCGGAGGCCGCCAGCGGTGGTGGTATTGCGCTGGTGGAAGACGGCGACACTATTGTCATTGATATTCCTAATCGCACCATTAATGTGGATGTGACCGATGCTGAGCTGGCCCATCGGCGTGAGGCAATGCAACAACGCCCCCGTCCGTTTAAACCACTTAACCGTGAGCGTGTGGTGTCTGCCTCGCTTAAGAATTTTGCCATGCTGGCAACCAGTGCTGATAAAGGCGCGGTACGCGATGCCGCTAAGTTGGAAGATATATGACGATCAGCAATCATGAATATCTGAAAAAAATACTGCTGGCACCGGTTTATGATGTCGCGGTAGCCAGTGATTTGGTCACCATGTCCGGCCTGTCCCATCAGATTGGTAACACGGTATTTTTAAAGCGCGAAGATCAGCAGCCGGTAAAGTCGTTTAAATTGCGTGGTGCCTACAATCGTATTTGTACACTGACCAAGGCGCAACAGGATGCCGGGGTGATCGCTGCGTCGGCCGGTAATCATGCCCAGGGGTTGGCATACGGTGCGCACGTGAAGGGTATAAAGGCCACGATTGTAATGCCAGAGACAACGCCCGATATCAAAGTGGATGCGGTGCGGCGCTTTGGCGGTCAGCAGGTCACGGTTATTCAGCACGGAACCAGTTTTGACCAGGCCAGTGCCCATGCAAAGCTTCTGGCCGAGCAGCATGGCTATACCTTTGTGCCGCCGTTTGATGACCCTGATGTGATTGCTGGTCAGGGTACCGTGGCCCGTGAGTTACTGGAACAAAATCCTAATCTGGACATGATTTTCGTGGCTGTTGGGGGAGGCGGTCTGGCGGCCGGAATATCGGTTTACCTTAAACAGTTGAAGCCAGACATTAAAATCATTGCTGTTGAGTCTGAAGAATCAGCCTGTTTTGCTGCCGCCCGCCAAGCCGGTGAGCCGGTGGCCTTGCCATCGGTAGGCATTTTTGCCGATGGTGTAGCGGTTAAAACCATGGGGCAGGAGACATTCCGGCTCTGTAATGAGTTTGTCGATGAAATCGTCACTGTTTCAAATGATGAGATTTGCGGTGCTATCAAGGATATTTTTGATGACACCCGGGTAATTGCAGAGCCGGCTGGTGCGTTATCTGTTGCGGCCATCCGCAAGTACGCCAAGATACACAATCTTTCCGGCAAAAATATCGGCGGCATCTTGTGCGGGGCAAATATAAATTTTCACACCCTTCGTTATGTGTCCGAGCGGTGTGAGTTAGCTGAGCAGAAAGAAGCCGTTTTTGCTGCCAAATTAGCCGAGCGTCCGGGCGCGTTCAAGCAGTTTTGTGAGGCGTTGGGCGGTAAGAATATTACCGAATTTAACTACCGCTACGGCAGCGATGCCGAAGCGCATGTGTTTGTAGGCGTAAAGCTCAAAGGCGGGCAGCCAGAGTTCTCACTATTGCAGGAAAGCCTGACTGATAAAGGTTTTGCGTGTTTTGACCTTAGCAATAACGAGTTGGCGAAATTGCACGTCAGACATATGGTCGGTGGCAGACCGCCGGCTATTCTCAATGAAACCGTATTTGCCTTTGAATTCCCCGAGTATCCCGGTGCCTTGCTGAAGTTTCTTAATACACTGGGTGAGCGCTGGAATATCACGTTATTTCATTACCGTAATCACGGTGCTGCGAAGGGACTGGTGCTGGCCGGTTTTGATATTCCGCCGAAAAGCCGGTCTGCATTTGATGAGCATCTGCAGGATCTGAACTACTCGTTTACCGATGTGACGGATGATCCGGCTTATCAGTTTTTTCTGTCAGGTGCAGCGCACTAACCAAAAGACATGGAGCGGCCTAGCGGGCCGCTTCCTCTAACTGCGCTTCATCGAACACCTGAATCGCATCCAAGACTTTTACAGCAGGCTCAAGCCCGCCTATCACATAGACTTTATCGGCGATGGTCGTTGCCTGATTATGGCGACTGGCAGCTACCGGTAAGTCAGCTTCCTGCCATTGCTGTGTTTCAAAATCATAAACCAGAGTGGCAGTCAGATTCGTGTAGTGACCAAACGTGAAAAGCTTGTCATGCCATACGGTGGCTGAATGCGCGCTCAACGGATGCGGCAACGCTGTCAGGCTGGTCCAGGCATTGGTTTGCGGATCATATTGCTCAAACGATGTGAGCGCTTTATTACCGTCATAACCGCCCAACACGTAAATCTTGCCGTCGTAGGTGACCGCTGTAGTCTCCTTTGCTGAAGGCATAGGTGGTGCCAGCGACCAGGAGTTTTCAGCTATGTCGTAAACGGCCATTAACGATGAACGCTTCATCTGTTTGGTTTTCCAGTCGCGATGGCCGCCGCCAATAACGTAGATTTTTCCGTCAAGATATGCAGCCGCGTTAATACGGGTTGGGTAAGGTAAGGGCGCAGCCTGAGAAATGGTACGGCTACGGGTATCAAACACCTCTACCCGACTTTCATAGGCATAATCATCACCTTCGTGGGAAATCCCGCCAATCAGATAAATGTGATGGTTACCGTCATAAACGGCAGAAAAATACCGCCGCGGCAGAATATGATTATGCAAGACCTGGATATTTTCAGTTTGCGGATCAATGATTTCTACATCGCCCAGCCACTTTTCCTCGCTTGAACCACCAAACACATAAATAGCGTCGCCGTCATTAGCCACGCCTGCACCAAAGCGGGCGGTATCCAGTCGAAAAGGCATTTCGGCAGAATAATCAGGTGTTTGTGGGGCTGGTTCCGGGGCCTGGGTATTTGCACAGGCGCTGAGTAAAAGTGTGGCAGCTAGAGTGAGACTGGTTAATGCGTGTTTGAACATGGGTGTCCTGTATTATTTTAATGTCCGTTTTCTATTATTCAGGTGGTGTGTGTGCACCACCTGCCTTATACGCACTAATGTAACTCTACGTTTTCAAGGTGTTGAATAATTTCCGGCCATACCAGCGCCATCACGTCTTTACGCAGGGCTGCGCTCTCTTCTGAATATTTCAGGCTGCCATCTGATGTAGAGTCGAGCCAGTGGTTTTCACGTAGCGCATTAATAAAACTGGAAAGAACATTTTTATCGTAAAACTCAGGTGAGCTCATGCCGTAAAGGGTGGATAACCGCTCTGCCACCTTGCGACTCGTGCGCTCCAGCTCACTGCGGGAAATCACACGCTCTTTTTCAATAATCGTCAGTACAACCGCATAGCGCTGAAAGGTCTCCTGCATACAGCGGCTTAGCAACCAGGCCGAGTGATAATCCTTTTTATTTGGTTCAGGGGGATTCAGGCAGTTTTCTGATTGCCGCAGCAGCCCCTGCTCAAGCATCTGATTAATAAGTTGATCTGTGTAAGCCAGTGCCTGGTCCTGACTCATGTGGATAAACAGCTCTCGCTGAAGCAGCGGGTATAGCGCTGCAACCAACTGCAGAATATAGTCACGACGGCAGGTGGGATGCGTGAAAACGGCTGCCATGATAATGCCGGGTAGCGCAAACAAATGCAGAATGTTGTTACGGTAATAAGTTAACAGCACGGCAGAATCAGGTTTTGGCTGTATGAGCTTGCCATAGCCATCGTCACTAATGGAAAAGCGATTCAGTCTGAGTACGTGGGAGAGAATTTGCTCATCAGATTCTTCAGGCACGGTAGCATCTTTTGAAAACGGAGCTTCACGCAGCATCGTCATAAATGCACTCAGGGAGTGTTGGAGCTCTTCCTGACTCATGGTTTTATTTTTAGAAGACAACAAACACAATGCAGACAATGCCATGCCATTAATCGCTGCCGCGCGATTGATACGCAGCATCACTTCATTGGCCAGATCATTGACCATGGGCGTCAGCCAGCCTGGCTTTTTATCCGGATCCGCTGGCAGATTGTCACGCCAGTCTGGCATTTGTTTCTCAAGAAAGTGGTTCAATTGCAAAGGCTCGCCGAAATTAACGTAGCCATATCCATAGTTTTTCAGCTTTCTGAGTGCAGAGAATACCTGCCAGTTAGATTCCTTTTTCTTACCACTGCCTTTGAGCTCTTTCAGGTAGCTCTTCACTTCCATGACGTTTTCATAGCCGATATAAACAGGAACAATACTGACCGGCCGGTTTACACCTTTAAGGATAGCCTGCACCGTCATGGCTAACATGCCCGTTTTAGGTGGAATCAGACGGCCTGTCCGACTGCGTCCACCTTCAGGGTAATATTTGACCGAGTAGCCTTTATTAAACAACAGCTCAAGGTACTCACGAAATACGGCCGTATAGAGTTTGTTGCCGGCAAAGCTGCGTCGCAGGAAAAAGGCGCCGCCGCGACGAAAAATCTTTCCGACTGGCCAGAAATTCAGATTAATGCCCGCTGCAATGTGCGGTGTGACCATGCCTTCGTGGTAAATAACATATGTCAGCAGCAGATAGTCCATGTGGCTGCGATGACAGGGGACATAAATGATTTCGTGACCGTTTCTGGCCAGCTCGCGAACGCGCTCACTGTGCGCTACACCAATGCCGTTATAGATCTTGTTCCAGATGCGGGTAAGCAACCTGTCGCCAAAGCGGATGAGACCTTCGCGGTAATCGGCGGCAATTTCATCTATATAGACACGCGCATTCTGACGCGCTTTCTCCGGTGAGCTTTTTTTGCTCTGACCTTCTTCGGCAATGGCGCGCTTGACCGATTCTGCCCCCAGCACCGCATTATAAAGCTCTTCGCGGACCAATAATGTGGGGCCCGTCATATTCTGACGCTTACGGTAAAAGTGAGTACTCGCTACCCTGACCAGCTTGTGTGCTATCTGCGCATCACTGCCGTGTAATGATGACATGGCGTTGGCCGAAACGGCTTTGCTGAAGCTGATAAAATTATCACGGCCCAAGAAACACACGATGAAGAATTTTCGTAGCCAGCTGGGTGTTGCTACATCGGCAATCAGATCACTAAAGCCAGGCTTACCTTTGCCCGGCGCACGCCCCCAGGAAATGAAAACAGGCACAACCTGAACATCCAGCTCGGGATTATCGCGATGTAAATGGAAAAGGTCGGTGAACACCTCTTCAATATCTGTCGGATTATTTGCACCAGCGAGTACCGGTTGCGTGCGACGCAAAAACAAAGAGGTAGGATACGTGTGACCCGCCAGCGTGACCTCTTCAGTAGGACTGGGTAAGCCCATCTTTCTGGTCGCCTGACGCAGTGCTAACTGGTCAGTCATCGAGTTACTGGGCAACAGATAGATAATTGGTTTTTTACTGTCTATGCCCAGTTCTGATTCCAGATTGGTGGGGATAGTATGTGGCTTGACCAACCATTTAACGGGATAATGAAACACTGACAAAAGCGTTTTGCGTATCCACGACATGAAAAGTGTCCTGTATAGAAAAATCCGGCGCAGTGTACCATAAGTTTCTAATAATACTTAAAACGACACCCGTGCCAGTCTGATGAGCAAAAAGCTACATGCGCAAGCGAGCCACGGCACTGCCTGTTGCAGCCAGAATGCAGGTTGCCACCGAGCCCCATAGCCAGTCGATCAATGTCATATTAAGCGGCCAGTCAGCGACAATTGAATAGGCTGTCAGATTGTAAGTACCGTACGCGGTTGCCCCCAGGATGAATCCACTTATTGCCGCTGCTCCAACGGATTTGCTCGGTGTGGGTTTCACTGCCAGCACAACGACAGACAGGCAATACAGTAAATAGAATACAATCCAGGGCCAGCTTATAAACTGCTCTCGAAGTAATCCTTCAAAATGCTCGACATACATGGGCATAGCAATAACACCCAGCCAGATACCATCAAGCACACCAAATGCGATCAGCACGGCCAGATAAGCCAGTGCAAGTGTTGAAAATTTAGTCTTCATAAGAATTAAGAACGCAGAGAGTCAGTGTTTGGTTCAGACGCTGCTCGATCTGTACGCCCATTAGCGACTTTAAAGACGTTGGTATCAGCACGCTGAAACAAAAGGTGATTGCGGTATGGCAGGTTATTGAGTTATACGTGCAATGATCAATGCTTGCCAAATTTATTTGTATGTATATACTCAGTAAGATAACTGTATGAAAAACCAGGCTGTGTATGCGTCCACTTACTCCCCGACAAACAGAAGTGCTCGAACTTATTAAAGCGAACATGCGTGAAACCGGTATGCCGCCGACCCGTGCTGAAATCGCCAGCCGCCTCGGTTTTCGCTCTGCCAATGCGGCGGAAGAGCACTTGAAGGCGCTTGCCAGAAAGGGTGTTATTGAAATTCTGCCCGGCACTTCACGTGGTATACGGCTGACCTCGCCGCTGGAAGACGAAGCATCTAACGACGAAGTGGGCTTGCCATTAATTGGGCGGGTTGCTGCGGGTGAGCCGATCCTGGCCCAGGAACATATCGAAAGTCATTATCAGGTAGACCCAAGCCTGTTTAAGCCACATGCTGATTTTCTGCTACGTGTAGACGGGATGAGTATGAAAGATATCGGCATTCTGGACGGCGATCTCCTGGCGGTACACCGTACAACGGATATCCACAATGGTCAGGTTGTTGTTGCCCGGGTTGAAGATGATGTCACGGTAAAACGCTTCGAAAAGCGCGGCCACGAAGTACTTCTTCACGCTGAAAATGAAGAGTTTGCTCCCATTAAAGTGGATTTGACCTCACAAGCACTGGCTATTGAAGGTCTGGCAGTGGGTGTCATTCGCAACGCTGACTGGATGTAGTTAATCATTTCTCTCACTGCTATTTTCTTCAGGCAGTGAGAGATTTCAGTTCCCTTCTTCAACTGTCTCGATAATCCGCCCTGGATTAATTAAACGCGCTGCAATTTCATCGCATTACGTTTCATTCTGTGTTTATTTCTCGGTAACGAATCCACCATTTCAAAGACTACCCGCATATCAAGCGCTTGGTAACTTTTTGCACAATTTTTTACTAAATCACTAGACTCTGACTTATTTTTGTTTAATTCTTATACTGTTATTAACATAAAGATAACAAGTAGATAAACAATCCCAGAATAAGAGATTGCAAAATAATTCGGGTCTTGGTCGATTGAGTCGCCTTCCATGATTCGTCCATCACGGAGGTGTTGAGTGAAAAAGCTCGTGAGTATCGCAATGATGGTTTGGGGAACACTATCGGTAGCTTCTGTCAGTCTGGCAGATACACAGGCAGTTTCTGACATAAACCTGCGAAAAGGAGTGACGGATATCAGTGGACAGGTATACGACCTGCATATGCTGATGTTTCTTATTTGCGTAATCATCGCAGTAGTCGTTTTTGGTGTGATGTTCGTGTCGATGTACCTGCATCGAAAATCACGTGGCGCAAAACCTGCAAAATTTCATGAAAGCGTTAAAGTCGAAGTCGCCTGGACCGTTGTTCCCTTTCTTATTCTGATTTTTATGGCTGTTCCCGCAGCAAACACCCTTATTGCGATGGAAGATACGTCAGAGCCTGACCTCACCGTTTTGGTGACAGGATCCCAGTGGAAATGGCATTACCGCTATATGGACTCAGATGTCTCTTATTACTCCTTACTGGCAACCCAGCGCGAGCAAATCAGTAACCGCTATGAAAAAGGCGAAAACTACCTGCTGGAAGTAGACCGGCCACTGGTCATTCCCACCGACCAGAAGGTCCGCTTTCTGATTACCTCTGACGACGTTATCCACTCATGGTGGGTACCGGATTTCGCTGTCAAAAAAGACGCCAATCCCGGCTTCATTAACGAAGCCTGGACCAAGGTTAACGAGCCCGGTCTCTATCGCGGTCAGTGCGCAGAATTGTGCGGAAAAGATCACGGCTTCATGCCGATTGTTGTGGTGGCTAAAGAGCCTGCCGAGTTTGATGCCTGGATGAGCGAGCAGGAAGAAGCGCAGCGCAAGGCTAAAGAAGCTGAGCAGCGCCTGCTGGCAATGAACATGAGCATGGATGAACTGATGACCGAAGGCAAAAAAGTCTACAACGCAACGTGTGCAGCCTGCCATATGCCCAACGGTGAAGGCCTGCCAGGCACGTTCCCGGCATTAAAAGGCAGCAAAATCGCGTTAGAAGATATGCAGGGTCACCTTGATATTGTGGTTAACGGTAAAACCGGCACGGCCATGCAGGCGTTTGGAAAAATGCTTTCACTTAAAGAATTGGCTGCGGTTATCACTTACGAGCGAAACGCCTGGGGCAATGATACCGGCGATATTGTGCAGCCCAAAGATGTTGACGCATTTAATAAAGGGCAATAGGAGAGCATCATGACTAAAGCAACTGATTTACCATCTCATGGTGCCGGTGTGACAACGGATCACGACCATCATCATGATGAACATGAGCATCATATTCCAAAAGGCATAATGCGCTGGATTCTTACCACCAACCACAAAGATATCGGCACGCTGTACCTGTGGTTCTCCTTTATCATGTTTTTAACCGGCGGTGCGATGGCAATGGTCATTCGCGCTGAGCTTTTTCAGCCGGGTCTGCAGATTGTTGAACCCGATTTCTTCAACCAGATGACCACAGTTCATGGGCTTATCATGGTGTTTGGTGCGGTTATGCCTGCGTTTGTCGGGCTGGCCAACTGGTTGGTGCCCATGATGATTGGGGCGCCGGATATGGCGTTACCCAGAATGAATAACTGGAGTTTCTGGATCCTGCCATTCGCCTTTACTATTTTGCTGGCGTCCCTGTTTACCGAAGGTGGCGGCCC
Organism: uncultured Alteromonas sp.; assembly: GCA_964584105.1. Classification (GTDB taxonomy): domain Bacteria; phylum Pseudomonadota; class Gammaproteobacteria; order Enterobacterales; family Alteromonadaceae; genus Alteromonas. The sequence continues at coordinate 32,881 of CAZOYR010000007.1, forward strand.
TAATTTTGGCTGGACATTCTACGCGCCGCTCTCCACCACCTATAGTAATGACAGCACCGCGCTGTTCGTGTTCTCTGTCCATATTATGGGTATCTCATCCATCATGGGGGCAATCAACGTTATAGTCACCATTTTCAATATGCGTGCACCGGGCATGACCTGGATGAAGATGCCGTTATTTGTGTGGACGTGGCTAATTACTGCCTTCCTGCTGATTGCAGTTATGCCTGTGCTGGCCGGGGCAGTAACGATGGTGCTTACCGATAAGTTTTTCGGTACCAGCTTTTTTGATGCCGCAGGCGGCGGCGATCCTGTGATGTTCCAGCATATTTTCTGGTTCTTCGGTCATCCAGAGGTGTACATCATGATTCTGCCAGCCTTTGGCATTATCTCCCACATTGTACCTACTTTTGCCCGAAAACCGTTATTTGGCTATGCATCGATGGTTTATGCCACGGCTTCCATAGCACTACTGTCATTTGTAGTCTGGGCACACCATATGTTCACTACCGGTATGCCGGTGTATATGGAAATGTTCTTTATGTTCGCCACCATGCTGATTTCGGTGCCTACGGGTGTCAAAGTCTTCAACTGGGTGGCAACCATGTGGCGCGGTTCCATGACCTTTGAGGTGCCGATGTTATTTGCACTGGCATTTATTGTGTTATTTACCATTGGCGGGCTGTCTGGCCTGATGCTGGCAATCACGCCGGTAGACTTTCAGTATCATGACACCTACTTTGTGGTCGCACATTTTCACTATGTATTGGTGACCGGGGCAATATTTTCCATCATGGCAGCGGTTTACTACTGGCTGCCGAAGTGGACCGGAAAAATGTTCAATGTCGGGTTGGCAAAAGCACACTTCTGGTGTTCGCTTATTTCGGTCAACGTGCTGTTTTTCCCCATGCATTTTGTCGGATTGGCGGGCATGCCACGGCGTATTCCGGATTACTCGCTGCAATTTGCCGATTACAACCAGTGGATCAGCATCGGCGGTTTTGCCTTCGGCTTGTCACAACTTATCTTTTTGGTGGTCGTGATTCAGGCGTGCCGCAAACAGGGTGAGCCGGTCAGCGATCAGGTCTGGGAAGGTGCAAATGGCCTGGAGTGGGAAATACCCTCACCGGCGCCTTATCACACTTTTGAAACACCCCCGGTGGTGAAATAAGTATGGCGTCGCCCTCCGGTCACCGTTCAATGGTCATCCGATTGGTGGTGATCGTTATCGGTATGTTTGGCTTCGGTTTTGCGCTGGTGCCGTTGTACGACGTGTTTTGTGATATTACCGGGATTAACGGTAAGACCAACGCTAGCGCGGCGGTTTATACCGCGCCGGAGGTGGATGAAAGCCGACAGGTAACCGTGGAGTTCCTGACCCGGACCCACACGGGCATGCCCTGGGAATTTCGGGCGAATACCAAGCGTATAAAGGTACATCCTGGCGAGCTTGCTACCGTCGACTTTTATGTACGAAATCCTATGCGAAAAAACTTTGTCGCACAGGCTATACCATCTGTGTCACCGGGTGAGGCAGCCCTGTTTTTAAATAAAACAGAATGCTTTTGCTTTAATCAGCAACCCTTAGCGGGAGGCGGTGAAGCCACCATGCCGATGTCCTTTTATGTCGATCCACAAATACCCGACGATATTTCTTATTTTACCGTTCAGTACACCCTGTTTGATGTAACGGCTCGCGCCGATGAATTACCCGTTAAAGATAACCCATACCTTAACCGCGCCGGACGCAGCGATTAAGACCACCTAATTACGTTGTGAGAGGGAAAAGTCATGCAGCAGTCTCAGTCTTATGAAAAGTACTATGTACCGGCACAGAGCCCCTGGCCTATCGTCGGTGCCATTGCGCTGTTTTTAATCGCCGTTGGCGCGGGTAACGTCGTTATTGAGTCTACCCGTGATGCTTCTGGGTATGGAACGCATATTCTGCTGCTTGGCCTGGCAGTGTTGTTGGTGATGATCGTAGGCTGGTTTAAAAACCAGATTGATGAGTCAATGGCCGGATTGTACAGCGCACAACTGGGCCGCTCTTATCGCCAAGGCATGAGCTGGTTTATTTTCTCTGAAGTCATGTTCTTCGCGGCATTTTTCGGTGCGCTGTTTTATGCACGAACAATTTCCGTCCCCTGGCTGGGCGGCGCGTCTAATAACGCGATGACCAATGAGGTCCTCTGGCCACAATTTCAGGCGCTATGGCCATTAGTGACAACACCTGACGGTACCCAAACACAAGCGATGGGGCCCGCAGGCTTGCCAACCATTAACACCGTTATCCTGTTAATTTCCTCAGTGACCCTTCACTTTGCCCATGTTGGTCTGGAAAAAGGTAAGCGCAAGCAACTTACCTGGATGCTGGGGGCAACTATTTTGCTTGGCTGCATCTTTTTATATTGTCAGGTTCAGGAATATATCCACGCTTACAACGATCTGGGGCTTACGCTGCAGTCAGGCGTGTACGGCAATACTTTCTTCCTGTTAACCGGCTTTCACGGCATGCATGTCACGTTAGGGACGATCATCTTGCTGGTGTTGTTCTTCCGGGTACTTAAAGGACACTTTACGCCAGACAATCATTTCGCTTTTCAGGCTGGTAGCTGGTACTGGCACTTTGTCGATGTGGTCTGGGTCATGTTGTTCTTATTTGTCTACGTGCTGTAAGGGCACAACTAATAAGGCCGGGGATTGAGATGAATCAGGTCCAGGGCAACCGCCAACAGGATGATGAGAACAATACATACCGATGTGAGTACACGCCGGCCAATGTATTTGCTCATGGGTTGCCCGTTGGGGTCATTCTTCATCATTACTCGCATAGCCATGAACAGGTTAACGATCATGAAAATGAGCAAGCCAACCAAAATTACTTTTACAATCATCCTGTGTCCCTGAATAACGGCCAGCCTCAACACCACCGGGTGACCGCAACGCGCTGGATCGCGATAGTGGTGACATTGCTTGCCATAGCAATAATGTTTCGACTCGGCTTCTGGCAGCTGGATCGAATGCATCAAAAAGAAGCGCGTCTGGCTAGCATAGCGCAAAAACAGACCAATGGACCAATTTCACTTTTTGAGCTTCCTGCAACATTGAGTGATAGCCGGGATTTGCCAGTCACACTCAAAGCCCGGCGCGTTGGTAATACCACGTTTTTTCTGGACAATCAGGTTGTTGAGGGGCGTGTTGGCTACCATGTACTGGCGCCGGTTCGCACCGAGTCTGGTAACGTTTTACTAAATTTCGGCTGGGTGCCAGCCGGTGCCTATCGCGATATGTTGCCACATGTAGATCTGCCTGACGGACAAGTGACCTTCACGGGAATCTTATCTGTGCCAGGCGATAACCCGGTCGTTCGCGAAACCGTCTCCGCCTACTCAGGCGATAAAGTCTTGCTGCAAAAAGTAGACATCGGCACGTTGAATGCCCACACCGACTTACAACTAAAACCCTACATCATCCAACTGGAAGCACCTGCTGACGATCAGTTTGTACGCAACTGGCAGCCCGTGGTTATGCCACCCAAAAAACATCTGGCCTATGCCGTTCAGTGGTTCGGTCTGGCGCTGGCTGCTTCCATCATCGCGTTAATTGTTTTCTTTCCCAGAGGTAACCGCAATGACAAAAACCAATCATTCTAAACGTCTGACCTTTTTCGGCGTGCTGGCGGCGTTCGTCATTCCAGTTCTGGTCGCCAAAGTCGCACTGGATAACAACTGGTTCAATCGCGGTTCCACAAATAAAGGGGAGCTTATACAGCCGGTGGTGGATTTTAGTGCCGCTTTGGATAAGCAGCCGCCCAAGTGGCGTCTGGTTTACCGGGTGCCGTCGAGCTGCGACGAGGGCTGTGAAAATGCAATTTACAGTATACAACAGGTTTGGTTGGCGCTGGGGCGTGAAACAGACAGAGCGCAGGCAACGCTGATAATGACCGAAGGCAGTGATCGCAGTGTTATCAGTAAACTCGAAAAGAACGGGCCGCTGAACATTGTGAATGCTCAGGCGATTTCCAAAGATAAACGTTTGCAGAAGTTTGGTGAAAATACGGTTTATCTGGTGGATACCCTGAATCAGGCCATGCTCAGGTATGCGGTCAGCGCAGACAGAGAAACTGCAATTATGGACAGCCGGGACATGCTGGCTGATGTAAAAAAACTGTTGAAGTTATCCCGCATAGGCTGACACGGAGGCTGGCGCCATGAGAAAACTTATTTTTTGCAGTCTGATGCTGGCGATTGTTGTCATTGTATTAGGCGCGTACACCCGTTTGACTGATGCTGGCCTGGGCTGCCCTGACTGGCCAGGATGTTACGGCGAACTGTTTGTTCCTTCTACTGCCGACAAGGTTGATGCAGCCAACAGTGCCTTTCCTCATCGCCCGGTTGAAGCCAGCAAAGCGTGGAGTGAAATGATACATCGATACTTTGCCGGTGCTCTGGGGCTGCTAATCTTTATCATTGCCGGCTGGACTGCCATAAAGCGCGACCCCAAAATGCCGCTGGGATTACCGCTGTTCTTGTGCGCGCTGGTGCTGTTTCAGGCTGCATTGGGCATGTGGACGGTGACGCTGAACTTGCTGCCGGTGGTGGTCATGGGCCACTTATTGGGTGGGTTTGGCGTGCTGACCTGTCTGTTTGTATTGTATCTGCGGTTAAGTCCCAATATGTGTAGGGATAAACTTAAGTCTGCGAAACGTATGCTGGGCTTTGCGTTTGTCGGTATGATTATTCTGGGTTGTCAGATTGCGCTGGGCGGATGGACATCTGCCAACTATGCAGCGCTGGCATGCACCAATTTTCCGGTATGTGAGGGGCAATGGTGGACGCAAATTGATGTCCCGTCAGCTTACAGTGTTCCCCATGCAGAAAATTACGAGTTCGGCGTACATGATTACCCGGCACGCATGACGATGCACATTATTCACCGGGCCGGCGCACTGGTGACATTTGCTTATTTGCTGACGTTGGGAATCTGGCTTCTTCGGGTGCAGTCAAAACTGATGAATACTGCCGGTGTAGCGCTTATAACAGTGCTCAGCGCGCAGGTCGGACTGGGGATCAGTAATGTCGTCATGAGTCTGCCGCTAACTATTGCTGTTGCGCACAATTTTGTTGCTGCCATGCTGCTGCTTATTATGGTGTGGATCACATTTAACCTTTCTTTGATGCAGCGGAGGGCGAATGGCTAAATCCATTGATGCGCACGACTACTCCGATTCTGTCGGCAAGATCCCGCGCTGGCGCGAGTACTACGAGCTGACAAAGCCACGGGTAGTGATGCTGTTATTGCTTACTGCCCTGGTAGGGATGTGTCTGGCGTCACAAAACTGGATCCCAGCCAGCGTACTTATCGGCGGTCTGACGGGAATTGGTTTACTTGCAAGTAGTGCTGCGGTTATTAACCACGTGGTGGACCATCGAATTGACAGCATAATGGCGCGTACATTCAACCGGCCGGTGGCCAAAGGCAGAGTGCCGGTGGCTAACGCCCTGTACTTTGCCGCAGTGCTCGGGACGACTGGGTTTGCCATTTTATATTTATGGATAAACGCGCTTACCGCCTGGCTGACACTGGCATCGCTGGTGGGCTATGCGGTGGTCTACACCATGTTTTTAAAACGCGCCACCTCTCAGAATATCGTTATTGGCGGATTGGCCGGTGCCGCACCACCGTTATTGGGCTGGACCGCGGTGACCGGCAGTATTCATGCTCATGCGCTGTTACTGGTACTGATTATCTACACCTGGACGCCGCCTCATTTCTGGGCACTGGCGATCCACAGAGAGCGTGACTATGCCAAAGCAAATGTGCCTATGTTGCCCGTCACGCACGGCATTAGTTTCACCAAAACCTGGATACTGGGCTATACATTTTTATTGCTGCTAGTCAGCTTTTTGCCTTATCTGGTAGGCATGTCTGCACTTATCTATCTGGTGGGTGCAACAATACTTAACGTGGCGTTTTTATATTATGCCTGGAAGCTGAAATTTCACGATGAACCGGGCTGGTCGATGAAAACATTTCGCTTTTCAATCCTCCATCTCATGATATTGTTTGTTGTATTATTGCTCGATCATTATGTTCCCGTTAGTTTATGAAGCAGAAAACCCTTGTTGGTATTGTATTGGCGATAGCGTTTATCGCAGGTATCTGGGCAGCGATAAATGTTGCGCCTCCTGAAGATAATATTGGTGCAGAGGCTGAGCAGACATCTTATTTTCAGCAGTATCCGAAACGCCGGGAAGTTCCCGCGTTTACGCTGTATCGGGCCGGTGAGGGCCAGCTGACGACCCAGGATTTAAAAGAACAGTGGACGTTAGTTTTTTTAGGGTATACATTTTGTCCTGATGTATGCCCGACGACGCTGGCGTCTTTGAATAAAATCTATCCACAGATACAGCAGTTAAACAGCGATTATCCGGTTAAGATCTTGTTTTTATCGGTCGACCCGAAGCGTGACACGGCTGAACGTCTGGCAAGTTATAAGTCTCATTTTAATGATGACTTTATCGCCGCAAGCGGTGGGCATGACCAGCTTTTTCCACTGGTCAGAAGTTTTGGTCTGATGTATTCAATGCCGGAAAGTACAGACCAGGAAAGTTATCTTGTTGACCACAGTGCATCAATTATTTTAGTTGGACCGGATGCCAAGGTGGTTGGGCGGTTCAAGCCCCAGGCCACGCCAGGCAAGCTTGCAGTAGCAGATCCTAAGCATATCCTAAGCGACTTGCCCGCCATAATCGCGAAGAAGTAGATATGAAGATACAAGTGCGCCGCGCTATCAGTGAGGATGGCGCGCAAGCGGTGCCTTTATTGTTATCAGCGGGTGAAGCATTGCTGGTACCAATATTTGGCCTTGAGAATAAGGAACAGGCAGAGCGCTTTTTAATGAATGCCTGGGCGGGTGGCGAAGGTCAGTACGGGTATGCTAACCATTGGGTTGCCCTGTGCGATGATCAGGTCGCAGGGTTGATCACCTGTTGGCACGATAGCCTTCCACAGGATTTCGACCGACAGACTATGTCATCTATCACGCACTTCTATGGATTAGACGGCGCGATGGAAGTGATTATTCGCAGTCAGCAAGTCACTGCGGCATTGCATCCGCCGCTGGTAAAAGAGCTGGCAGTTGGTCATTTGGCTGTCGACCCAACGTTCAGGCGGGTTGGTGTTGCCACGGCATTGCTACAATTTATTGAAAGCCATGCCAGAGAATTACAAAAATTATCGATTGTACTGGATGTGCATAAATCGAATATTCAGGCGATGGCATTTTATGCCGCGCAGGGCTTTGAAGTCCGCCAGGCTGTGGCGACCTTTCTGCAAATGGCAAAAGGTGTGTCACCCTGATAATAAAAATAAATAACAATAATAAATCGGTGATGGAAGCGTGAACATTGACAAAATATCCACTTATTTACTAAATAACGATGCTGTAGATACTAAAAAGCGCTCACTGTGGTTGCTCATCTGGCACACCGCAACGCTTTTTTATCTTACCTGGTTGCTTATTTCCGGCGCTGGCTTTGATATCAGCTCAATCGTTATCACACTTTGTCTGGCCGCAGTGCCACTTGCTCTCAACTATTTATCCTGCCGGCATTACATCTCTGATCCTGTTTCCCATGTCTCTTTTAGCGGCGATTATATGTATATCGGTCGCAATAAAATCAGAATAGATAGTGTAAGAAAAGTGTCGCTTGATTTAAGCGAAGGGGAAGGACGCTTCTCATTGCCACTTAACTTTACGCCGTTTGGTAAAGTGCGGGACTTTCGCTTTCCCCCCTCTCACTACGTCAGCTTTTGCCGCCATCTTAATGCGCACCTGCCTTCTGCAGTTACCCATTTTGAATAAGTGAAAGCATCTTCGAAGCCAGGCAGAGATATCTCTCTGCCTGGCTTAGTCCGGGTAGGTGCCGTCCTTGCTTGCGACAAAAAATGGTTGTGAGTACCAGTAATACTTACCTGAATGCTTGGATGACGGTGCTGTACAGTTAACGCGCGAGCGACCGATGGGAATGGCGCGGTTAAGCGTAAAGGTAAGTGTATTTTCCCTGACCCGGGTATCAATAGCGTTGCCCTGGTAATAGCATGTTGCCTGTTCAAGACGTGCATCTTCACCTTCAATCGTCAACGATACCGTTTCGGGCTGCTCATCGCGGGTGAGTTCCGGGTTAGTTACTGATGATGACGATACCGGCATGGCAAGGCTGTTCATTTTCGTTTTAAGGCTTTTCAGATTGGCGTAGGGCCCTGCTGAGGGAAAGCGGGGAAGCGCTGCAAAATCAGAGTGCGGGCCGATTGCGCCGGAGTGTTGCCCGAAGCCAACGTAGCCGGCTTGCTCAACTTTTTGTGCCAGACGCTGATTATACTCACCAAATGGGTATGCAAGATATTTCTTAGGGTCATCGATATGGGAGGCCAGCTTTTGCTGAGCCTGCTCAACATTTTGCCAGACACGCTCCAGCCACGCTTTTTCACTTTCACCCGGTTTGCGATCGAGCATGTGTAAATGGTCGGCGGTATGATTGGCAAAGGTCACACCCTCTTCAGACATGGTCTTTACCTGTTGCCAGGTAAGCTGGTCAGCTCGCGTGCCGATGGTTTGAGGGCTGATAAAGATAGTGTAGGGAAACCCATGCTTTTGAAGTGCCGGGTGCGCATTTTTTAAAATGTTGGCGTACCCATCATCAAAGGTAATCGCCAGAGCATTATCCGGCAGCGATTTACCGTTGCGGGCGGCATCAACGATCTCACTTAAGGGTAAAACAGTGTGGTTTTCAGCGATATATGCCAGGTGCTCTGAAAAGGTCTCAGGGGATACGCTGGTGCTGGCAGGTGTCTCTTTTGAAACATGATGATAAAGCAGAACCGGCGCACTGGCTTGCCCGGCTTGGGCCACCATTGCAGCGGTCAGGGCCGATAACAGTAACACTGCGTTTGTCACTATCCTAATCAGACTTTTTATCGTGATACACTTCACATCAGTTTCCTCTACTAACAAATAAACAGGGACCCGGAAATTGCAAAAACAGCTCCATGGCTGGCCCGCCCACTGGCAAATGCTCACCCTGGCAGCACCGATGATTCTGGCCAATGTTACCACACCGCTTTTAGGTCTCGTTGATACGGCAGTGATGGGGCATATGGATTCCCCGGCCATGCTGGCAGGTGCATCTATCGGCGCACTGATTCTGACCCAAATCTACTGGGTGTGCGGCTTTTTGAGAATGTCAGCGACAGGGTTGAGCGCTCAGGCCAGGGGGCAGGATGATAATCTAACGTCTTCGGCCAAAGTATTTTATCAAAGCAGTGCTATGGCGCTGATTTTAGGTGTGCTGGTATTTGCTTTGCAATACCCGGTCCTGAACACCGGGATTTATCTTGCCGGAGCCAGTGAGCAGGTCAGTCAGTATATCGATGCGTATTTTTCGGTAAGGGTGTGGGGCGCGCCGGCGGCCATGCTAAATCTGGCACTTATAGGCTGGCTTGTGGGGCAGCAGAAAACCCGTGCTGTGATGACGATTCAGATAATCGGCAATCTGCTTAATGCAGGATTGGATTTTTTCTTTGTACTCGGGTTGGAGATGTCAGTTCAGGGCGTGGCACTGGCCAGCGTATTTGCAGAATACACGATGGCGCTGCTGTCTGTCGGGGTAGCGCTGAAAATGTGCCGTAGCGTACGTTTACATGCACAGTGGTTTAATAAAGCGGCTCGCCGTATTCTGTTTAAACTTAATGGCGATATGCTGCTTCGTAACCTTGCATTGCAATTATGTCTGGCATTTTTAACACTACAGGGAGCGCGTTATGGCGAAACCGCGGCTGCGGTGAATGCCATACTGATGCAGTTTTTTGTTCTGATTGCCCTTGGACTTGATGGTATCGCATACGCGGTAGAAGCCCTGGTGGGGGAAGCGGCGGGCAAAAAGCAGCGCGCTCAGGTTATTCAGCAAACCTGGCGGGGACTGTTGTGGTCATCCATTTTTGCTGTGCTGTATGCCATCGGCTTTTGGCTGTTCGGCAACAACATCATTGGGCTGCTGACTGATTTGCCTGCGCTATTTAATGCGGCCTTGCCGTACCTGCCCTTAATGATTTTGCTGCCTTTGGTCGGACACTGGTGCTTTTTATTCGACGGTGTTTTTGTTGGGCTGACACGTTCTGCTGCCATGCGTGACACCATGATTTTCAGTGCAATAGGCGTCTTTTTCCCGCTCTGGTGGGTATTCAAAGACCATGGCAATGAGGCGCTCTGGTATGCGTTGCTGGGTTTTCTGCTGGCCCGGGGCGTCAGCCTGGGCGGTTTGCTGCTATGGCTTAATTATCGCCGCCACGTGATCGCTTCTTAATATGATTAAGTCCGGTGAAACGCTGAATAAAAATTCCCAGATAGCCAGACATCGCTAACGCAAATCCGGTCAGTAAAACAGCCGCTGAAAACCAGTACAAAACGGGGTGGTAGAGTAATGTTGGGGAAAGGTGGGCAGTGCCGAACAAAAGTCCGGCACCCACAATAAAAATTACCAAGCCTGCGATAAAGCGGCGCCAGCACCGCTGAGGATCGGTAAAGTGCTCGCGAAGCGATACCATTACAATGCGGCGCTAGTAGTAAGAGTGCTCACCGGCCTGGTGCTCAGTGGCATCTTTAACACCTTTAAGCTCGCCTGCGAACTCTTCAAGCATTTGCTTTTCAATGCCTTCTTTAAGTGTTACATCAACCATCGCACAACCATTACAGCCGCCACCGAATTGTAGCACGGCGAAGCCTTCTTCGGTGATCTCAGTCAATACGACTTGTCCGCCGTGACTGGCAAGCTGCGGATTGATTTCAGATTCAATCATGTAGTTGACACGTTCAACCAGCGGCGCATCATCAGCCACTTTGCGCGCTTTAGCATTGGGCGCTTTCAGCGTAAGTTGTGAGCCCATCTGGTCAGTAACATAATCAATCTCTGCTTCTTCAAGGTAGGGAGCGCTCTCGTCATCCACTACCGCGTTGAAGCCGTTGAATTCAAATTTGTGGTCACTGTCTTCTACTGCATTAGGCGGGCAATAGGACACGCCGCACTCAGCGGAAGACGTACCGGGATTGATAACAAAAACCCGAATATTCGTCCCGGATTCTTGTTTTTCCAGCAATTTTGCAAAATGTGCCTGTGCTTCTTCTGATATAGTGATCATGAGCAAGTCCTGCGTTGTAACGTATTTGGACGACATAATAACAAATTTACCTGAGTAAAACAGTCAAGTATTGATGCATTTTACCTATCAGGTCATTCGCCTTACGACGACTCAATAACGGAATTTATTTATGCAAAAAGTATTTGCGTTACTAAGTACCACGGCGCTTAGAACAACATTTGCACTGCTTGCGCTGCTGGTGTGCAGCTCAGCAAATGCTGTCATTGACAAAATTTCGGCCGATGACGGCCAGGGCAGACCTGCTGCCGACTATTTGCCAGAAGACACTCAGTACAATCCAGGTATTCCTACCCCTGAATCCTATCTGGGTGCTAATGTTGGCACCTGGCATGTTCGCCACGACCAGCTGGTTGGCTACATGCGCCTGCTGGCAGAAAAATCAGACCGGGTAACATTAACTGACACCGGCCGGACGCATGAAAACCGTCCCCTGGTATTGCTGACAATAACGGCACCATCAAACCATAAAAATATAGATTCTCTGCGTCAGCAGCATTTAACTAACCTGAAAAAAGGCCAGGCTGACAACAAAGATGCACCGCTTATTCTGTACATGGGCTACAGTATTCACGGCAATGAGCCTTCAGGCGCTAATGCTTCAATGTTGATCGCCTATTACCTGAGTGCCGGTCAGGGGAAGACAGTTGACGCGTTGTTGCAAAACAATATTGTGCTACTTGATCCTTCTTTCAACCCTGATGGCCTGTCGCGTTTTGCGCAGTGGGCAAATATGCATAAAGGCAAGCAACTGGTCGCTGATCCAGAGCATCGTGAGCATGAAGAAGGCTGGCCATCAGGCCGGACAAACCATTACTGGTTTGATTTGAACCGTGACTGGTTGTTGCTGACGCACCCGGAATCCCGTGCGCGCATTACGCAAATGCAGCGCTGGCGCCCGCATGTCCTGACCGACTTTCACGAAATGGGCTCAAACAGCTCCTATTTCTTTCAGCCCGGCGTACCTACCCGTAAAAACCCGAATACACCAGAAGGCAATGTGCGTTTAACCGAGGCACTGGCAGAATTTCACATCGAGGCGTTTGATAAGCAAGGCCAGCTGTACTTCTCCGAAGAGGGTTTTGACGATTTTTATTACGGAAAAGGCTCATCGTACCCGGATTCACTGGGGAGCATTGGGATCCTGTTTGAACAGGCCAGTAGCCGGGGGCACGTGCAGGACACCATCAATGGTAAACTGACGTTTGCTGATACCATTGCCAACCAGGTCACCACATCGTTGAGCACCTTTAAGGGCTCGCTGGCGAATAAGCCAGCCATTCTTAATTATCAGCGAGAGTTTGCGCAGAATACCCAGAAACTAATCAAAAACGACGATACAGCCGGTTACGTCATCGCACGACCTGACGACGTCGGTCGCTTTGATGCACTGCTAAGCCTGTTAGATCAACATAACATTGACTACTCATGGCTGGCAGAAGATATCAAAATTGATAAAAAACGATACAAGGCGGGTAACAGTATTTATGTGCCTATGGATCAGCAGGCATATCGTCTGGTGAAATCGTTGTTTTCCACGCGCACTGATTTTGCAGACAACACATTTTACGATGTGTCTAACTGGAACCTGCCTCTGGCATTTAATGTCGATTATGCGCCGGTGACAAAACGCAATGCCGGCCAGGTTGAAGCCGGAGACGCCCCTCAGAAAAAAGCACTCAATCCGGTTGTAGATGACGCTTATGCTTACGCACTGGACTGGCAACACTATTACACGCCGGCTGCGCTGCAGCGCCTGCTCGAAGCTGGTGTTAAAGTGCGCTCGGCGGCAGAATCATTCACAGCCTCGCTGGCAGAGGGAAACACTCACGACTTTGCCGCCGGTACGGTAATTATCCCGACCGGTCTTGACCAACCTGACGCATTACACGACCTTTTGTCAGCCATTCAGTCAGATTTGGAGGTGCCGGTTTATGCAATTGGCTCAGGGCACACCAAAGCCGGCATTGACTTAGGCAGCCGCTCAATGATGCCGGTCAATGCGCCTTCGGTTTTGTTAGTCGGGGGGCGTGCGTCCAGTGAGTACGAAGTGGGTGAAATCTGGCATTACCTGGACACGCGTGTTGGCATCGCTGCCACGCTGGTAGAAGATCATCGCCTGGCAAGTATCAATCTGAACGATTACAGTCATATCATTTTTGCCAGTGGCAACTATAAGTCTCTGGGTAAAAAAACACGGAAGTCAGTGCGTCAGTGGGTCAAAGGCGGCGGGACGCTCATTGGCGTGCGTACTGCCTTGCAGTTGTTTGCACATGAGGAATGGTTGCCGCTAAGTATCATGGAAGATGAAAAGATTGACGAAGCCTTTCCAACCGATAATCTCAGCTTTGCTGACAGAGGCGCCCGGTATGCGAAAAAGCTCATTGCAGGTTCGGTGTATAAAACGAATATAGATCCGACGCACCCCATCTTTTTCGGCTATGAGCAGTCACAGTTACCCATGTTTAAAACGACAAATATGATTGTGGAAACGGACAACTCACCGTTTACCACACCTGCTACCTATACCAAAGCGCCTTTGATGGCAGGCTATAGTGCACCGCAGCTGACCAAAATGATTGGTCAGACAGCTGCTGTAGTGGCGGATAGTCTGGGGCAGGGTGTTGTCATCGGGTTTGTGGATGATATCCATTTCAGAGGGTACTGGCGTGGCACGGATAAACTCATGAGTAATGCGATTTATCAATCCGTACACCTGAAGTAGCCTGACGTTTTCCCGGCGCGGGTGTCACAGCAATCGTCCATAGCTGTATCTGTATGTGCGGTGCCTGGCGATGAATTAATGTCGCCAATGCATCCGCCGTACACCCGGTGGTAATAACATCATCCACGATAGCGACCCGCTCAACCGGCGGAAGCGTCTCAATGGTAAATGCGTGTCTGAGATTAATTAACCGCTGCGCCCGGTTCTGCGTATGCTGGGCAGCGCCCCGACGGCGTCGGGCCCAGGGGGCGTAGGTGGGAATACCGCTTAAGACGCTGATCTGCCGACTTAGCTCCCCGGCCTGATTAAACTGTCTGGACCAGTATCGATTGGCGGGCAACGGCACAGGCAACAATACCTGGGGCAGTGATGTGGCATTTTTGCAACAATGCGCATAAAACCATCTCGCCAGTTCACTGCTATAACGCAAGTCATGGGTAAACTTCAGGGCGCGAATCATGTGGTTAAACGGCCACTCAAAGTACCCACAGGCATACAGCGCCGAATAATGCGTATGCCGGATATGGCGGGCGACAGCAGGGTTTAACAACAAATTCGCATCGGTATACTGTGAGAAAAATCGGGTATCGTTTTTGCAATGAACACATATTTTCTGATGGCTGAACTGCTGACACAGCAAGCAGGAATAGTTAAGTAAATGCATAGTCGTTAGTTAATTCACCCTGATATTCAAGCGCTCGCCTGGCTCCAAAGAGGACAACATGATGCAACATAGTACCCACCACAACGGCCTGGTCACCCGTACACAGGGCACAGGAAAAGATCTGGTTTTTCTACACGGCTGGGGTATGAACAGTGGTGTGTTTACTGAGTTCTCGCCGTTATTGTCTGAAGAATTTACCGTCACCGTGATCGATTTACCCGGCTTCGGTAACAATCACGGTGTTATTCCGGATAAGTATTCTGTCGCCAGCCTGGCTGAGATGATTGGTCCTGCACTGCCAGGCGATTGCGTGGTCGCTGGCTGGTCGTTAGGTGGACTGGTTGCACAGCATCTGGCGCTTAGTGCGGCTGATAAAGTTTGCGGACTGGTGACCATCGCATCCTCGCCGCGATTTGTATCGGATAAAGGATGGCCGGGGATCGATCCGTCAGTATTAAGCCAGTTTCAAAAAGAGCTGGGTGAAGATTTTAAAAAAACACTCGAACGCTTTTTATCCATTCAGGCCATGGGCAGCGAAACAGCCCGGCAGGATGTTAAAAAAATCAAGAACAGTGTGACGGCTTACCCCGACCCCTCACCGGATGCGCTGGCATCCGCCCTACAACTGCTGTCTGATGAAGATTTGCGCGCAGTAATCGGCCAGATACGACAACCGACGCTGCGGATCTTTGGCAGGCTGGACAGCCTGGTACCCAAAACAGCTATCGATAATATTTGCCAACTTCAGCCACAGTCTGATGCAGTGGTACTGTCAAAGGCCTCCCATGCGCCGTTTATTTCTCATCCACAACAAACGGCTGATATTATCAAACGGTTTATGGCAACCCGAATACAAAAATAGCACTTTTTTACTTTCTGCCTAAAATGTTTAATAATTAAGCATGAGGTAAGGTTAAACGCAGACAGGTAGATAAGTAGTGATCAACGGAATCGGTGCGGGTGGTATATCGGCTATAAATAGTGCGCGTTCTGGCATGCAGCAAGCTTCTGATAATGTTACACAGGCCTCATCTGCTATCGCACAAGCTGGCAATTCGTCCGCATCTGGTACAGCTGACAATCTTATCGCACTGCAGACCAATTCAACCTACCATCAGGCATCAGCCAATGTGCTTCGGGTATCTGACGACACCGTAGGTTATTTAATCGATACACTGGCCTGAACATGAATATTACTACCCCGTCATTATCTTTAGCTGCGGCCCCTGTCAGTAATATCAATACTGAGGCTGCGCGGCGTGATAATGTCCTGCGTGAAACTATCCCGCAATCAGCCGAGTCTGATAAAGGACAGGGAGGACATGGGCCGGGCGCCGATGCTGACCGGGCCCGACAGGCGGCAAATCATAGTGCCGCCCCAACCTACGAGCGCCCGACCCCTGTGGATGCCTCCACTACTGAAACAGCCGCTGGCTCTGGTAAGTCTGATAATGGGCAGCAGGAAAGTGCTGGCCGTGAACAGGCTGAACAGAAGCAGCAAGCACAGGCCAGAGACATTGAGGCGCTACAAAAGCGCGATAAGGAAGTCCGGACGCATGAGGAGGCGCATCGCGCTGCGGGTGGACAATACGCCTCGGCGCCCAGTTATGAGTACACCACCGGCCCTGATAACAAGCGGTATGTGACTGACGGCGAAGTAAGTATTGATGTTAGCGAGGCTGCTACGCCGGCTAAAACTATTCAAAAAATGGAGCAGGTCAGAAAGGCTGCACTTGCGCCAGCACAGCCATCAGCGCAGGATATGAAGGTGGCCAGCGAAGCGACTCAGGCCATCAGCCGTGCCAAAAGCGAACTGGTCGAGGAAAAGACCGATGATAGCCAAAAGACTGAGCAGCGTCCGATGGCATCACGTATTGAACGGATACAGCATGTTTATCATCAGGCCTACACGCCAAAAAACGCTGGCTTTCAGGCCAGCGCCTAATCGCGGTTTTACTTCTGTTTGGCCTTGGCAAAGGCGTCAGCAAACGCATTACCCATAGCCAGATTTCCCGGCTGAGACGACTTTTCAGACCGCGGCTTTTTACCACCCGACTTATTCGCAGCGCCCTTCCCTTTACCACCCGACGGATTTGATTTAGAAGGTGCGCCCGGCGTGTCGTCAAGGCGCATAGAGAAAGATATACGCTTGCGCGCAACATCCACTTCCATCACTTTTACCTTAACAATATCACCGGCCTTCACCACATCACGGGGATCGGAAATAAACTTGTCGGTCAGGGCTGAGATATGAACCAGTCCATCCTGATGCACACCTACATCTACAAATGCGCCAAAATTCGCTACATTACTGACCACGCCTTCCAAAATCATGCCCGGCTTCAGATCGCTGATGGTTTCTACGCCCTCTTTGAATGACGCTGTTTTAAATTCAGGACGCGGGTCGCGGCCCGGCTTATCCAGCTCTTTCAAAATATCTTTAACCGTAGGTAACCCGAATTCGTCACTGGCAAATTCTTCCGGTGACAGTGCTTTAAGCAGCGTAGTGTTACCAATGAGATCGTTTACTGCCACCTCGGTTTTAGCCACAATGGCATCGACAACCGCGTAAGATTCAGGGTGCACCGCTGACTGATCCAGTGCATTGTTACCCTGATAGATGCGCAGAAACCCTGCGGCTTGCTCAAAGGCTTTGGGGCCAAGGCGCTCAACGTTTAGAAGCGCTTTACGGTTATCAAACGCACCGTTTGTGTCGCGGAACTGAACGATGTTCTGCGCCAGGGTTTTGTTCAGACCTGATACATAGCTTAGCAATGCCGGAGAGGCCGTATTTAAATCCACGCCAACTGCGTTAACACAATCCTCAATGACCCGGTCCAGTGATTTGCCCAACTGGCTTTGACTGACATCGTGCTGATACTGACCAACGCCAATTGCTTTGGGCTCAATTTTTACCAGTTCTGCCAGTGGATCCTGTAACCGACGCGCAATGGACACCGCGCCTCTGAGGGAAACGTCCATACCGGGCAACTCTTTGGAGGCCAGCTCTGACGCTGAGTAAACCGATGCGCCGGCTTCACTGACCATTATCTTCTGCGCGCTGATATCGGCATTGGCTTTAAGCATTTCTCCTACCAGCTTATCGGTTTCACGAGAACCGGTACCATTACCAATGCTGATAAGCTGAACCTTATGCTGCTTGCATAACGTTGCCAGCGTGCGGGCAGCTTTATCCCACTGATTCTGCGGCGCATGAGGAAAGATAGTGTTGGTAGCGAGCACTTTGCCGGTACTATCAACAATGGCGACTTTAACACCGGTACGCAGACCCGGATCCAGACCCATCGTTGTTTTGGCGCCAGCAGGCGCAGCCATTAGCAAATCGTTGAGGTTTTTAGCAAAGACGGTAATGGCTTCTTCTTCAGCGCGATCCCGCAGCGCACTGAAAAGCTCTGTTTCCATGTGCAAGCCGATTTTGATTTTCCAGGTCCACTGCACCACCTGCTGCATAAATGCATCAGCCGGCCGCCCACGATTTGCAATGTTGTAATGCTCGGCGATGATATGTTCACAGTGCGACGGCGCTTTGGGATCTTCGTTTTTCGGATCGGCATTAAGCTGTATCTGAAGCACACCCTCATTACGACCACGGAACATGGCGAGTGCCCGGTGCGAGGGGACATTCTTCAGCTTTTCTGAATGTGAAAAATAATCTTTGTACTTCTGCGCGTCCTTCTCTTTGCCTTTTACAACGGTACTGTCGATAAAGGCATGCTCAGAAAGGTAACCACGGATTTTACCCAGTAGCGCTGCGTCCTCGGCAAAACGCTCCATCAAAATAAAACGCGCGCCTTCAAGGGCAGCTTTTGTATCTGCAACGCCGTTATCCGGTGCAACAAATGCTTCAGCAGCCTGTTCCGGAGAAAGCGACGGATCTTCAAACAATTGATCAGCCAGTGGTAGTAAACCGGCTTCTATAGCAATCTGTCCCTTGGTCCGGCGACGAGGTTTATAGGGCAAGTACAGATCTTCCAGCGCAGTTTTACTGTCTGCGCCGGTAATCTGCTGCTTCAATTCTTCAGTCAGCTTACCCTGTTCGTCAATGGACTTTAGAATGACATTGCGGCGTTCGTCCAGTTCGCGAAGATACGTGAGGCGCTGCTCAAGCGTGCGTAACTGGGTATCATCCAGCCCCTGTGTCGCCTCTTTACGGTAGCGGGCAATGAAGGGAACGGTCGCACCACTGTCCAGCAATGAAACAGCGGCTTCAATCTGGGCGGGATTTACCGCCAGCTCATTCGCGATAGTCTTTGTAATCATAATATCAGTGCGGTACTCAGAAGATTGCCAGCAAAAACGTTTTTAAACGTTGCTGCAAAAAGAAAAGATTAAACAAAAAATTGGCTGTCAGTATAACATTGTTACGTCCGTGAAACAGCGGGTTTGTCCTATAATGCAGCAGAGTCCGGCCGGTCGTCCGGCATGATTGAAAAGCGCGTTTGCAAATGTTCCCGAAAGCTTTCAGCAATGGTTTCAACCTGTGCCTGCAGCATTTTGTCATTTTCTGCCGGGATATCGAGTAACTTTGTTCGAAGCATGGATAGCTGAACTTCTAATTCACGGGCACCGATAGCTTTGGCGACTTCTTCTAACATTGTTATCTGCGACCTGGCGCGTGATGCATCATTACTTTTAATCGCCAGAGATAAACGTACAATCAAAATGGGCAGGTTGGCAGAAAAGCGGCAAAGCAGTTTTCTGACGAGGGTACTGTCGCCCCCGAGGCGTTTTGATAACTCACATTCCGGTACTTTCGCTATATCAACCATGCAGCCCCCTGTAACCATGCTGGAACAAAGACTTCCCACTCCGTGGGAATAAGAAAATACTAATCAATGATACTATATGATTGTTTCTATCATGTGGATAGGTATTGTTACCTACACAGGATAATACGGGCACGTTGGCGTGGTGTAAAACAGAAACTGGTATAAATATATCGCAATTGCATCTGATACCAGGTAGCTGCGCGTATGTAGAGCCTGTCTTGCCATTATCAAAATATTCAGATGGCTGACCTTTGTCAAAGAAAGAGTGTAAGAGGGTATATGATTAACATTTCATCATCAGTTCGCATTGATGAAAATGAAATAGAAATGACGGCAATTCGCGCTCAGGGCGCCGGAGGACAGAACGTCAACAAGGTGAATTCTGCTATTCACTTGCGATTTGATATTGCAGCTTCCTCACTGCCGGACGAGGTGAAAGAAAAGCTACTGGATAAACCCGATAGTCGGGTTAATACAGATGGCGTATTTGTGTTGAAAGCACAAAATTATCGAACGCAGGAGCAAAATCGCTTCGATGCGCAGGAACGTCTGGTGGCCTGGATTGCCCAGGCGCTGGTAGTGAAAAAAACACGCAAACCCACCAAAGTCAGTAAAGGTGCGAAAGAAAAACGTATCAAGGCGAAAAAGCAGCAGGGTGAACGTAAGCAGCTTAGAAAGAAAATTCTTTAGGCTTCATTTCCTGCCGTGTGCAGTAATGCGTCGGCCAGCCAAACCGGCAGGAAGTGCGATTGTCATTCAAAGAGAAGCGTGGTGACCGTCAGGTATCAGTAGCGTTAAATAGCCACCTATTCAGTTCTGAAGTACAGCGTTGTTATCCGCTACAACGCGCTATCATACAAAGACTGTGAACTTTTCTTTCAAATCAGAACGGCAACGATTCTGATAACAGCCATGCTTTTTAAAAAAACATCTTCGATGCTCAATCTGAATAAGCCGGTGATACGCCGTGCTTTCATCTCTGGCCTGATGTTTGGGGTTTCAGGAGGCATTGCTCTGGGGGGCTTACTCTTTGACTGCTTAAAATGAGTGCCACCGAATCATCTAAGCGGAATTCTACAGATAAAGTGAAAAACCTGAGCAAATAAGCAGGCTTTCGGATATTAAATGTCGTCTGTTTTTCAATGGGGGAGACCGAAAATGCCTGACATAAGACATAGATTTTAAAATCGACGCGCTGATTGCCGGATAACGATTTAACTCAAGCCACGACACAACATAATCGCGCATTCTTCACCAGTTCTGCCAATTGCCCACCTGTTTATTTGACACCTACCCTTGACGGTTTCGAGCCATAATAGTTGGTGAACGTTGCCTGTGTGAGAAAAATATTCTTCCATTTACAACCATCAGGCTGTTTAGCGCAGGCATTACATTAAAAAGCAGATAATTATTTGTCTGAATAAAAATTATACACTAGGTTTTAAAGTACTCATGCTGTAAAAACTTATTCAATCTGATCGGGATTTCCTATGAATCGCCTCTTTGGAAGTATTTTATTGCGTAGTTTTCTCATTTCTTTCTCTGCCCTCCTAACAATTTCAAATTCTGTCGCACAAGATAATAACAAACCCAATATTCTTGTTATTTGGGGAGATGATGTCGGCATGTGGAATATTAGTGCTTATCACCGCGGAATGATGGGCGGGTCTACGCCTAATATCGATAGCATTGCGCAGGAAGGCATGATTTTTATGGATCATTATGCTCAGGCTTCTTGCACCGCCGGGCGCGCAGCATTTTTAACCGGGCAGTATCCTATTCGAATCGGGCTGAGCACTGTGGGCTTGCCCGGTGCTGAACAAGGCTTGCAGGAAGATGTTCCCACGCTGGCGGAAATGCTTAAAGACAAAGGCTACATCACCGGCCAGTTTGGCAAAAATCACTTGGGCGATAGAGACGAACACCTGCCAACGAACCACGGTTTTGATGAGTTTTATGGCATTCTTTATCATCTCAATGCAGGAGAATATTCAGAGCAATACGACTATCCAAAAGAAGAAGATGCTCAGGAAAAATTTAACCTGAAAATGCGTGGCATTATTCACTCTAAAGCCTTACCAGATGGCACTCAGCAAATAGAAGATTTAGGACCCTTTGGGCAGGAAGTGCAGCGGAATCTCGATCAGGATGTCTTGGAGGAATCTAAGCGATTCATTCGCGAAGCAGCCAAAAAAGGCGCGCCATTCTTTGTATGGCACAACACTACGCGAATGCATTATCGCACTAACCTCAATAAGGAATATCAAGGCAAAAGCGGTTATGGCATCTATGCTGACGGCATGATGGAGCTGGATGATGACGTCGGGGAATTGCTGGATCTGCTTGATGAGCTGAAGATAGCAGACGATACAATTGTGATGTTTTCTACTGACAATGGTGCTGCTTCCAATTCCTGGCCAGACGGTGGCAACCAGCCATTTCACGGCGAAAAAGGTGTTGGCGGCTGGGAGGGCGGATTTCGGGTTCCTATGCTTGTTAAATGGCCCGGCAACATTCCAGCCGGCACCCACACCGGGGAGTTTATGACAATGGAGGACTGGCTACCCACAATAATGTCTATAGTTGGTGATAAGAACGTCAAAGAGTCACTATTAACAGGAATGAAAGTCGATGGCGAAACGCAAACAGCGCATATTGATGGTTATGATCAAACAGATATTCTTTTAAACCAGGGGCCATCCAATCGAAAAGAGTTTTATTATTTTACAGAAACGACTTTCCATGGCATGCGCTATGGAGACTGGAAGTTTTTATTCATAGATCAGGAAGAGTGGTTCCGCGCCTCTCAGCAGGAAATGACAACGCCCTTTATTATTAATCTGAAACTGGATCCTTTCGAACGGTTCATTGAAGCAAGAGGCTACGATGAGTGGGCAGAAAATCGCTCCTGGACCCTTGGACCTGCTGGCAATCAAATAGCAGAGTTCGTTAAAAGCTTTGAAAAGTTTCCACCAACCCAGAAGAGCTTTTCAGCACAGGTATCTGATGTCAGCGAATTTATAAATTCACAGAACATTAATCGATAAAAATAACCAAACACATGCTCGCCGCTTACTTTTAGCAGGCGAGCACTGGTGCTGGAGTACCTCGAGAATAAAGCACCAGGAAGGCAAAATGCACGTTAGGCATTAATTTCTTCAGTCACAACACCAGAAATACTGAGAAGCTTACATAATCTGCAAATCATTGCTTATTAGTAGAACGGCTTTCTCTGCCAATATGAGTTTGCCGCTATTTTTACTATTACGAAGGGACTAACCCGCTAATTGTTTACCGAAAATGTCAGGCTTGAAAAATAAGTCTCAAAGTCTGCACGTGGGTTACCTGACAGCGGCTCGCCCCATACCACACTTAATTTTACCGGCCCTTCCTCATCAAACGACACTGTCGCGCGGCCCTCGGCATCGGTTTTCACCGACTGCGGTTTATGACTAGCACCCTTCAATGCACTGGATTTTACCAGGGCGCCTTTCAGTGGACGGCCTTTAAATAGCACTTTAACGGGCAGCGCGGCTTTTTCATTTAAATCGTATGGGTGCGTTACAGGAACAATCTCAAGTGTATGACCCACCGGGTGGATGGCATTATCAGTCAGCTTGTCGCCAACCTGGATAATAGTTTTAGCTTTGCGTGAATAAAGCTCTGTGCCCGCTCTGCCGGACAGACCTTTTTGCTGTCGGTAGTCGTGGATTTCAGTAAGCCCTTCTTCCTTAACATAACTGTTAAACGGCTCTGCGCTAAGTTCACTGACACTGTGATAACTTTCCAGACCAACAACATAAGTGCCGGGCTCAAGAGACTGCGTTTTTGCAGCGCCGGGCAGCAGATCAGATTTTTCAATAATACTGGCAGACAAATCGGTCACGCCCTCAGGCGTATAATTGCGCAGAGCCACGACTTTGTCCCAACGCAAATTCCAGTCATCCGCGCTCTCGTTATGACCTACCTTGAATTGTATTGGCACTGGGGTGGAGGGAGAAGCCTGAAATTTACCCGGGGCCAGCCAAAAATCATGGGCTGAGGCTGTAAACGAGGCGCTCATCAATAAACCTGCATACATCAACGTGCTACGAAACTGCATCATCTTTCCTTATATTGGTACAGGCCTGTCCGTAGTATCGACATCTGCACGCTCGCTGGCGCAGCCTGAAAAATTATAGTTTATCTGTTTTATCGTACCAGATACGATTTATCCACCACTCAAATACTCCTGCTTCGGTGCGAACTACCACATCATCATCAGGGTACTTGCCCAACAGGGCTCGCGCCATCGGTGAGTCCACTGAGATATAATCTTTGCGACCGAATATCTCATCGTAACCGGCGATGCGCAGGGTTAGCGTCTTTCCTTCGTCATTTTCTATCTCGACCCAGGCGCCGAAAAATACGCGACCTTCCTGCTCCGGGTTGTAGTCAATCGCTTTTAAGCGTTCTAAGCACTTACGCAGATAGCGTACACGACGATCTATCTCGCGTAAGCGTTTTTTGTTGTATTGATAGTCTGCATTTTCACTTCTGTCACCAAGACTCGCCGCCCAGGTAACTTTGCGCGTTACCTCAGGGCGCTCTTCGCGCCATAAATAATCCAGCTCGTCTTTCAGTTTGTGGTATCCGCCACGGGTTATCAGAGGAGTTTTCAACGTTTATTTGCCAAAGTTATGATTTTAAACTATTTGTTAAGCAACTCAGCGTGACTTACGGCGCGGCCGTCATCATGGAAATCTGTGTTGCCAAAGGGTAAAAATGAACCAACCTGTATAAGAAATGGTCTCATTATTATCTATATCAATGGATATGATTTAAAGAGAGCAACGTTATGGTCAGTGAGAGTGTAAAAGTGGTTAATTATCATAAGTCGTCAGTACCCAGCA
>CAZOYR010000008.1:0-26180 GCA_964584105.1 uncultured Alteromonas sp.
AGGTAGTGTAACGAGCGCGTCACATTGAGCCAAATGCTTTGCGGATAAACTGTGACATTGCAGGGTGGCTGACAATAACCAAAGGAAAATCTCGCCAGATATTAGTTTACCAGGTAGCTGGCAATAGCACTGGCCAGCACTTCACGCTTAACCGGTTTGGTAATATAGCTGCTCATTCCTGCTTCCAGCGCCTGATTTCGGTCTTCCTGCATGGCGTTCGCCGACAATCCGATTATAGGAATGGTATTGAAGCCTTTTTCACGCAAAATGCGTGTGGCTTCATAACCGTCCATTACCGGCATCTGCACATCCATGAGAACCAGATCGTACTGCGGCGAGTTTTCAAATTTGGTTACCGCCTGTTTGCCATCTTCAGCAACATCGTAGCTCAATCCCAGTGAACTGAGCATCTCACCGGTCACGACCTGATTAATGGCATTATCCTCGACTAACAGGATATGGCCATCAATGGCGGGTTGTTCAGCAATCGTTGTTTCGTCGGCGGGCAGTGAGGGGCCTGAACCGGTGAGCTCACCGATAAAGGATTCAAATTGCATCGGGGTGAAGGGGTGGCAGAGCAATCCGTGTGGCCAACTGAACAGCATTTTTTCGAGCAGCTTGCCGGGTAGGGTGTTGACCACCAGTCCGACTTTTATACCGCTACCGGTTAATTCATCAAGGCGGGGTAGCAATGCCCGGAAGGTACTGAAGTCTTCAATATCCACCACAATACACGGTGGTGTACCCATATTTTCGGATAACGCCTCGAGCGGCCGGGGCTGGCTTTTTATACGCAGCAGTTGGCGGTACTCAGCGGGCAACAGCGCGTGGTTAGCGTAATACAAACTGCCCGGCGTCAGGGCTGGAATGCCAGACAGGATGGCCGGTTTTTCGTGCTCAGCAATTTTAAGTGGTATAGCAGCGTTAAATACCGAGCCACAACCCGGGGTAGAGCTGACTGCTAACTCGCCACCCATGACATCAATCAATTGCCTGACAATAGCCAGCCCCAGCCCGGAGCCACCATATTTTCTGTTAGTCGCTTCATCGGCCTGCGAAAAGGGGGAAAAGACGCGTTTTAGCTGTTCCTCGCTCATACCGATACCGGTGTCTTTCACATCGATATTTAATATGAAAGTATCGCTGTGCGAATGCGATTCGCCGTCAAAGCGAATAATGACCTCACCCTGTTCAGTAAACTTAATCGCGTTGCTGCACAGGTTCATCAGAATTTGAGCGATGCGTAACGCGTCCCCGACAGCCTGAGAGGGCAAACCTGGAGAGACAATGAGGCGAATGCTAAGGTTTTTTTCCTGTGCTTTGAGCGTGACCACCGACAATATATTATTGAATAACGAATGCATAGAGAAGCAGGCTTCTTCTAACTCAAGCTTTCCGGCTTCAATTTTCGAGAAGTCGAGCACATCATTGATAACACTCATCAGCACGTGACTGGAGTAAGCGGCTTTCTCCAGATACCCTTTTAGCGTGGGTGACATCGGTTGTTGCTGCGCCAGCTCGATAAGCCCGACAATACCATTAAGGGGCGTTCGCAATTCATGGCTCATGTTAGCCAGAAAAATACTCTTTGATGCTGTTGCACGCTCCGCTTTTTCTTTTGATGCGGCCAGCTCATCGTTAAGGGCCTGCTGGCGTTTATTAAGGTCGCGGGCTTCATCAAGCAGTGCCCGGGTTTGCTGATTCTTGTTATTAAAGACCTGCGCCGCATTCGCCAGTTGGCCAATTTCATCATCTCGCTTGAGACCGGGAATTTCAGATATTTGTTCATCACGAGCGAGCCGGCGAAACACGTCCGTTAACGTTTTAACCGGACTCAGTATGCGGTAAATCGTGTAGCCTGCGGCAGCAATGGCCAGCAAAATAGCCAGAAATGAAGCAATGTTGAGACTTTGCTGCGCCTGTAATGCCTGCTCCTGCGTTGTCGAGCTGATCGTCGAGTACTGATTATTTACTTGTTTAACCAGCTCATTACTCAGATACAAAAACTCATTTGCTGAACCTGCCATCACGACATTGACCAGAAACAGGTTACCCTGGATCAACTGCGTCAGCGTTAAAAAGCGCGCGCGGGTGGTTTCCAGTGCCTGAAGTAGCGGCGCTGTGTCATCAGATGCTGTCTGCTGAACCAGATTTCTGGCTTGGGAAATCGCCTTGATAAATGCTTCTCGATGGACGGCGTCAGGTTGAAGCCGGTATTCCAGGGCTGCACTGCGCGCCTGACTGAGCTGCAACCGTATCGCGTTTTCCTGCGCGTCGGAAAGTGAGGCAGGGATAAGGCTGCTGTCTTCAAATTGTGCGAACAGCGATGCGGTGCTTAACGTATCATCGCGTCGGGCCCGGGCATCTACGACATCTTTGAAGTTATTCTGATATGCCTGAAGGTGATGCCGCATGCTGACAAGCATCTCTCTGGTTTGCTGCATGGGCAGTTTTGCAAGGCGCGAGGATTCAAGGTTATCCAGTTTTTGTTGAATTGACTGCATTAAACGTTCAAAGCGACTCACCGCCGAATCACTGGCGGTTTCTCTGAAAATAAGTACATTTCGCTGCAGGTCGAGGATGTCGCGCTGCAGCGCACGGACCTGTCCGATGTCGGTAACAGCCTGGCCAGAGGCGCTAATCCCTTTAGATAATACTTCCTGATTAGCCCTGGCAATGACCCCTTGTAACAACAGCAAAACCACGAGCGCTGCCAGTACCACTATGATCTGAGCACGAATCGAGGAAAGTGTTAAAAACGATGACCGGGTTTTCATGAAGTCAGGAACTCATACCATTTTTGCAGGCTATACTCGTAGGTTGGCATCACTGTATTCCACACCGCCACATTACTGAATCTGTCTGTGTAGCTGCCGCCGGTGCGTTGCTGCCCCTGCCTGACACTGATGCGTCCGTCGGTGCCTTTCAGATCGGTAGCCGCGGGTTTACCGCGATACCAATAATCCCATTCTGCGTCGCTAAGATAGTTAGCAGACCGCTCAGGGTTACTGATGTAATACCCCTGGCGAGCAATAAATGCACCCGGCCAGCCCGACAGCCACCAGTTCATGTAGTCATAGGCCGCATCTTTCTGGCGGCCTGTGGTGACAGATGACAAACACATCACGCCATGCCATCCGCGATAACCTTCTTTTGGTGCAGCAAAAGTGACAGGCACATTGCTGCCATTCAATGCAGCAACAGCCGGTGAAAACATGCTTTCTACCACACTACGTTTATTTTGCATGAACTGAACCGATTCAGGTACCGACGTCCAGAATCCGGCAAAATGACCCAGTTGCTTTAATTCAATAAGAATACCGAACAGCTCATCCATTTCCTGCTTTGTAATAGCGCCGATATTATTAAAACGCATGAGTCCTTTGGCCTGAGCAGCCAGCGCCAAATCAAATAGCCCGATAGTCGGGTCATTGACGATTGCTACTTTACCGGAGACCCGGGAATCCAGCAGCCAGCCCCAGCTTTCCTGTTCTTTCAATAAGCCGGTATCGATAAGATTACGGTTATAGCCAAAGGAATCAACATTGTGAACGTAGGGTAAAAAGCTAATCTGCCCGGTAGGCTGACTACCTAATGTACCGTTATGCTGAACGTTGAGAATTTTATAAGGAGCGTCACCCGCACCAATACTGGCCTCAGGTTGCAGGCGACCGGTTTTGGTCAGCGAATTGATTTCATCCCAGTATGTCAGCCGGCTCACCTCTATGGGGGCGATGGCTTTGGCCTGCCACAATACATTGATACTGTTTGACCATTGCTCATACAGATCAAAACCGTGCGGATTCATTGAGGCCTTCTGTAGCACTGCCGCTGAGCCGCCAGGTGAAAACTGCAAACGAATACCAAGATCTTCCATCGCACGCTGGCGCAACGCCTCCTGCAATGTGACATGCGTGCCCATCACTCTGACAAGCGGCTTTTCGCGGCCGATCGCGAATGGCGCAACACCGGCGGTGAGGGTGGAGGCCAACGCACCCTTTAAGAACGTACGACGGCCAGATGATAATGCGGCGTTATCCATCTAATTGTTACGCAAACTCTTGGCATCCATACATTTATTCTGCCCTATATTGGTTAAATAAACCAAACATATCCGCGCACTTATACTAAAGCTTAAGTCTGGTATACCTTCTGGCGATTGCAAACAGTATAAGCAACAGACCGGCCATACCCATAGTTCCACCATGATGCGACGTATCGTGATGTCGGTCTTGATAGGGCTGATCATTGGAGCGGCTCTCCAGATTCACCAGCGCCAGATCTGCATCATCAAATGCATCATAGACCGCCACTCGACTATCATTATGGGCATCATATAACTCGATTCGAATATCGTAATCATACGGCCTGTAGCCGCTCACCAGCTCAATATCCAGTGTCAGGTAGTCGTCACTGTTCTCACCGAAAATCGTGAATACCGATGTCACATACACCGATTTGTATTCCACGGCGTCACCCAGGTAAATAACCGCATAAAGCTCATGCGACTGGAAAAATGTATCTGCATCAAACGACAGCGAAAACGATGAGTAATAGCCATCATAATCGTCATCGTCGACTAACGTCAGCCAACTGTCATAAATCCAGAAATCCTGATTTGTTACTGAATTATGCTGGTTCACTTTTTGTGGTGAGAACGCCGATGTTGAGCGCGCCGGTCCCGGTTTATGCTTGGTTGTATCAGCGGGCAGGTTTTGTGACTGGCTGACCGTTACCATCACCGGCTCGGCGGTTTCAGTCTGTGATACAGCAAAAAACGGCATGCTGAATAATGGCAGCAGAAAAAGCATTGTACGTTTCATAGTGTTGCTCTTCTTTGTTTAATCAGGGTTACAGGATGAATCACAGAAAATGAACAAAAGCTGAAGCGAAGGTGAACCGGCAAGGGCGGGACAGATACTCTGCCACTAATCGCAGCATAAAACTTATCGTTACATTTTACCCGCGAAAAATAGCAGCTTTATCTGCTATAACATTGAGTCTGCGACAAGGAAAAAGAATATGAAATATACCTTTGCTATTTTGCTGGCGTTCTTTAGCTGCCATGCGTCAGCCATCCAAAACATTGAGTCTGACCTGAATGCCTACGTGCCGCGCCTGATAGATAAGCACAACGTTGCGGGCGTGGGTATCGCTCTTATCAACCGGAAAGGCGTACAGCTTGAGAAGTATTACGGCGCGCAGGCACCTGATACTGCGCTTAATGCTGAATCTGTTTTCAATGTTGCATCCGTTGCGAAAACGATTACGGCTGAAGTTGCAATTTCATTACTTGTGGATGAAGTAGTCAGTCTCGATGATAAAATTTATCAGCAGGTTTCGCATCCTGACCTGAAAGGCGATCCGCGCTATGAACAGCTTACGTTAGGGCACCTTCTGTCACACGCATCTGGGTTACTGAACTGGCCCCATAGTTATGCTGACAACACGCTGGCCTTCACATACCAGCCCGGCACAGCATATTCCTACTCAGGGGCAGGCATCGAATTGGCGGCAGACTACCTTTGTGCTGTGTCGAATAACGCATGCGAGACAATGGCTGAGAAATACGTCTTCACGCCTTATAGCATTACTGCTATGGCGCAGGGGCACATTCCTGAATGGGCTGAACACCGACTCAATACTCCCATGAACAAACAAGGAGAGTTCAAACCGGTTGAGACGCTTAATCCCGGGTTAGCAGCAGGCGATGCCGATGCGGCTGCAGATGACCTGATTACGACCGTTGGCGCTTACGCGCAATTCATGCATCGTCTGATTAATCAGAAAAGTGAAAAGGCCACCGCTTATCGGACGACAATTCTGACTGATTTATCAAAAGATGATACCTATCGCTGCGACACAACCCGCTCTTTTATATGTCCTGAGAACGTGGGGCACTCTGTGGGGTGGCAGGTATGGCAGTATCCTGACCATTCCGTTGTAACACACTCAGGTACTGATGCAGGTGAAACCGCGCTGGTTTACTTTTCACCGCAAACCCAGACCGGTGCGGTGATATTTATCAATGGGAGTAACGGCTGGCCTGTTCTGGTGGGAGTGATGGAGTTGCTCAGACAGGAGCCTGAGATGACGGCGCATTTTCGTCAGATCATTAACCGTGTTATGAATGCTAACCTTACACCTTTATTACAAGAGTAATGCTATAAAACGAAACAGGCTGCGTTAGCAGCCTGTTTACTGTATTACTCGTCAAAACCGTCATCCGAAAACGCATCGGATTCTTCGCCGCGAGGCATAAAGTATGTGCCCCAGCCGTCGTACACAACATCGTGTTTGTCAGCGATCTGAAGCAGCGCTTCTACATCTTTATCCAGATATTCCCGCGTTAGTTTTCTTTCAGCGATGGCGTCGAAGCAAAATGCCGTGCTGCCGTCATCAAGGTAAACCTCTTCGGCATCGGTCACTTCGAAACCCGCTTTAAACGCATCTACGGCCGCTTTTTCAAGCTGGTCAAAATCTTGTCCGGCAAAATGGTGCTCAATAGAATAATCGGCGTCGGCCTGACTACCATCTTCCAGCAGGGCGTCCATTGTTTCCTGATTGAAAGCGTGCCATTCAGCTAACTCATCAATTTGTTTCATAGTTCAAGCTCTCAGCTACATATTTGTGGCGAGTTTACCGCTTTTTTTCCAGCTCAGCGACTTCAGTATCCAGTTCCTGCTTTCTTTTTTCCATCGCGGTGCGAAAGTAATCAGCCCATTCTCTTACGCTTTTGCTCTGATCTACAGGGATGGGGCCGGAGATGTCTATTAGCACGGTACCATTATCCCAGCGATTCCACTTTACTTTCTTGTGAAGCTCGCTGGCGGTGACCATGACTACAGGTTCATTGACAGCCTGTGCCAGTCTGAAAGCCCCTGATTTGAAGGGCAGCATGCCGCGACCATAGCTACGCGTACCTTCAGGAAATACCCATACGGAAGTGCGACGCTCTCTGATTTTCTTTCCTGCTAGCATCAGTGTATCGCGCGCTTTTCCGGTATTTTTCCGATCGATCATAATATTGCCGGACAACCAGTAAATCTGACCAAAAATCGGGATCCATTTCAGACTTTTTTTGCCTACAGTGACCACGCCAGGCATTGCTGCTTTACAGATTGTAATAATGTCAAAGCTGTTCTGATGATTGGCAATGTACACATAGGGCGTGTCGATGCGGTGTGACGCATCGATGCGCATTTTAAGCTTCAAACCTACAATCGGTGCCATCAGCGCATAAGCACTGCCTGCGAAATGGACATTGTTGCGATTAAATGGTCTTAGTATGCAAACAGCGAAAACCACTAAATTGATAAGAACGAAGGCAAGAAACAGCAAAAAAATTCTTAAAATTGCGAGCACTTAGGATCCTGTAAAAGCATTTGCGGCGCAGTATAAATTATTCGCCGCCAGATAGATGTCCGATCAGTATGTTATCCTAAATTTAATCTAAAGAACTAAAGCGCTTCGTGGTTCAAACCGATAGCCTATTATGCGAATTCACGCTTTTTCATGCATGTGGTACTGATTTAATGCAAACTTTTGTTCCCGAAGACCTCGAAGACGATATCCTCACAGATTTAATGGAGGAAATAAATGAATTGTACGAAGCCAGTGAGCAAACGCTGATTGAGCTTGAGCTGCGCCCGCAGGATAACGAATTGCAACGTGCGCTGTTTCGCTCCATCCACACCATTAAAGGTGACCTGGGTCTGGTTAACTTTACACCGATGATTCCGCTGCTTCAGCACGTTGAGGATTTACTGGATTTTCTCAGAAAAGGGCAGGTGCAATACACCAGCACGATGAGTGACCTGGTACTGTTAACCATGGATCGCGTCAAGGTGTTCGTTCAGGAGGTCATGAATCAGGGCAAAAGTCAGTACGATCAGGATTTGCACCAAAGGCTGGTGCTGGCCGTTTCACGCATCAGACCGGACAATCAGGCGGACCATGAGCGCTTATTGCACGAGGCGGTATTGCTGCTCAACCCTGCACTTGATGCGCTGACAGGAAGCGACGCCCAGCAACGTGCTGAATTTTTGCCGGAAGGTCAGGCACTACCGGCCACGCTTTCCAATACCGGTATTCCCAAAGCAATGAGTGCTGAGCGACAGATGGATATGTTGTTCTTTCGCGAGCTGATGCAAACCATCGAACACCGTTCAAACTACTGGGCCGGCAGAGGCGATCGCATTGCCAAGCTGGCGCTTTATATCAATCATAAGGCAGGCAGCCCGATTGACGATGACCAACTTGCTGTGGCCTGTTATGTTCACGACTTTGGGATGGCGTTTATGCCATTACACCT
Organism: uncultured Alteromonas sp.; assembly: GCA_964584105.1. GTDB lineage: Bacteria > Pseudomonadota > Gammaproteobacteria > Enterobacterales > Alteromonadaceae > Alteromonas. Next base: position 8,315 of record CAZOYR010000008.1, read on the forward strand.
GTTGAACAAGACTGAACCGCTAAGTGATAACGAGTTCAATCTGATGCGCTCTCATGTGTATAAAAGCTCGCGTCTGCTTGAACACCTTGACCAGTGGGACCATGCGCGCAAAATCGTCATGCAGCATCATGAACGCCCTGACGGAAGTGGTTACCCGCTGGGCCTGAAAGATGCCGATATCTGCGATGGCGCCAAGTTGCTGGCCATTCTGGATACGTACGACGCGATGACCCACTCCCGCGCCCATAATAAAACCTCACGTATTTCTAAAAAGCAGGCCGTTATAGAAATGAACCGTCAGGTGAAAGGACAGTTCAGTCCGGAGTGGATGCGTCACTTCAATGCCGTAATGACTGCCTTACTGACTAAGCAGAGCGCTTAAATGTGTGCTTTGGCTAATAGTGATGTTGCATGTTCTGTGACCTGGCGGGCAATAACGTTATCCCGCTGATTGTGTCGGGTCAGCGCGAAAAACTGCTCCTGCAGCGCATCGGCCTGGCCAATCCACTTTACCTGATATTGCTGTTCAACATGCCGGGCAATACAGGATGGCGCGCAAAATACGCCAAAACCCTCTGCACCAAAAAGTTTGAGCAGTGCACTGTCATCAAATTCTGCAATTTGCTGGGGAAACAGCTGACGATCCTCAAGCCACGCACTCAGTCCGTAAGCAATACCAGAGCGCACGCCCGGCATCAGCATGGGCGTGTGATTTAACGATTCGGGGAAGCCGGCTTTCAGCGTGTCAGCAATATCGGGGCTGGCAAAAAAACTGACTGCGCTGGTGCCAAGAGACTGACTGACCGCACTGACTGCAGCACCTGGCGCTACGCCCCGGTCCGCCAGCACAAGGTCAATCCGGTTAACTGCCATTTCACTGAGCAGGTCATCAAATAAACCTTCTTTAAATACAAAGCGTACCTTAGGATTGGATAGCATCGTCTGGTGCATGAAATCATAAGCAAGCACTTTGGGTATGGCATCGGTCAGACCGACGGTATAGTGGCTGACAGCATGCGCAGTGCCCGCATTAAGCACCTCGGCCAGCTGGTTTCCTTTTTTAAAAATATCCTGCGCATGCTGATATACCTGTTTACCCAGTGCATTTAGCTGTAAACGTTTGCCGGTCCGATCAAACAGGCGTTGGCCACACTGTGACTCAAAGGTACTCAGTAAGCCGCTGACCGTCTGCGGCGTGACATGCATCGCTTTGGCTGCACTGGCGATACTGCCCAGTTTGGCCGTCATGTAAAAATAATAAAGGTGACGATAGTTAAGTTGCAGCATAATAAGATTTTTTCGATGTTATATCTCGATATTATCAGTTTTACGCTGATGATAAAGATCGCTACACTTTGTTTTCATTTTTTACCTGCGAAGAAGCCATGGCTCAACATATAGCGCTTAAATCTGTTCGTAAAAAGCTGTTCGCGTTGCTCAAGCCTGACCGGCAATTTTTCACGGCGGCTATCGTTTACGGCGTTGCCATTGGTTTGCTGACACTGGCAGTTCCTCTTGCGGTCCAAACGCTGATAAACAGTGTGGTGAATACTGCCTCCGTGCAGGCTGTTGTCACCTTAGGCGTGGTGTTATTCATCATTCTGCTTATATCCGGCATTTTCAGTGCCCTGCGCATGCGGGTGATGGAATTTTATGAGCGGAAAATCTATTCGCGTCTCACCTCACAGTTGAGTCTGAAAACGATCTTTGCCCCACATCGCTTTTTTGAGGGCAGACGCAACGTTGCCATCACGCAGCGTTATTTCGACATAATGACGCTGCAAAAAAATATTCCCTCACTGATGATCGACGGTTTTGCACTGGTATTGCAGATGCTGGTGGGATTCACGTTGGTTAGTTTCTATCATCCCGCATTTTTTGCCTTCAATATTTTCATTCTGCTGATTATGCTGGGTATTTGGAAGCTGTGGGGAAAGGGCGCCAAGCGCTCTGCGGTGCAGCTATCGCAGGCTAAATATGATTCGGCAAAGTGGCTTAACGATATTGCTTCAGCGCATGAATTTTTCAAATCAAGCCGGCATCTGGATTATGCAGCAAATAACACGCAAAACCATATTGAGGGCTATCTGAGCGCACACCGGCAACATTTCCGGTTTACGTTTACTCAGGCCGTGATGTTTTTACTGCTTTACGCCGCCGCCAGCGCGTTATTACTGGGTATAGGCGGATATCTGGTTGTGAAAGGACAGTTGTCGCTGGGGCAGTTGGTTGCTGCAGAGCTTATTATGTCGGCTGTCTTTATCGGCATATCCCGGTTTTCAATTTATCTTAAACTTTATTACGAGCTGTACGGGGCAGCTGAAAAGCTCAGTGGGGCGCTGGAAATGCCGCAGGAAGAAATGGACCAGACCCATCAGGCAGTGCCGGCATCCTCGGCAGTACGGTTTGACCAGATAGGCCTTCAGCATAATCAAATCGCTTATTCATTATCCTGGTCGGTGCCTCCGGGGCAAAAATGCTATGTGATGACGACACACGGTTGGATGCAAAAGCAGTTGCTCAGCTTCATCAAACGTCATGAAAAGCCCTCGCAAGGTGTTATCTTTCTGGGTGAAAAAGCATTGCAGGATTACGATATCTTCGAGCTTCGCCAGAGCATAACCACGCTGGACAGAGCGCTTATGGTTGAGTGCACAGTCAAAGCGTTTTTTCGCATGGCAGCACCCGATGCTGGTAGTGGCGATATCTACTCCGCCTTACGCGAAACAGGGCTGTACGAAACCATTGAAGGCTTGCCACAGGGACTGGATACCACATTATCAGTGATGGGCAGTCCTCTGCAGCCCATTGAACTACTCTTGCTGAAGCTGGCTGCAACCCTGTTGTCGAAGCCGCGCATTGTGCTGATAAACCAACATTTTGACGCCATTCCGGCTGCGACCAGAACCCGGCTGCTGGAAGTCATTGAGGGATTAGATGCCACGGTGCTGTATTTCACCAATGCACCAGATTCACGCTATTTTGACCGGACTGTTACCCTTGAGGAGATTGCCGACAGAGTGCCGGTAGCAAGAAGCGGAGCTGAACATGCATCATAATGAGTCACGCTATCTTGAAAAAATATCGGCGCTGAGGAACGACTATTTGCCTAGCGCTTACCGCATCCTGTGTGCTGTCGTGCTCGTTTTGGTCCTGGTCTGTGCATCAATTTTATGGTTCACACCATGGATACAGACCGCCTACGGGACGGGATACGTAGACTCGCTAGATCCGTCAGAACGTACCCAGGCCATCTCTGCGCTGGTGTCGGGGCAAATTAAACAATGGCATGTGAAAGAAGGAATGCCGGTGGAAAAAGGGCAGCCTATCGTCACACTGATAGATGTTGATGAAGAACTGGTCACAAAGCTGCAGGGGCAGCTGGATGCGGCTCAGGCGGTGCATGCCGCTAATCAGAGCGCCGTTGCTAATGCCCGCAATAATCTGACCCGACAACAGGCCTTGCTTGAAGAAGGAGTAGCATCAACCAAAACCGTTGAGGCCGCTCAGATAAAACTGCAGGAGCTTATTGCAAAAGCCGCCAAATCTCAGTCGGATATCAATAAAGCCAGTGTTGCGTTGTCGCGTCAGCGCACGCAGACCAAAGTCGCGCCTTCTGACGGCGTGATTGTCCACTTGAAATCCGGTGGGCCTTCCACTTATGTTAAAGCCGGCGAAGTGCTGGGCGAGTTTATTCCGCAGGTGGTGCGTCGTACCGTGCGGGTGACGGTCAGCGGTATGGATGCCCCACTGATTGAAAAAGGCAGAAAAGCGCGGCTTCAGTTTGAGGGGTGGCCGGTATTTCAGTTTAGTGGCTGGCCTGATGCTGCCATTGGCACCTTTGGTGGCGAAGTGATTTATGTTGAGCCAGTGGCGGATAATACCGGTAACTTCACGGTTTGGATTGCGCCGGACCCGAGCGGCACGCCATGGCCGCAAGAGCAGGTTGTGCGTTACGGTAGCAGGGTGAAAGCCTGGATTTTACTCGAAGAGGTACGGCTGGGCTACGAACTGTGGCGTCAGCTCAACAATTTCCCGCCAAAACCGGTGGTGGCCAAAGATAGTGCGCAGGGAAACGGTAAATGAGAAGTCTGGTAATTTGCCTTTGCCTGTCACTGGTAAGTGGTGTCGTTCAGGCCTCATCACTCACCCTGACTCAGCTTTTAGAGCAGGTGATGGTTTCTCACCCCTATCTGCAGGTTCTGGAGCAGCAGGGGCGCCAGCAGCGTTATGCGCTGGACAATGCTGATGCCGCCTTCGATCCGTATATCGGACAGAGCGCGGATAGCCGCTTATCAGGCTATTATTCTGGCGATGTGGCGACCAGCGAATTCGCACAGCCATTACGGGAGATGAATGGTGAGATTTATACCCGATATCGCATCGCCGATGGCGACTTTCCGGTATATGACGGCCAGTACGATACTCTGTCGGCGGGCGAAGCGTCTATTGGCGTTAAGCTGTCTTTACTGAAAGGACGCGATACTGATGAGCGGCGCACAGCTGTGCGTAATGCACGACTTGATATTGAAAGGTGGGAAACCGATTACCTGCTGGGGGTAAACAAGCTACTTTACTCTGCCAGTATGACGTTTTTGGACTGGTACGAAAGCTATCTGAAAATTGAGCGGCTGGAAGCGCTGCGCAGAACCCTCGAAAAGCAGAAGACTGCGCTGGCAAAAAAGGTCGAGCAGGGGGATGAAGCACGGGTTACAATACAAGCCTTTGAAGCAAACTTACTTGAAATTGACTTGCTTCATGCCGCAGAGCAACAAAAGCTGCAATCCTCAACCACCAAGCTTTACTACTATGTGCCGCCTCAATGGATAGCACGCTTTGAACCAGCGTTGGGCAGCGAGAACTGGCCATTTCAGATCAATCCTACACGAATGGCCGATTTAAAAAGTCAGCTATCCCGTCACCCGCTTACCGAAGATCTCACACTGGCGCTTGAACAACAACGAAACAAGCAGCGTCTGGCCAGCAATAACCTGCTGCCAAAGCTGGATGTTAAAGCTGAGCTGGCCAGGGACATGGGGACCGGGCCGGACTCGCTGGCACAGACAGACACAAAAGTAGGCTTAAGTTTTTCATATCCGCTGGGTAACCGTCAGGCCCGCGCCAAAGCAGCCAGTGCGCAGGCCAAGTATAAAGAGCTGGAATTCAAACTGTTGGACACAGAACAAAAACTGAATCAGCAATTTGAAACTGCCGTCGCACAGTGGCAGCAAAGCACTAAGCTAAGTGAACTGAACGCGAAGGCTGCCACGCTGGCCGACCGACTTCAGGCGGTGGAAAAAACGCGCTTTGATGCTGGAGATACTGACATTTTCGTTCTCAATGCCCGTCAGATTACCTTTATAAAAGCGCAGCTTAAACTAATAGCAGCAAGGGTCGATGAGCGCCGTGCACAGCTTTCGCTTTATTATGCTGTGAGCGGGCTTCCGCCCTTAGTGATTGCACGAACAAACTAAACAGACTGGTAGTGTGGCTGAGGACTGAAATTCAGTAGGCAGCCGTTAAAGAAATCCGCTAACTGATGCTCTTTAAATAAGTCGCCGGTTCCCGGCTGGTCAGGTGCCAGTCCCGGAAACGCACCGTAGCCTGCCAGCAGACAGTGCCATGAGGTCGCGCCAAAATGCGTCGCCTGGGACTTCTCACTTAAAAAGCGGGCAAGATCCTCGCGCCGGTACCAGGTATCAAGAATTTGCAGTAGATTCTCAGAAAGATGCCTGTTATTGCGATTGTCCCGCCAGTAGTCACTATCGTTTCGGGTGTTCAGCTTGTAATGGGCAACAATGTAGTCTCTTACATTGCTAAAGTGCTCACTGATTTTTAGATTAAACGCCGCCTGATGCCGGGCGGTAAAATGCCCTTTGATGTAGGCATCGCAGAAAAACCGGATGGAAAGCTGAACCAGGTGCAATGCGGTAGCTTCCAGCGGCTCAATAAACCCCTGGGAGAGGCCAAGGGCCAGACAATTTTGGTGCCAGTGCCGATCTACCTGACCAACTTTCATTGATAAAAAGCGAGCAGGCGTGTCGTTGTCCAGCATTCCCTGTTGCGAGCGCAGTTCGGTTTCAGCCTGATCATCGTTAATATACTGGCTGCTATACACATAACCATTGCCGGTTCGGTTCTGTAGCGGAATGGACCATGCCCAGCCAGCACTAAGTGCCGTTGCCTGTGTTTCTACCGGGGCGCTCGTATCGGCTGGCGTTGGCAGCACGACCGCCCGGTCGTTAAAAAGGTTATCGCTAAATGAACAGAAGGGCACGTTAAGCGCTTTTTGCAGTAACAGGCTGTTAAAACCGGTGCAGTCTACAAATAAGTCTGCTTCAGTCTCGTTGCCGTTTGAATCGATTACCGCGCGAATATCGCCGTTTTGGTGTAACGCCACATCCTGAATGTCGCAGACGGTATGTCGAACGCCCTGAGCGACTGCGTGCTCTTTTAAGAACTCGCCCAGTAAACCGGCATCAAAATGATACCCATACTCAATACGAAACGGGAAGTTTTCTGGTGTTAGAGGACTTCGGTTCTGTTCAGCCAGGTAACTGTTAAACAAAAATGCGTCGGGGCGGGTGGTGACATCCAGTCCGAGCCGGCGGGTTTGTGAGTTGACGTAAAATGCCCGCTCGCTGAAAGTATCAAGCTGGGAAATAAACGGATGGCGATAGCTCGAATTACCTGATGCCGGGCTCCAGCCATTAAACTGGATGGCGACTTTGTACGTTGCCTGACAGCGTGGCATCCACTGCGCATCTTCTATGCCCAAATCCCGGAAAAACTGTTTCAGCGACGGCGTCGAACCTTCACCGACGCCTACTGTGGGTACATTATCTGACTCAACCAGCGCGACGGTGACCGGGTGCCTACTGAAGTGGTGGGCGAACAGATTTGCCGCCATCCAGCCAGCGGTACCACCTCCTACAATGACGATGCGATGCGGCTGGCTCATTGTATCTGGGTAAACCTGGCTAAAAAGTCATCATGGGAAAGCATCTGGCCGAGTGGCTTTTGCTTGGCCTCATAAATTTTATTCATAATATCCAGAATCGCCTGATCGCTGTGAACATCGGCTGAAGGATGATAGTCACGTGGCATAATGCCTTGTCCCATCATGACCTGAACCCAGGACGCATCGCGGAAAATATCATTTTGCTCGTTAAAGATAGTGGCGGTATCGCGAAACGCGTTTATCTTTTGCTCAAGGCGAAGCGGCAGCGACAGGCGCTGCATATCCTGCCAAAAATCCGAATCATCCCGTTCATTCAGATAATAGTGAAGGATGATAAAATCACGGATGGTCTCAAACTCATCTTTTGACTCTGTGTTATACAGCGCCTCCATGGAGGGATTTACCGCGCCATTGGGGAACATTTTCAGCAGTCTGACAATCCCTGACTGAATCAAATGAATGCTGGTGGACTCGAGTGGCTCAAGAAAACCGCTGGACAGCCCGATGCCCACAACGTTTTTATGCCACTGTTTTTTAGTACGTCCCGTCTTAAAACTAATCTTTCTGGGGTCGTCCAATGCGTCGGTATCAAGATGGCCCATCAGCATGTTCGTTGCTTTTTCATCGTCCATATAAGATGAGCTGTAGACCAGACCATTGCCATTGCGGTGAGTCAGCGGAATTCGCCACTGCCAGCCAACTTCACGGGCGATACTACGTGTATAGGGGGCCGTTTGCGCATGAGGCTGTGAGGGCACCGCCAGGGCCGAGTCAGCCGCCAGCCAGTGCGACCAGTCTTCATACTCAACGCCTAATGCTTTTTGCAGCAACAATGCGCGCATTCCGGTGCAATCAATAAAAAAGTCACCGTCGATCTGACGCCCGTCGGTTAACTGCAGCGCCTTTACAAAACCGGATTCATTATCAAGTGCCACATGTTCGATGGTGCCTTCGGTACGCGTTACGCCAGCCTGCTCGGCCAGTCGGCGTAGAAACTGTCCGTACAACGTGGAGTCGAAGTGGTAAGCGTAGCCCATGGAGTAAACGGGGTTTTCGGTTTGTATTTTATTGAACTTGCCGGCTTTGCAGCTAAGGTAATTTAAATCAAAATCCCATAACGAAGCTTCAAGCCCCGCTTTTTTGGCCCGCAACCAGTAATGCTGAAAACCGCAAAAACCGAGCGTAGCGCCGGGTGCGCCGAAGGTATGAAAATAACTCTCGCCTTGTTTACGCCAGTTTTCAAATGCAATTGCCAGCTTGATGGTGCCGTTGGTTTCTCTTAAAAATGCTTTCTCGTCCAGACCCAAAAACTGGTTAAAGGTCTGAATGGGGGGAATGGTGGCTTCACCAACGCCGATAGTACCAATGTCTTTCGATTCAATCAGTTCTATATCGACTTGTGCCTGTAGGACTTTTTTCAGCAAAGCCGCCGCCATCCATCCTGCTGTACCGCCACCGGCGATAACGAGTTTGCGAACGGATTGTTGCATGGGCTAATCCTTATAGTTCAAACAAATTACTAAAAGGCTGACTCTAGTGAAAAAATACATAAAAGCAACAGATTAATGAAGCGGCCTTGCATCAGCCAGGCCGCTTCGGGGAAGGCTAGTAGAAATTGTAGTTAAAGTTAAGCATATACGATGGACCAAACTCGCGACGCAGTGTCACCAGCCCGTTTCCGTCGCGGGTTTCTTCATCCTCGTCAGTCAGGTTAGTGCCCTGTAGCGAGACGCGCAGACCTTGCAGGTAATCGATACCGCTATCGGCAAAATCGTAACTGATCTGTGCATCCACCTGCGTAATACCATCGCGGGTAGCCTGTTCAATTTTGTTTGAACCGCCGCGCTGATAGGTCAGATACTCAGAACGATCCGTTGCCGCAACCCGAACTTCAAAACCACCGGTTTCATAGTAAGCGGTTAGTGAGTACACACGGTCTGACTGCCCAGGTATTGCCGTGCCATCACTTAGCTCAGCATCAATGATGGTTGCTGAACCGGCAATACCAAAGCCCTCAAGCATATCTGTGAGCATCGACAGCGGAATCTGTGCGGTAAACTCAGCCCCTTTTACCTCACCTTCAAGACCATCTTCGAAGAACGAGAAGGTACCCAGATCCGGCGGCGTGAGGTAGGTACCTGGCGCGTATTCGGTGCCATCCGGGCCTACCAGGCCATCTGCGCCCACGGTGCGATCATGAAACCCTGCAATGAAGTAATCTGCACCGTCATTGGTTGGATCGTTGGTAAAATCAATGGTCTGATTACCGTCTCTCGTCCAGTTCACCAGGTCTTTGTAGAACAGCGCCAGTGACACATAACCTTCGTCTTCGAAGTAATTTTCGAAAGATAAATCAAAGTTATTGGCCTCCAGGGGGCGCAGTGTTGGGTTACCCTGGAATTTTGACCACGGCGATCCGTATTCCGCTACAGCTTCAGGCGTATTCGGAATCGCAATCAGGTTGATGTTCTGGTCGAACTTCACAAAACCTGAGGCTTTCATCTGATCGATACGCGCGCGGCTGATCGTTTTAGACGCAGCAAAGCGCACATACTGATTTTCCGCAATTTCAACATTGATATTCAGGCTGGGCAGAAAATGAGAATAATCATCTGAAATGCTTTGAACGCAAGATTCATCTACCTGGCCATCACCATCAGCATCACACACTTTGAAATTAGCGCCGACGATGCCGATATAACCGGTAGAGCTCTGGTCGGTCTGCACGTACTGCGCACCTACATTACCCGTTACGAAGAAACCGGCGAGGTCAGTTTCAAAGTCAAACTTGGCAAACAGCGTCGTCACCTCTTCGTTAACGACAAACGTATCTCCCAGACGATCAGGCTCCAGCAAGCCGGCGTCGTTTAATGTGTATTCGCCATCGTTATAAGGCGCAAAACCATCGTAAGCCACAACCTGACCAAATCCCGCCCAGCTTAAATCAGCCAGACCGTTGTAAAGGTATTGTTCAGGAATTGCTTCTGACTGGGGATACGATGATGCAGTGGCAAAGAAACCTTTGTTATCTTTACTCTTATAGCGATCAGAGTAAGCAATACCGACATTTACTTTGCTGATAATTCCCCAGTCTACTAAACCAAAAGTTTCCAGCCGAGCGGTGGTAAGCTCTTCTTCAAAGTCGGCGTAGTTAAGAAAACCATCCTGAGCATTGATGTAATTATAGGTCTCGCCATCTGCGCGCAGCACATCGGTAGCAAACTGATCGGCAAGACTAGCCATACCACCACCCCAGGGTTGTGGGCCAGCCAGTTGCAACATGGATGGATCGGCAAACGCGCCAAGACCATTCGATCCGGTAAATACAATGCCATCCGGACTCATTACAAAATCACGGGAGCGTTCTTCAGCCGGCGCCAGCGCTGCGCCGTTTCGTGCCAGACCAGCATAGGATTCACCGCGCAGATCCCGTTTGGATGACTCGCTGTCTGCCACATCTAGCTCAACGGACCAGCTGTCATTCAGATGGTAAGTCAGGTTAATGCCGTAGGTAGAAAGCTCACCGTCTTTTTGCGCCGGGTCAGTACGCAGAACCGGGTTAGCATTAATTTGTGTACCAGTGGAGTTAGCGCCGCTGCCGCTTAGCGAGGCGGCATCCAGTTCAAACGGTTCGATAAATCCGCGAATAACACCCGAGTCAGAATAATCGATATCCAGCACATCGACCACGATGTCCCAGTTGTCACCCGGACGCCACTGCACAATACCAGAAATGGTGTCACGCTCCAGTACGCGGCTGATCGCCTGGGTATCAAGACCAAAGGGTAACAGCGCACCATTGTTATCACCGTATCCCCATACTCCGTATTTTCGTTCGTTACGAGGAGATTCGGTTGAAGCAATTGCCAGTGCTACGCCGAGGGTATCGTCGGCGAATTTTTCTACGAACGACAAGGCGTAGCGGTGACCTTCGTTATCAAATTCTGGGTTATCAGAATCATTACCACCGCGTTCCAGTGTACCAGTTAATGTCAGGGTTTCCTGTGCTGCCAGCGGGCGTACGGTTTGCAGGTCAACAGTACCGCCAATGCCCTGAACCAGCAAAGAGGCATCGGTGGTTTTGTAAATAGTTGCACCCGTCATGATTTCGGAAGGGTAGAGGTCGTATTCCACACCCCGGTTATCACCAATACCGATAAGCTCACGACCGTTTAATGAGGTGCCGGTGAAATCTTCTTTAAAGCCACGTACCGAGATGCCGGACGTACGTCCGCCGACGCGCTCACCGGCAAGACCGGGCAAACGGGCAAGTGATTCTGCGATAGACGAGTCGGGCAGTTTACCAATGTCTTCAGCGGAAATTGCCTCAACGATGGAGGTGTTGTCCATTTTTACTGCCTGAGCACGAATTAACGAGCCCCTGATACCTTTTACCGCAATGACTTCAACGTCTTCATCAGGATTTGAAGTAAGCGTGTCCTGAGAAAAAGCGTGAGCGGAATACATAGCCGAACTGACTGCAAGTGACAGTAGCGCCGGTTTAAATAGTTGTTTTCTCATCATTTTTGCGTGCCTTATTGCGACTTTATAATTTGTAACATCCGTTACATCACATTAACAATAGACACAATTTAAAGTTTGCTCAAGAAAAATACAAGAAAAAACTTAATTGATTAAGTTATGGTAAAAACAAGGCCTGCAGAAGGTTCTTATGGTAGGTTGGCGTTTTACTTAATAGATCAAGTGGCGGGCGAACATGTAAACTGTTGTGTGCCCGCACTTGTGAGGATTAAAGAGAAATATCCAGCTCTTTGAGTTTGCGGGTGAGGGTATTGCGTCCCCAGCCAAGTCGCCGTGCCGCATCCTGCTTATGTCCATGCGTATAGTGTAGCGCACGCTCAAGCATTATTTTTTCAAATGTGTGCATCGCATCATTTAAAATGTCGAATTGTCCTGCATTGAGCTGGGCATCTGCCCATCGCGCCAGTAATTCAGGCCAGTCGCCGGATTTTGTACCCTCGGCGTCGCGGCTGCCCTCGTTGTGGATTTCCGGGGGTAAATCATGAGGCAGTACCTCTTGCCCACTGGCCATCACTGTCAGCCAGCGACAAACATTTTCCAGTTGTCTGACATTACCAGGCCAGGGCAGTCGCGCCATCAGCTTTTCCGTTTCCTTGCTCAGGGTTTTGGTTTCCACATCTAATTCAATAGCGGCCTGGCGAAGAAAATGCTTGGCCAGTAAACCAATATCCTCACGGCGCTCAGCCAATGAGGGGAGGTGGATGCGAATGACATTGAGGCGGTGAAACAGATCCTCGCGAAACTTACCCTGCGCGACCCGTTGTTCAAGGTTCTGATGCGTCGCGGCGATAATACGAACATCTACGGTGACAGACTGGTGACCGCCAACCCGATAGAACTGTCCATCGGCCAGCACACGTAAAAGGCGCGTTTGCACATCCAGTGGCATATCCCCGATTTCATCAAGAAACAGCGTGCCACCATTGGCTTGCTCAAATCTGCCCTGGCGCGCATTCTGTGCACCGGTGAAGGCGCCTTTTTCATGCCCGAATAACTCTGACTCCACCAGATCGGCGGGGATGGCTGCCATATTCAGCGCAATGAATGGATTCGCTGCGCGAGGGCTGTGGCGATGCAAAGCCTGTGCGACAAGCTCTTTACCGGTGCCTGACTGGCCATTGATCAGGACGCTGATTGAGGAGCGAGAGAGTCTGCCTATGGCACGAAACACTTCCTGCATCGCAGGCGCTTCGCCAATTATCTCGGTGGCCGATTCGACCGCCGGCGCTTCCTGATGTCGTTTTTGTTCTCTGGCGTGCGCCAGGGCGCGCTGAGTGAGGGTGACTGCTTCGTCAATGTCAAACGGTTTGGGCAGGTACTCAAAAGCACCACTCTGGTAAGCATTGACTGCGCTATCCAAATCGGAGTGTGCAGTCATAATGATGACCGGAATCATGCTATTTACATCGTGCACTTCCTGAAGCAACGTCATGCCATCCATTTGCGGCATGCGGATATCTGAAATAACCACCTCTGGAGACTGGCCACTATGCAACTGGCGCAAAAGATCTTCTGGATTTTCAAAACAGATACAGCTGATATTGGCTGCCTGAAGGGCTTTTTGAATGACCCAGCGAATGGAGCTGTCGTCGTCTACAATCCAGACGGATTCACTGTTCATCAATTAACTCCTTTCGGTCTATAGGAAGATAGAGGGCAAATTCGGTATACCCGGCATGACTATCTACATCGATGCGTCCGCCATGGTGGTTTATCAGGGTTTGTGCAATAGATAATCCCAGACCGCTGCCATTTTTTTTACTGCTCACCATGGGGTAAAACAGTGTGTCTTTTATTTCTTCAGGAATGCCCGGGCCGTTATCAGCAATGGTTATTTTGGCTACCAACGGATGGCGCTTTCCCTGTATTGTCATCTGACGTTCGATGCGGGTCTGCAACCGAATTCTGGGATGTTCGATATTCGCTTCTGTCAGCGCCTGTACACTGTTTCTGAGAATGTTCAGAACGGCCTGCTGAATCATGTCCTGATCAGCGTGGATATCCGGGATGCTCGGATCGTAGTCGCGAATAATCGTAATGGGGTTATCCGAGTCTACACGCATCAGGCTACGAACTTTTTCAAGGGCCTGGTGAAGGTTACTCCATTGCAGGCGTGGCAGGGCGTTGGGCCCAAGCAAACGATCCACCAGATTGCGCAGTCGATCTGACTGTTCAATAATCATCTGCGTAAACTCTTTTTGCTCATCACTGTTGAGCTCTTTTTCTAAAAGTTGTGCAGCGCCGCGGATACCACCCAGCGGGTTTTTAATTTCATGTGCAAGACCGCGCACCAGCTCCCTGGCAGCATAGTGCTGGGCATTTTGCAGGTTTTCGCGGGAAATACGCTTTTGCTGGTCTATCTGACGCACCTCGAACAACAGCCGAGCCCGGGATTCTATTTGCAGGTTCGTGACGGTCAGGTCAGCCATCACAAAGCGATTGTCTTTAAACACCAACCGCACTTCATTTTCGGTAAAGTCCTCGCCACGGCGCAGAGCCGCTTTTAATCGGGACTGCTTTATCGCTCCGGGTAAGAAAAAATCGTAAAGGGGATGGCCGTAAAGCTGCTTGGTGCCGGTTTCAAACAATGCCTCGCCAGCATGATTGGCGTAAACAATATTGAGCTGATCATCAACCATGACCAGTGCCGTATTCAGATTATCCAGCAGATTAAATGGCGCCTCAGCGATGCCATGCATGATTGCAAATACTCCTTTGCACTATCCTGGTGCATTGTACGCTGTCAGTCAGACAGCGCAACGTTACTTATGCACCAAAATTTCATCATGAATGCCCGCGCTGGCAGGGCGTTTAGCGCTACTGACTGTTTTGGGTATTAATCAGCGCTGATGCCTGGTGCATATAAAATGTCTGTTCCTTGCTCGATGCAAGAGTCTTGCCCGTCTTATCCAATAACTGAATTGTGAAGGTGTGTGCACCACGATTGACACCGGTTAGTGAGAATTCGCCCGTGGCGCTGGTCTTAACGACCTCGCCGTTCATGGTCAGTTGATAGGGGCCGGATGATTCAGGTTGCGATGATGCGCTGATCGTCATGGCACCGTTGTTATTTCTTACGGTCGCTTCAGGCGCTGGATGCGCTACTGAAATGCGGTAGTCAGGCGCAGGTTGTTTTTGTCGTTTAGCAGCATTGTCTTGCGGGGAGACAGGTTTAGCGGTAGCAGCGGGCAGACTTTCTGCAACATTGGACGTCTGTGCTTTAAAGGTCACCGGCTTGCTTTGTTTAGAGGGCGTATCAGTATAGACCACCGTGCCGTCTTCCTTTTCAATTTTATAGACCTCCTGTCCATGAGCGGTACCAAGCACTACACTTATGCTTATTCCTGCCAAAAGCACTGATATTTTCATCGTTAACTCCTCTTCAGTTATAAACATAGTACGTATCCCGACCTGAAAAAACACAGTTTACTTAATAAATACGTATGATTTTTTGTGCAGGTGCGCGAAGCTAGTTTTTGTTGAAAAATCACTTTTACCTTTTACAGGATTTTGCCAGGCAGCTGATACCGGCAGACACAAAAAAGCCCGCACAAGGCGGGCTTCTCATAAGCGGCTGGATTTACACGCTGTAGTACATGTCAAACTCAACCGGGTGAGTTGTCATGCGCAGGGTCGTCACTTCTTCCATCTTAAGATCGATGTAAGCATCAATCATATCGTCAGTCATAACACCACCGGCTTTCAGGAACTCACGGTCGTTATCCAGTGCTTCAAGCGCCATTTCCAGTGAGCTTGCGACAGTCGGGATATCTTTGGCTTCTTCAGCTGGCAGGTCGTACAAATCCTTGTCCATGGCATCGCCAGGGTGGATTTTGTTCTTAATACCATCAATACCGGCCATCAACATCGCGGTGAACGCCAGATAAGGGTTACCGGTCGGGTCAGGGAAGCGAACCTCGATACGGCGAGCTTTATCACTTGTTACATAAGGAATACGGATTGATGCAGAGCGGTTACGGGCTGAATAAGCCAGCATAACCGGCGCCTCAAACCCAGGTACCAGACGCTTATACGAGTTAGTAGAAGCATTGGTAAAGGCATTGATTGCGCGGGCATGCTTAATGATACCACCTACATAATACAGTGCTTCTTCTGACAGACCTGCATATTTATCGCCGGCAAAAATGTTTTTGCCGTCTTTAGAAATTGACTGGTGCACGTGCATACCAGAACCGTTGTCACCTACAAGTGGCTTAGGCATGAATGTCGCTGTCTGACCATAAGCATGCGCCACATTATGTACAACATACTTGTAAATCTGAAGCTCATCGGCTTTTTTCACCAGCGTGTTGAATTCACAGGCAATTTCGTTCTGACCGGCTGTTGCCACTTCGTGGTGGTGCGCTTCAATACGCAGTCCCATTTCTTCCATCACCAAGCACATCGCTGCACGGGTATCGTGGGCAGAATCTACTGGTGGAACCGGGAAGTATCCGCCTTTAACACCAGGGCGGTGGGCCAGGTTGCCGCCTTCAAAGTCTTCACCTGAATTCCATTTTGCTTCAGACGAATCAATTTTGTAGAACGAACCACTCATGTCCGTGTGGAAACGCACATCATCAAAGATAAAGAATTCTGGCTCAGGACCAAAGAATGCGGTGTCACCAATGCCTGTTGATTTTAAGAATTCTTCGGCACGACGGGCAACTGAACGTGGATCACGCTCGTAACCTTCAAGAGTAGTTGGCTCAACGATGTCACAACGGATGTTGACCTGTGTTTCTTCAGCAAACGGGTCAAGCACAGCAGACGTTGAATCAGGCATCAGAATCATGTCTGATTCGTTAATACCTTTCCAGCCGCTGATAGAAGACCCGTCGAACATCTTGCCTTCTTCAAAAAACTCGTCATCGACCAGAGCTGCCGGAATAGATACGTGTTGCTCTTTACCTTTGGTATCAGTAAAACGTAAATCAACAAACTTCGCTTCACTTTCTTGAATCAGCTCTAATGCCTTTTCTATTGACATCGTGTCCTCCAGGTTTTGATGTATTAGCGCAGGAAAATCGAGGTTTCCTGTCTTAAGTTAAAATCGTCGAAGCGATATTCATGCCATTTGTCGATATCCGCAAATTCGCGGGATACACAAATGCTACGGGAAAAAACGCACAAAGTCTTGCACCAACAAGGTGCGAATGCGCCCCTGAATGGTGCGGTTTAATGGTCGCTCGACTCACTCAGCGTGCGTTATGCTGGTGCGGCAACCACATGATTGATAGCGCACTGAGTGTAATTTTCCTTTCTACAGGCGTTCATACAGCGGTTTTTCTTATTGAGATTACCTGAGTGGTGGAAAATAAACGAAAAAACAGGCGAAAAGCCGTGAGAATTTCTGTACAATCCGCGCACATTTCACCTCTGCAAAATTTTTCACTTCCAAAACCGGTCCCCCAGGGTTGTACCGGGCAGGTAATACAGGCTCTATTTAATGAATACTTACGATATTTCAAAGTTACGCAACATCGCGATTATTGCGCACGTTGACCATGGTAAAACGACTTTGGTTGATAAGCTGTTGCAGCAGTCCGGTACATTAGAAAGCCGTGGCGAAGCGGAAGAACGCGTTATGGACTCGAACGATATCGAGAAAGAACGCGGCATTACTATTCTGGCGAAAAACACGGCCATTAACTGGAAAGACTACCACATTAATATCGTGGACACCCCAGGACACGCCGACTTCGGTGGAGAGGTAGAGCGTGTTATGTCGATGGCTGACTCTGTATTGCTGCTGGTTGATGCGCAGGAAGGCCCTATGCCGCAAACACGCTTTGTAACGCAAAAAGCGTTTGCGCAGGGACTAAAGCCAATCGTTGTTATTAACAAGATTGATAAACCGGGTGCGCGTCCTGACTGGGTCATGGATCAGGTCTTCGATTTGTTTGACAACCTGGGTGCCACTGACGAGCAACTGGATTTCGATGTCGTTTACGCTTCCGCAATTAATGGTTGGGCGTCTCTGGATGCCGATACTGTGGGTACAGATATGAACCCGCTGTTTGAAACCATCATTGAGAAGGTTAACGCGCCAAATACTGATCCGGAAGGCCCGTTCCAGATGCAGATTTCTCAGCTGGACTATAACTCCTATGTTGGCGTTATCGGTGTTGGCCGTGTTAAGCGTGGCTCCGTTAAAACTAACCAGCAGGTTACGATCATCGATAAAGATGGCAAAACCCGCAACGGTAAAGTCGGTCAGGTACTAACGTATCTTGGTCTTCAGCGTTTTGAGGCGGAAGTGGCCAGTGCCGGTGATATCATCGCGGTAACGGGTCTGGGTGAGCTGAAAATCTCAGACACTATCTGTGATGTTAATAATGTAGAAGCTCTGCCTGCACTGAC
>CAZOYR010000008.1:26190-39964 GCA_964584105.1 uncultured Alteromonas sp.
GACAGTTGATGAGCCAACCGTAACCATGACATTCCAGGTTAATACCTCGCCATTCTCTGGTCGCGAAGGTAAATATGTCACCTCACGTAATATTCTGGATCGTCTGAATGATGAGTTGGTACATAACGTGGCCCTGCGTGTTGAAGAAACTGACAACCCGGATAAATTCCGCGTATCAGGTCGTGGTGAACTTCACCTGGGTATCCTGATTGAAAACATGCGTCGCGAAGGTTATGAACTGGCGGTATCTCGCCCGGAAGTAATCTTAAAAGAAGACGAGAACGGCAATATCGAAGAGCCGTTTGAAACGTTGACCATCGACTGTGAAGACGAAGACCAGGGCTCAATCATGGAGCAACTTGGCTACCGTAAAGCCGAACTGACTGATATGTCGCCGGATGGTAAAGGTCGTGTTCGTATGGACTTTATGATTCCAAGCCGTGGTTTGATTGGCTTCCAGACTGAGTTCATGACGCTGACCTCAGGCTCAGGACTGATGTACCATGCGTTTGATCATTACGGCCCGCATAAAGGCGGCAAGATTGGTCAGCGTAAAAATGGTGTACTGATTGCCAATGCAGCAGGTAAGGCGCTGACAAACGCACTGTTTAACCTGCAGGAGCGTGGCCGTCTGTTCATCGGACACGGTGTTGAGGTTTACGAAGGCATGGTTATCGGTATTCACAGCCGTGAAAATGACCTGACCGTTAACGCGCTTAAAGGCAAGCAGCTGACCAACGTTCGTGCATCCGGTACCGATGAAGCGCAGACACTGGTTCCACCTGTGAGAATGTCACTGGAGCAGGCGCTTGAGTTTATCGACGATGACGAACTGGTAGAAGTCACGCCTCAAAGCATCCGTATTCGTAAGCGTTTTCTGACAGAAAACGAGCGTAAACGTGCTTCGCGTGAAGCGAAGGGCTAATCAAAGCCTGTAGTTCGAAATGAAAAAACGCCGGCAATATGTCGGCGTTTTTGTTTTTTAGTATCCTCAATCTCTCTGGGTATCCTGCATTTGCGTGAAGATTTTCCTGCTAATCAGGCAAAATCAATAACATAGGTCTATACTCTGGCAACTATCGTTTTTTCGAGTTGCTATGTCCAGCCAGCCCGTCGTGATCATTGATGATGATCCTGTCACCGTTCAAATCATATCTGAAGCACTACATCAGTACGGCAATATTGATGTGTACAGCTTTACCCGAAGTAAACTGGCGCGCGAGTTTCTGCTCAAACAGTCAGACGACTCCGTCGCGTTGATAATCAGTGACCAGTGTATGCCAGACTATGACGGCATTTCATTATTAACGCTGTGGCGCAACAAAGGCATGCAGACGCCCTTTTTACTGCTAACGGCTGATGCAACCCGTTCTACCGTTATCAGTGCCAGACAGCATGGCGTGACGCAATTTATTGCTAAACCCTTTGCTGTAGCAGAGCTGCTGGAAAAGGTCCAAACCCTGCTGCGCTAATCACTGTGCGCAGCATCCATCTCATTCCTAAATCATCTAACGCTATACTGGATAGCATCATAAAGACTTGGTTACACTGGCTGAACCGTATTTGTTAACCAAGGATTGCCAGTTGTGACGTACAGTTTTGATAATACCCCCTCCAGAGAAGGGACCTACTCGTTCAAATGGGAAAAATACAAGGGGCGGGATATTATTCCGGCCTGGGTGGCGGATACCGAGTTTCGCTGCGCAGATCCTATCTTGGAAGCACTGCAGGGCAGAATTGAGCATGGCAATCTGGGCTATGTGCTGCCGGGTCAGTATCAGCCTGCCATTGATGCGGTAGTGAGGTGGCTTGAGGACAAACACGACTGGCAGATTGATCCACTCTGGCTAGTCTGGACGCCCGGCGTGGTGCCAGCCTTCAACGCTGCCTGCAAAGCGTACTGCAATCCGGGCGACAAGGTCATGGTGCAGGTACCGAATTATCCGCCGTTGCTGGCAGCGCCAAAGCTTAACGGGCTGGAGCGAGTTTGTATCGATACTGTGGAGAAAGACGGCCGTGCCACCCTGGATCTTGAGCAACTGGCGCGTGAAGCCAGCGATCCGGCCTGTAAATTATTGATACTTTGCAATCCGATGAATCCGGTGGGCTCGGTACTCAACCAAACCGAACTTTCTGAAATAGCTCGCATCTGTAACGAAAACCATGTCGTACTGTGCTCGGATGAAATCCACTGCGACCTGATACTTGATGAGGATAAAACACACCTTCCAGCCGGGCGCGACGCACAATTAAAAGATAACAGTGTGACGCTCATGGCAGCCAGCAAGACGTTTAATATTGCCGGGCTGGGTGCATCATTTGCGATCATCCCCGATGCGGGTCTGCGTCAGCAGTTTGTTAAAGCGGCGGCGGGCATCGTGCCATGGGTCAATCAGCTTGGCCTGCTGGCCACTGAAGCGGCATTTACCCGATGCGATGACTGGCATCAGGAGCAACTGGACTATCTGCGTGAGAACCGTGCGCTGGTTTACAGTCGAATCAATGCCATTGAGGGCTTATCCATGCTTCATCAGGAAGCGACATTTCTGGCGTGGGTGGATGCGTCTGGTCTGGGTGTAGAAAACGTGCAGCGCTGGGCCGAGCAAAAGGGCGTTGGCCCTTCTCCTGGCGTGGATTTTGGAGCGCCGAAGCATTTTCGGATCAATTTTGGCTGTAGCCGGCAGATGCTGACCGACATTCTGGACCGCCTGGCTTCAGAATAACGAAGCCAGCTTATATAACCCCAGACACACGACAAATCCAACAACAACAATGCCCAGTGCGTTACTGGGCATTTTATTTTTAAATTCGCCCAGTGTTTTGCCTTTGTTCATCACTACCAGCAAAAATATGGCAACAATGGGTAATAACAAACCGTTTGCGGCCTGCGCGAACAAAATGGCCGCAAGCGGCTTAAATCCGGCTCCGGCGATCACCACACCGGTAGCAATAATGGTCATCCAGACTGCTTTAAAAGCACGGCTGTTGAGATCAGTCGACCAGTTTAGGGCACCGCATACCGCATAACTGGCGGCCAGCGGTGCGGTTATCGAGCTGGTCAGCCCGGCGGCAAACAGGCCGGCTGCGAAAAACCATTGTGCAGATTCTCCCAGCACCGGTTCCAGCTGTTTACCCATGTTTGAGGCATCCATCTGCGCTTGCTGACCAAAAAACGCCAGCATGGCGGTGGCCATAACAACCAGCGTAATAAGACCACCAAAACCAATGGCAAAAATAGACTGCTTTCTGGAAGCATCAATCGCCGTTGCTTTATCTTCACCAGCATAATTCTGGGCTGTCAGGCTGGCATGTAGGAACAGGTTGTAAGGCACAATGGTAGTACCGATTAATGCCAGAATCATGGTGATAGCCTCGGCGTCCAGTCTGGGCGAAAGTGCCTGACCAAGCATGGCAGACCAGTCCGGACTGGCGGCAAACAGAGTGACAAAAAATACCAGAGCCATCGCAATAACCAGTATAACCAGCACCGACTCAATCATTTTATATTTACCACTGTACAGTAACGCCGCTGAGATACCGCCCAGTATCATTGCCCAGTTGCCGGTGCCTATCTGCAAAAAAGCATCCAGACCGATGGCTGCACCGGTCAGGTTCCCTGACTCATAGGCAGCATTTCCTATACCGACTGCAGCGACGACCAGCGCAGAGAAAAATACCTTAAGCACTCGATTGTCACTGATATCTTTTAGCCCTGCCGCCAGACCATTGCCAGTAGCGATACCCAAACGCGCCGCCATATCCTGCAACACCATGGTTGCAACGATAGAAAACAGCAGCGCCCACATCAGATGAAACCCAAAGTTTGCACCTGCAATACTCGCCGTGGTTACCGTGCCCGGGCCAATGAATGCCGCAGCAATGATAAATCCGGATTTGTCTTTTGCCATAAATGGGCCTGCCTGTATCAAAAACGGTGAATGTCAGCCTTCATTATTTAAAAAGCTGTCTGATTTTTTGGGGCGCGAATGGTACGTAAATCGAACAGACGCGCCAAGAGGTAATGACAATTTTTTTCTTATATTGGCATTTTTTACGTCTGTTTTCGTTAACTTTTCGCCCGTTGACGCTACCGACCCGACTTAGGCCAAACAAAATGTGCAAAGCAATGCATGAGAGGGTAGGCTAGAGAAAAACACGATAATGAGGCAAGTGTGACGCTACCCGCTGATGCTTTTGACAAGTTATACGACCAGGCCAGCTTATGCAGCGCAATCCCCCCGCAGGCTGAAGCGAGGGGACTGATGGTAGCAGTCTGCGCAGCGCCTGAGATTCCACTGCCGGAACATTGGATGCCCTGGTTTATCCGGCAGGACAACACTGCCGGAAGTCTGTCTCAGGCGCACATTGATGATTTGGCCCAACGGTTAATGCATTGCCTGCGTGATACGCTGAATATGATGCGCCTGGATGCGCCACTTATTCCCGCCCACTGGTTAGAGGCGGCACAGCCGGGCAGCAATTTACAGCGTTGGCTTACCGGATTGCTGCGTGGCCATCAGCATCTGGAGCAAACCTGGCAGCAAGCGTGGCAGCGTGCGCAAAATAACCCTGAACAGGATAAAGGGCTGGATGTTGAGGACCCGGCCCGTCGCTTGCGCCGGTGTCTGAAGTTTTTTTCAACGTTGGCGGATATTGATACTGCAATGAAAATTCGGGACGCTGCGCAACAGGCTCAGCTACAACAACAACTACCCACTTTGATTAAGCAGCTGCCGTCGATGGTGGACGAATATATTAAGCTGGCCGGAGAACTGGCTGCTTTTTTACCCAATCAGTTTGAGATGTACGATGGCAAGCTTGAACAGTAAGACATGGCCTCACGGATGACTGGAGGTGCGCTGAGTCAGCGTTTTACGAACAGAGGCGATGTAAGTATCAAGCTCCTGTTTCGCTGATTCGTAAGCATAATTGCGCGCTGCTGAGTCCGGCTCCTGCATCAGGGCTTCAAATGCGTTATCAGTCTGATGCAGTAGTAGTTTGAGGCGTTCGTTATTTACATCCATGTACCTTCTCCGTTATAGCGACGATAGTTCCTTCATATCGTTAAAGCTGATAGCGAAAGACTAGTTATAGTTGAGAATATTATTCGTTGCAATACTCAAAAAGGTTTAACCACAGCCAAAATAATTACCGCCAACAAGACTAAAACCGGCACTTCATTGATGATGCGATAGAATTTCGCAGAATGGGTATTTGCGTCACGGGCGAACTGCTTTACCAGCCGGTACAGATAAAAATGGTAAATGTACAGGGCGGTTACGAGTGTCAGTTTAGCGTGCAGCCAGCCTGATGCCGCCAACCATTGTGTGCCGTAAATGGCGATGAGCCAGATGCCGAATACAGCGGTGAGTAACGCAAAAGGGGTCACAAAAAACCATAGTCGGCGCTCCATGGTTTTAAACTGTTCTTTTACTGCGGCCTCAGAAGCCTGGGCGTGATACACGAACAATCTGGGCAAATAAAAGATACCTGCAAACCAGGCTACCATGAAAAAAATGTGCAGTGCTTTTAGCCAAAGAATCGACATCGTTATTATCACTTTTTATTTAAAGGCGGGGCCGTTTACTTGCGCATAACGAGCCGCTTAGCCATACATTGTCCACACATCATCAGCCCAACAGACCAACGCGTTAGTACTGGGTGCGCTGCAGAAAACTTTGCAGAATATTCCAGGTGATTACACCTACAATATTGTCAGGTTCGGAGTCATAAATATAGACCGCGCCATCACGCGCATTTTTAAGCTTTTCATAAACTTCATGCAAGGTTGACTGACTATTAAGCCCCTCGATCGCGCTATAATCAAGTGCCTGGGCATCGTGCTCAAGGCTGACATCATATTCAACCAACTTAAATTCAACCTCTATCTCGTGCTGAATTTTCTGCAGGACCACCGACGACGGATTTTCAGACAGGTAGTCTTCGATGGTTTCTGTCGGTGCGTCTATAAATAATTTGTACTTAGTCGTCATCGCCGCGAGAACGCCGGTTTTTTCCAATGCTTCGCGAATGGACGTAATGGCGTAGGGCAAATTCTGATAATCTAACTGGCGGATAAATATAGAGCGGTTGCCCAGAAACTGTGTTGAGGTGACATAGGCCGGCACAATAACCAGCATTGCCGGCAGAATAATCTGCGGACTGTACGATAATTCCATCACTGCCGATAATGCAGCCAGTGGCGCATGCAATGACGCCGTAAGCATACCGGCCACGCCAAGCAGGGCAAAGCTGCTAACGTAATTCTGTGTATCAATCACCCCGCTTAACGGATATAGCAAGACCGCGCCGGCGAGCATACCGATGATAATTACCGGCCCCATTATGCCGCCAGGCACCCCAAGACCAATTGCAAACACCGCCAGCAGGAATTTTGCAGCAAGCAGTGCCAGCAAAAAGAGGGTATCGGGCTGCTCTGTGAAAATCACTTCAATACTTTCAAAGCTTGAGCCGGTGGCATCGGGTAACAAAACACTGATCCCACCGGTAATGACAGCAGCCAGTATTAACCGCCATATCATGCTAAATGGACGAAATAGCGCCATCACCCGCATCAGTTGGTTATTAAATAACGCAGCCAGTGCGCCCAGTACAATGCCCAGCACAATCAGATACAGATACATCCACTGACTGAATACAGCAAAGGTCAGAAAAGAAAGCTCATTAATTTCGCCAAAGACCATTCTTGTCAGTACAGAGCCACAGGCGGCCGCCAGCATGACCGGGACAAAAATATGAATTTTGTATTCCCGCA
The DNA here is from genome assembly GCA_964584105.1 of uncultured Alteromonas sp. GTDB lineage: Bacteria > Pseudomonadota > Gammaproteobacteria > Enterobacterales > Alteromonadaceae > Alteromonas. The sequence continues at coordinate 32,966 of CAZOYR010000008.1, forward strand.
GCACGACTTCCATGACAAAAATGACGGCGGCGAAGGGCGTATTGAAAGACGCAGATATGCCCGCGGCGATTCCGCACCCGGCGAGAATACGAATACTGTTGTAGGGCAGGCGCAACCACTGGCCCAGGTAACTACTGCCAGACGCACCAATATGCACAGACGGGCCTTCCCGGCCGACCACAAAGCCACCGGCAAGGGCGAACATACCACCAAAAAATTGATTAATGGTGGTTCTGAAAGGTACATAGCCGTAGAACATCTTAACCCGGTGTATAACAAACGGGATTCCCATGCGATAATGCTTAAAACCGGTGAGAAATGCGACGAGCAAGATTAGGGCGACGGCCAGCAGTGGTAACAGAAAACGGCCCATCCATTGATGGATAAACAGGTCGTTCAGCGTTTGCAGGGCGTGCAGGTGCAGCCACTCATAGCAAAGCCGGAACAAAATGATCAGACCAGCAGCGATACTTCCACCACAAATACCTAACAGGCAGACTAAAACTGATGTTCGGGGGTGAGCAAGTTCCTGGCGTAACCCGTTAAGCTGCATGTATCGACCGAATGGAAGGAAACGAATGAGAATGCTGGTAGCTTATCACATGCTCATCGATTTCCTAAGCTGATGATGTCTATAAATTTTCGTGTAGTACGACATTTCTATGAAGAAAACTCTGACTAACTTAACAGGCCCCTGGCGTGTGCTGATATGGGCCGGTGTATTGCTGATCACATTCACTGTTGGTGTGAAGTGGGGCGAAGTGGCCGATGAAAATCGCGCGCTGCTGCTTGAAAATGCGCAATCTACCCTGATGTCGTTAAGACAGGAAAATGCAGACCTGATTCACCAATCACATCAGCTGCAAACCCGGTTTGCGCTGCTTGAGATGGAGCACGCCGCGTTGCAGGATACGTATGGTCAGACGCTCAATGAAGTGGCTGATTTACAGGAAACCGTTGCGTTTTACCAGAATGTGGTGGCGCCGGAAAAAGTGAACGACGGGCTGGTGGTTGATGGGCTGGCTCTTGAAGGCGGCAATGCGCCCGGTCAGTTTCGATTGCAGTTTGTGCTGATGCAGAATTTTGCGCGCCGGGCTGTGGTCAAAGGGGATATGCAAATTTGTATTGAAGGTCAGCAGGGCGGCGCGTCAAAGACGTTGTGCCCTGGCGCGTCACATATTTTGCCCGAAGGACCGCTTAAATACCGGTTTAAATTTTTTCAGGCGGTCACTTTGTCGATCACCCTGCCAGAAGGTTTTAAACCTCAGGTACTTACCTTTGCCAGCGAGGTATTTCGGTATACCACAAAGAAACAGGATTTTGACTGGGTCGTGGATTGGAGCGAGGCGCTGTCTGGCGCTGCAATCAGTAATGGTTAACGCATCGATAACGTTGATTGCACCGGCCTGATGTAAGATAATTAACGTAATCCGGTTGTGCCGGATAGCGTATGCAAAGAGGTTTTTATGTCTGTAGAAGCAGCAATGCCCATTGAATTTTCCGATGCGGCAGCAATGAAAGTAAAAGAGCTGGTGAGCGAAGAGGAGAACCCTGAGCTTAAGCTTCGGGTTTATGTTACCGGTGGCGGCTGTTCAGGCTTTCAGTACGGTTTTACCTTCGATGAGAAGGTAAACGAAGGCGATATGACCATTGAGAAGGGCGATGTTACGCTGGTGGTCGACCCGATGAGCCTGCAATATTTGGTTGGCGGCATTGTCGATTATGTCGAAAATCTTGAGGGCGCCCGATTTTTAGTTGAAAACCCGAACGCCACCACGACGTGCGGGTGCGGCGCAAGTTTCAGTATCTAAGACTGCATCGTAGCGAATCCCCGGTCTGTACGGACCGGGCAGGTAAAAGTGGTCTGCTCCATAATTGATCGCGTAAAGAATGAGCATGTACGCTAGGTCAGGAGTAATAATGAAGCTTTACGGTTCAACCACCTCGCCGTATGTGCGGCGCATAAGAGTCTTACTATCACAAACTCCCCATGATTTTGTCAGCCTGAATATTTATGAGGGTGAAGACAGAGAGACGCTGGCCAGTAAAACGCCTGTTCTGCGGGTTCCGTGTCTTGAAGATGATGGGCATCTCATTTTTGACTCCCGGGTCATTCACAATTATCTCACTGAAAAGTTTCAGTATGCTGCTTTGAGCTGGGAGCAGGAAAATCAATTAACCACCATTGATGCGGTGAACGATTCACTGGTTATTCTGTTCCAGATGAAACAGTCAGGCATTGAAGCTGACCGTGATGCGATGATTGTGCGTAATCAGCGTGAGCGAATTGATGCAAGCCTGCGGGCGCTGAATCAGCAGGTCGAGGATGGACACTTCGATAGCTGGCATTACCCGTCCATCTGTTTGTACACGCTTATTGACTGGATTGAGTTTCGTCAGTTACATAGCCTTAAAGAAATGGATGCACTAAAATCGTTTCGTGAACGGCACACCGACAGAATCGAGCTGACGGCTACTGATCCGCGAAAATAAGGTCATATCTCTGCGCTGTCGCACTGTACCGGTACGAACTCACCCCCTGATGAGAATTATCGCATCAGGGGTTTTACTTAATAGCCTTTATCAAAATCGAATACGTGCTCAAGTGCTTCACCGTCCAGAAACCGCCGGGCATTGTCATGGAACAGTGCCGCTATATCCTTCGGGTCGGATTCTGCTGCCGTGTGTTGGGTGACTATAATTTTTTCGTGATGCCAGAAGGGGTGATGGTCGGGCAGTGGCTCTTGTCTGAAAACATCCAGTACCGCAGCCCGAAGGTGTTCGTGATTAAGCGCCTCTATTAAAGCCTGCTCGACAATTGCGCTGCCACGCCCCGCGTTTATTAATACACTGCCTTTACCCATCGCCCTGAAAAGCGATGCATCAAAAAAATTGTGGGTATCTGCTGTGTCCGGCAGTAAATTAACAATAAAGTCACTGTTTTGGGCGAAGTCAATTTTTTGTGAAGGCGTATACATTTTATCGTAATGCGGCTTCGCATCGCCTGAGCGTGTCAGGCCGATAACCCGCATACCGAAGGTGTCTGCCACCGGTAATAAACTGCTGGCAATTGAGCCCGCCCCGCAAATCCCCAGAGTTTTTCCGGCTAAGTACTGGTAATCAGGTTTATTCCATTTGTTAAACCCGTCATTTTTCTGAGCCTCGTAAAAGGCATGAATATTCCGGGAAAAATAAAGTAAATAGGCAAACACATATTCACGCATTTGCCGGCCAAAAACGCCTTTTACACCGGTCAGCACATAATCTCGTTTTTGTTGCTTAATCAGCGGCGTGTTACCGGCCCATCCTGACTGTATCCACTGAAGCCTGTCACAATCATTTACGATATCGGCGGCCAGTCCGGGATCCGCAAGCATAACGCGAACCTGCTTCTGATCTATCGCTGATGGGTCATCGGTTGTCTGAACAATATTGAAGGCTGGTTGCTCATACTTTTCAAGCGCGGCTTTATAAGCCGCGTGCTCTTTACTGAGTATCACAACATCCAGTGAGGGGGTATTTTCCGACATAGTAAAGTTATCTTTCCTTCCGCTTTTATCTGATTCACACCAACAGGTTTATTAAATGTTAACAAAGCGTTTAAATTTTGGTGTTTTCCATAATGAGTACGAACGATGTCACAAGAATTAGATCACGCGCGTTGTCTTTCTCCTCGCCGTAACACCACGAAGGCCACCTCTATTGAGGCACTTGTTGATGAACAGCTTGCCCATTTTGGTATTGATAAGCAATCTGATTACGGCCAGGCTCTGGCCAGCACCGCCAGTCACCTGTACCACGCACAGTCCGATGTCTCCCGGTTGTGGGAAATTACCAATCAGACGTTAGCTGACCTGGATAAAGAAGATCGGGTCGCCTGGTTTAACGCCAAGAAGTTTTTATCCTTCCAGTTAGCGAAAGTGCTGGATACCCTACAAAATCCATTCAGAAAAACCTGGCAGAGTCTGTCTTCGGGCAATTCCAGTCAGCATCATTACCCGCTGTTTGATAATGTCACTGCGTTATTTTCTGCAACGCCGGTGGTTGTGCGCACGGCTACCTACGTTTATGCGTGTACAGAGTGGGTGGATGATGCGTTTCAGGGCAAAGAATTTACCCATCAGATTTACTCACGCTTACTGAACCCGACCAATATTTCACTGGCCAATGCGATTGTGGATATGGAAGCGGGACCGTACAGCGCAGATTATCTTGCCTGGAACTTTAACTCCGGCATGGCTGCCATTGATGCCGTGCTGGCCAATGTTCTGCAGCATGGCGATGTACTGGTGGTATCACGCAACGTTTATGGCGGTGTCTATCAGTTACTGCACGACTATTATGCCCGTGAGAACCGCATGGATATCCAAATAGCCTGGTTTGACGGTTATACGACCGAAGAATTTGAGACATTTTTCGATAAGACTAAAAAAGAACATGCCGAGCGTCTGGACAAGGGGGGCAACTTGCATGTGTACATTGAGTCGCCCTGTAACCCTCATGGTTACGTGCTCGATGTTCCGGGCATCTGCGACTATGCGCACCAGCACGACGCACTGGTGATGCTTGACTCCACACTGGCAACGCCGGTGTTGCATCAGCCATTGCAGCATAAAGAAATTACCAGCCGGCCTGACTATCTGATTCACAGTTATACCAAAGATCTGTGCGGTAGCGGTGCGACAACTGCGGGGGTGGTTATCGGACCGGGATATCGGATGTTCCAGCCCAAAGGGTCGAGCATGAATGGGGTTGACTGGTCGCAAACGTTATTCTGGGATGTGTATTACATTAAAGGCGCTTTTCTGGATTCGGAAAAAGCCTTTGATGTACTTAACGGCATGAAGACCCTGGAACCGCGCATTATGAACAAAGTCATTAATACGCAGGTATTTACAGCCTTTCTGAATCATCACAAAGATATTCGCGTCAACAGCCACGCTGTTGAAACCCACGCTAACGCACAGCTAAAACAAAAGCAGCATAACCACGGCTGGCCATGCACATTGTTTACGGTCGATATGGCCGGCGCAGGATTAAGCCGGGAGGTCTTTACACGCTTCTTCGACGCGCTTGAACCTGCGTTCAGCCATCAGGTAAGTATCGGGCAGAATAATACTATCGTGCTTTGTCCGGCACTGACATCTCACTCAGAGCTTAGTGCTGAGGAACAAAAGCGGGCGGGGATTGAACTGACCACCATGCGTATAGCCATGGGGACCGATAACGTGAAACAGCTTATCGGACATTTCATTCTGGCAGCCAGACACTATATAGAGCCAGAATACCCGGGGTTCTGCGATAAGTTCATGGCATCAGAGGACGTCGATTCACTGTATGAAAGTACGGCCAGAGAGGTGGCCGGGCAGTACTACAGTGCCGCGCCTTCCATGGCCACTATTATGCAGGAGTAATTAACCGGCAAGACGAGTGATGTAATCGCAGCATTCGCCAGTAACGTATATACTTATTCTGTTAAATAATAAATGCGTTACTGGCGACTATGCAGGAACTCTCATTACATCATACATTTAACATGCCGGTTAACCGGCTTTATGCCTGTTTTTGCAAAACCGAACTGTTGGTACAGTGGTTTGCAGGTTCACATATGCGATTGAAAAAGATTGTGATGAATCTGCAAAAAGGGGCCGAATTCGAGATGGAATTTGTGAATCATGATCATGAGGCCGTTGAGAAATATAGCGGTCAGATCGCTGAGATATTTGCCAATGAGGAAATTATCTTCACGCTCAAGGCGAATGATGAGCACGAAACCTCAGTAGATGTACGGTTTGAAAAAGAGGGTGATAATCACAGCGAGCTTCATCTTACCCATAGCGGGCTCAGTTCACCGGCTATGCTGGAGAAAACGGCAAGGCTTTGGCGTGAGCGCTTTGAACGGCTGGAAAAGTTACCGGAAGTAAAACGTTAATCCGGCAGATAGAATCCGCCGAGCACCGCTGCTCGCGATGCGCCGGTTACCTCTGAAACGCTGCCCTGGATACGCGCGATGTTCGCATGCGCCAACCAGGCAAAGGCTGCGCCCTCTACCCATTGCGGGTGGATACCTAACGCCATGGTGGTGTCAACACATAAGGGGGCCAGGTGTGCCGATAGCATTTGCATCAGGTGTCGATTAAATGCGCCCCCGCCACAGATATAAACATTCTGAATATCATCAAAGTCAGCGATGGCATGACTAATACTTTGTGTGGTCAGTGCACATAATGTCGCCTGAACATCAGCGTTATTCACCGGCACAGGTATTTTTGCAACTATTGCATCGAGCCAGGCAAGGTTGAAATATTCTCTGCCGGTGCTTTTAGGTGCTGGCTGGGCAAAATAGGGGTCAGCCAAGAGCGCTTTCAGTAAAGGCTCACTGACGGTTCCTGATGCGGCCCACTGACCGTCAGCATCGTAGTCAGCACCCTGATGGCGCCGGATCCACGCATCCATCAGCGTGTTACCCGGACCGGTATCGAAGCCCAGCGGCGCAAGGTTGGTTCTGAGCACTGAAATATTGGCAATACCGCCAATGTTTACAATAACCGCAGGGCATTGCGAGCCAAACTGAAACTGATGAAATGCCGGCACCAGTGGTGCGCCCTGACCGCCAAGCGCAATATCCTTGCGACGAAAGTCGGCAACTACGGCAATATTTGTGCTTGCTGCCAGGGTGTTCGGATCGCCAAGCTGCAATGTGAAGGGCGGATCCATATCGGGATGATGGCGTACGGTTTGTCCGTGGCTTCCCAACGCCGTAATATCAGCCGGCGTAAGGTTATTGTTTTTAAGCAGTGTTTTCACCGCGTCGCGGTACAAAAAGGCAATTTCTCTGTCCGCCTGGCCAGCCAGAACGAGCTCGTTCTCACCCGGTGTACATAGTTGGTGCAGGATTTTAAGTAATGGGGCGGGGAAGGGCAGGGAAACCTGCGACAATGTTGTTAACTGTTGGTCTTGTATACGGCATAGGACGGCGTCCACGCCGTCCATACTGGT
>CAZOYR010000008.1:40064-42182 GCA_964584105.1 uncultured Alteromonas sp.
GGGTGAAACCGCTTTTTGGTGAAGTTGGAACTGACATACTTAAAGTTAATAGGCGCACGTAAAAAGCTTTTACGCATGCTTCGGCCTTCCGGCGTATAGTAGTTACCGTCGGTATGCTGGATGGCGGTGAATGTTTCGCCCTGATTGACAAACTCTGCGGCCACGATATCGCCGTAACCAACAAACTCACCGTCAATATACTGCTCTTCAAACACAATACTGAATGTATCGCCATGACGCAGTTCCATCGCAAAATCGATGTCCCAGCCGAAAATACCGGCCAGATTCATAATCTGGTTGTTGCTCAGTCCGGCGGTTACCGCGGCTTTCCAGAAGCTGGTGTCGATATTGCCCTGGGCAAAATTGTAGCGAGTTTCTACTTCTTTGCTTTCCAGGTCGGCCTGCATTTTGCCGTTTGCATCGGTGGATCTGATTACCAGCGTATCTTTGGCTGATACCGCATAGCGAAGCCCTGCAAATGCGCCCGTGCTGTCAGCTTTTAGATGTAGCTTATCGCCTGGCACTAATGTCACCAGTGTTTTGGCTAACTCGCCAGCCTGCGTTACGTTGTAGGTGTCGCGGGCAGAAAAACCGGCACGCTTAAATATTTTCGCCAGCGTATCGCCTGAGCCCACCTGATAAAGATGCCAGCCGGTATCGTCTTCACTAAAATTGATGTCCGGTGAATCTGATACTGACAATTCAATAGGATAGCGAACGCCAGCATCCAGAACGGTGGCGTCCTGATGGCGGCTGGCCTCAACGGGCTCTGAAGGCAACAAAATCAAACTGCCCAGAAACAGACTGCCCAGAATCAGGCCAGTACGATGCGGTCTGGGCAAATTGCGAAGTGTTTTATAAACCACGTTATCTTTCAATTTCATTCTCATCAAACTGCTCGACCCGAGAATATCGTGTAAAGCGCCTTGTTTCTACTTTTGACTGGCTAATAATAGTATTTTTTTTGCGCAGCGCCAGTCCCGAATCCTGATTTTGATGCGTAAACCTTTCAATGGTTCACTCACATGCGTAAAATGCTCGCCCTGATTCAACCGAACCTGACAAATGTGTGGAAAAACCGATGAGTGACTGGCAAACCGCTTTTGCTGAAATAAAAAGAGGCACAGACGAAATACTTCCCGAAGATGATCTGATTGAGAAGCTGAAATCGGGCAAAACGCTGACAATCAAAGCGGGTTTTGATCCTACTGCACCTGATTTGCACCTTGGTCACACTGTGCTAATCAACAAGCTGCGCGTGTTCCAGCAGTTTGGTCACAAAGTCGTTTTTCTGATCGGTGATTTCACCGGGCTTATTGGCGATCCTACAGGTAAAAATGTGACACGCAAGCCCCTGAGCAAAGAACAGGTATTGGAAAACGCGCAAACGTATCAGGAACAAGTGTTCAAAATTCTGGATCCTGAGCGCACAGAGATTCGGTTTAATTCTGAATGGATGGATGAGCTGGGCGCTGCTGGCATGATTAAGCTGGCCGCCAGCCAGACAGTGGCCCGCATGCTGGAACGCGATGACTTTAAAAAGCGTTACAATAACGGCCAGGCAATCGCTATTCACGAGTTTTTGTATCCGCTGGTGCAGGGCTGGGATTCTGTCGCATTAGAGGCAGACGTTGAGCTGGGTGGCACAGACCAGCGATTTAACCTGCTGATGGGCCGTGAACTGCAAAAAGAAAACGGTCAGAAGCCTCAGACCACCGTCATGGTGCCGTTACTGGAAGGGCTGGACGGCGTTCAGAAAATGTCGAAATCGTTGAACAACTACATCGGTATTACTGATACGCCCAATGAAATGTTTGGCAAAATCATGTCGATTTCCGATGACCTGATGTGGCGTTACTTTGAGCTACTCAGCTTCCGTCCGTTGGAAGAGTTAGCGGATCTTAAAGCGCAGGTCGAGCAGGGGGCAAACCCCAGAGACATCAAGATTCAACTGGCCAGAGAAATCATCGCGCGTTTTCACAGTGATGAGGCTGCTGAATCGGCCTATCAGGATTTTGTACAGCGTTTTCAAAAAAATGCTATTCCTGACGAAATGCCTGAGGTGTCTGTGGCACTGGAAGAGGGGACGCTGGCAATCGGTAACCTGCTGAAGCAGGC
>CAZOYR010000008.1:42282-46614 GCA_964584105.1 uncultured Alteromonas sp.
AATTCTTGGCAGATTATCCAGTGATACCGACACCCAGCCGCTCCAGAAGTGACTGACATGTATCCCCTGAAATCCGGGGAAGCTGGTCAGCATTGCGTCATAGAGCCTTGCTTTGCCGGCATGCGCCTGTCTGGCGCTGACCTCGCCACGACCGCCAAACAATAGCCGATTATCGGGTAGCAGGCGGTAGTAATACTTCATCATGCGGGTGTCCATCATCGACACCGGGCCATTAAAACCGACATCGGCAAGCTGTGTTTCGCTTAGCGGTTGTGTAACAAGAATACTGGATTGCACCGGAAACTGTCGCTTGTTGACCGACGGATGCAACGCTTTGCTGGTATAGGCGTTACTGGCGATTAACAGGGTGCCTGCCTTTATCACGCCCTGCGGAGTGGTGATGACATGCCCGGATTTATCGTGCGAGATTGTGAGTGCAGGCGTGCCACTGTAAATGTCAGCGCCTTTTGATTGCGCAGTGCGACTCAGGCCAAGAATCAGCTTGAGCGGATTAAGGGCATAGCCGGGCTGCCGACTGGCGCCGTAAAAGCCATCGACTGCCAGTGCCTCCTTTAATTGTGCCTGGCTTAATGATTCTACCTGCTGATTGAAATTCGTTTTGAGATAGTCGGCCGACTCGCGCTGTTGCTGGGCGTGCTTTGCTGTGTGAGCCAGTTTGTAATAAGGGCCGGCAGCAAGATCGCAATCAATGCCGTAGGCACTGATACGTGCCAGCAAATCACTGACAGCGCCATCATATTCGCTTTGAATGCCCTTGGCGATATCCAGCCCGTAGCGTTTCTCCAGTGCTGCCGGCCCCATTCTGCCACTACCCGAGAGCACGAACCCGGCATTTCTTCCAGCGCATCCGTAACCTGGCGAATGACTGTCGATAACCGTAACCGATCCGGCCTGGCTTTCGGTAAGCGCAAGCGCAGCAGAAATACCGGTATAGCCGGCGCCAATAACAAGAAAATCGGTTTCGATATCTTTATTAAGCGCAGTGCCGGAGGGCACTTCAACGGTGTCATGCCAGTAGGTGGGGGGCAACGCATCCTGCGGATTTACAGCGGAATCAATGAGTGGATCGTAGCTCATGAAAATGTCAGCAACATCTCGGCGCCTTCACAGTCACAAATACCCTCACACACCGGACAGTCATAGCCTTCATGGATAGCCTCATACCGCCACTTATCCGGGTGCTTTTTGATAAGTACGCCGCCGTTTTTGCTGAAATATTTAAAGGCGCTGTTACCCGGACTGGCCAGCCAGATATGCGCCAGACCTGCCATTGCCCCTTGCTCGGAGGCCGAGGCGATTGAGCGGCGCAGCATCTCGCTGCCTATTCCCAGCCCCTGACGATCAGGTGAAACGGTATTACACTTGAAGTAACACACCTTATCAGCAGGCACCGACCACTGCTGGGGCGTGCACCACTTATCCGGCTGCCACTGGGAGTGGGCGTAGGTAAGGCGAAAACCGACCACTTCATCGTTATCTATGGCGACCCAGCTTGCATTAATTTCATCGTGAAAGCTTTTGTCGTACATTTGCTGCAGACTTTCTTCAGTCAGATAATTGTCGCCATGAACGAAGTTACCTAATGTAACGACACCCTGAAAATGCGCAGGTGTAAGCGATTCATAGCGAATGGCGGTTGATAGTTTACTCATTTCGTCTTTATTCCATCCAGATGAACATCCAGCGCCTCTACCGAAATCAGTATTTCTCTTACAGACATCCACAGTGAATACAGTAAACAAATGAGACTGAGTGCAAATATCCAGTTACCGACAATCTGGTATGTCAGGTAAATAGCGAGCATTGAAAGCACGCACAGAAAAAAGCTGACAACGCCTGCAATTTGCATGCGTTTAATGAATTGAATTCGCTGCCGAAGATTTTGAATCTGCGCCTCAGTATTGTCGTCCCACTTTTCTTTTGAAAAGTTGCGTATGATACTGGCCAGCGTCAAAAAACGGTTAGTGTAAGCCAGCAGCAATAAAGAGATAGCCGGAAACAACATAGCGGGCGTAGCGATATCAATAGTCATTTAGGTACGTAACGGGCCGGAACAAAAACAGTATTTTATCAAATATACACCACTTTCTCGACAGAATAAGCGGGCTCCGTATCGTCACATACGGTCGACGGGCAAGCCGGCAGCATTCCAGCCCATCATATCTCCCTCAAGATGACTTACATCGGTAAACGAACGGGCTTTGAGTGTTTCCAGTGTAAGCATGGCACGGCGGCCGGACTGGCAATAAACAATGATTCGCTGATTCTTGTAGTCGTCAAGTTGACTGACATATGACTCAATCTGATTATGAGGCATATTGATGGCCCCGGGAATGTGCCCTTCTGCAAACTCTTCCGGTGAACGCACATCAATCAGTAACCACTCATCATTCTGCACTTTCTCCATCAACAGGGATGCCGTTTTTGATGAGACAGGTTCTACGGGGGTAGCCTGTCCATCGCAACCCGTAAGGACGGTCATCACAAAAAGCATCGCAATGCAGGTCAATTGTCTGAGCATAGAAGTGTTCGCAAAAAATAAGTGATAATAGCTGGCGTTCAGTATAGGCAATATGCCCGGGCTTTAACCATCATGATTGATGAATTTGTTTGCATAAGCTACGCAGTTCAGGAATAAGCCGCAGCGTGAAGCGGCTGAATATATCAGGATTTACCACCAAGACCGGTGCTTTTAAAACAGCATTATGGGGCGACCAGAAGTGTTTTTCTACTGATAAGTCGCGCGTTGTGGCTGCAATCATTAAATCAGGTTGGCGGCGAATGACCTCTTGTACAGAGACTTGCGGGTAATCAACCAGGGCATCGTCAAACAGCGTCTTTACCCTGCACCGGGCAAGCAGTCTGCTGGCCCAGGCATCAGGGCCCACGCTCATCAGCGGGGCTGTCCACATATAGTAAAATACTGTTACCGGGCGGGCGCGGTTATATTCTTCGGTAAGACGTGAAAGCTGCTGGTCAAAGTTGTCGGCAAGTTCTGAAGCCTGGCTGGACGCACCCAGCATTCGGCCTAATTGGCGATACTCTTCGCTGATATTTTCTGGTGCTAAAGGCTGAGACTCAAAGACAGTAAACCCCAGTTGTTTTAGACGGGCAATATCCTGCGGCTTATTTCCGCCGCGCCAGGCCAGAATGATATCCGGTTGGAGCTTTACGATGGCTTTTATGTTCACGCCATTTGCATCGGCCACGCGAGGCAGCGCTTTAGCGGCTTCCGGGTAGTCGCTGTAAGCACTGACGGCGAGCAGTTTATGTTGCTGTTCGAGACTATACACCCATTCTGTCAGATGCGGAGACAGCGTTACAATAGTTTGTGCAGAAGCTGAAGTTTGTGGCGGGGTAGCAGATTGCGCCAGCGGCGTGCGGCTTATTATCAGCAGAAGGCAAATACTCAAAAGTCGCAGTATCATGTCAGGCCAGCTTCCATAATGATAATAACAACAGGACGCACATACTGATGAACAGCGTCATCGCACGCAGTACGGCGCGATATGCATACGTCATGTCAGAAAAGCGCACCTCGCGGCTGCCGCCCACTCGCTGGTGACGGTATGTGACGCCATGATAAATAGCCGGTCCGCCAAGTTTGATTCCCATCGCGCTACCAAAAGCAGCAAGCAGGCGCGAGGTAAGATCGCCAGCGGGACTTTTTACAAAGCCCTGCACCGCGCGCACGGGGTTGGTAACACTTGCGATAGTAAGAAAGCCAAAAACAAAGGCCGGGAACGCCATTAACCGTGCTGCTAGGCGCGCGGGCTTGGCAAAAAGTGAAAAGCCGGGGCGTTTACGATGCCACTGCCAGCTGATTAACACCAGCAGGCGATAGCACAGTGCGGTCACCGGCCCGACAATGATGAACCAGAAGAGCACACCACAATAAAGGTAATAAAAACGCAGCAATAAGGCTTCGATGCAGGCTTTCGCGATACCTATATCTGACAGTTTGCCGGTATCCCGCGCCATAAACTGTGCGGCACGGTCCCGGGCCAGCATCTTTTTTCGGCCGGCCAGCGCCCGAATAACCTGTTTGTAATACCCCCTGTCGTGACCGAAATCCAGCAGGGTAAGAACAATGAGCGCTTCAAAAAACCATGGGTATTCCGCCAGGCTAATCAGGTTTGCCAGTAACAGGGCAAGGGGAATGATGAGTAGCGAGGCGCCCAGCGTACCGGAGATCAGGTGTTGGGAAGCCGGTTCCCGGCCTTTAGGGCAAACCCGCCCCGCCATGGTTTCAGACAGATAACGAATCAGTGTTAACGGATGATAGGCTCTGGGCCAGCGCCACAGAGCATC
>CAZOYR010000008.1:46714-49320 GCA_964584105.1 uncultured Alteromonas sp.
TGACACGTTTGCGCAATCGCGGCACCTTCCATTTCACACGCCTTCATATCATCGTACGTATCACGGATTTTTTCCGCGGCTTCATCACTGCCGATGAAGGCGTCGCCGGTGCAAATCAGGCCGGTTTTATAAGTGATGCCAGCTATCTCTGCAGTGGCCTTTTGCGCTGCCTGGATCAGACGCTCGTCGCATTCATAAGCCTGTGGCATATCGCCGGCACATTGTCCTGGCGCATAACCAAAAAAGGTAAGGTCTACATCGTGATGTATCAGTGCCGAGCCGATAACAACATCGCCGATATTAAGATCCGTGTCGAAGCCACCGGCTGAGCCGGTATTTACCACAAAGTCGGGAGCAAACCGTTCAATGAGCGCTGTAGTAGCTACCGACGCCGCTACTTTACCGATGCCGCATTTGACCAATACGATCTCATGGCCGCTTAAAACACCCTGATAAAATGTCAGATGGTGCCAGGTTTCAGTGGTAAGGTTCTCAAGTGAAGATTTTAACAGGGCCACTTCCTGATCCATGGCACCCAGAATTCCGATTTTTGACATAATTGCAGGCTTTTAATGTTAATGCGTGAAAACAGACAATGCGGCGTATGGTAATACGAATCGGGTCAAACTGACAGTGTTGAAAAGAACGGGAAATCACATCTTGGGGGTGATGTGACTTCCCTTAAAACTAAGCGGCTGCGCGGCTGGAACGTAATGGGCGAGTAGGGCGTTTTGGTGTTGTTGGATTATGGCTGGGTACCTGCGCCAGTTTATTCTGTTTGCGACGATACGGGATCAGTTTTGTCTCAAGACATTCTCTGATCTCTTCTACTGTGTAACCTGACTTCACCTTGATTCGCGCGTGCGGGATGCCGGCTGCATCAAGGGCACCGGACACAAACCAGTCGCGCTGAGATTTATAGCCGTCTTTCCCGGCGCTGTGCACTAAGTCGACGGCCAGAATAGGTGTCATATCGTCCTTATCACATAAAATGAAATCCAGCTGGCGGGATGATGCACGCGCGATGGCGGCGCTGGCCTGCTTTTTCGATGTGCTTTGCCGAACTGACAGCACGTCAGATAACCGTACGCGACATAAAATACGAAACTCGCGACCCATGGACTGTTCAATCAGGTTAAGGAACGTATGTTCCACTGGAGTAAACAGCTGTTGTCTGCGCTTAAAGGGGAAAGCGACCCCGCCATCTGACAATTTTATGGCGCCTGCAGCAACCACAATCAGAAGCATCATTAGAATAATAGCCAGTTCCATAACAATTCCTCGACAAAACATGTAAAAGCGTCGGTTTTCTGACGTTTACAGTAAAAAAATCATCTTCAATCAAAGAATTGCAAGGGAAGTGCCATTTTAACAAAAGAAACTTTTATTCGTCGCAAGGGCAGGGAACAGGGAGTTATGAACAGACAGAGTGCGGGATAAAAGGTGCTGGTGCTACCATGCGGTTGGGGCGCGTGTCAGGTAACACCAGGCAAGAAAAGGTTATTGGCGGGCCAGCAGCGTATCGATAACTAACAGGTCAATTTGAGAACCGTCATTGTCCGGGGAAACAACCACCCGAATATTGTTCTGCTGGGCGGCCAGGACCACTCTGCCATTGAACTGACTGACGACATCCAATTCAGGCATGGCTTGTTGGTACCAGTCAATAATTTGCTGGTGCTCCATGGGGGTATGGAAGACCAGCGATGCTGGCATATCGTCGTCGAAACGCTGGCACTGAACGGCATCGCCAGGCATGGTAATAGAGTAAAAATCACCCGGGCAGGCCGCGACATCAGGCTGACTGGTTTCTGCCTGTGAGGTAAAAGACACTGCGAATAAAGCAGAGAGTGTTAACGCGCCTAAAAACTTCATACGACCCCGTTTTTGATTATTTTGTGTACCTGACTACTATAGGTTTGTGCTCAGGCCCCATCAACTGATCTTACGGGGTATTAGGTATGCTATATAATATTAAGGTATCGCGGGGTCAGGCAAAGAAAGAGACAGAGGCGGGTGTTATTGAGGGGAAGTGCAGGCAGCCGCGTCTGTGCCACCTGCAATAATTATCAGACGCCGAGGTAATCCATAATGCCACCGGCGGCTTTGCGTCCCTCATCAATGGCTGTAACCACCAAATCTGAACCACGCACCATGTCTCCGCCAGCAAAAATCTTCGGGTTGGCAGTCTGAAACGCAAACTTTCCTTTTGATGGCGCGATCACGCGGCCTTTTTCATCCAGAATAATGCCGTAATCAGAGAACCAGTTCGCCGGACTGGGCTGAAAACCAAACGCGATGATAACCGCATCGGCTTCCAGGACATGTTCTGAGCCTTCAACTTCCACCGGGCGGCGGCGGCCATTGACATCCGGCGGTCCCATTTCTGTTTTCACCAGCTTCACACCTTTGGCACGGCCATTTTCATCAATGGCGATATCCATAGGTTGAAGGTTGAATTGAAATTCAACGCCTTCTTCACGGGCATTGACCACCTCACGACGAGAACCCGGCATGCTCTCTTCGTCACGTCGGTATGCACAGATGACTTTTTTGGCGCCCTGACGAATGGAGGTACGCACACAGTCCATGGTGGTATCGCCACC
>CAZOYR010000008.1:49420-54512 GCA_964584105.1 uncultured Alteromonas sp.
CGGTCCTGCGGACATACCCGGCCACATACCTCGGGCAGACTGTTGGTCTTATGAGATAACTCAGCAGCCTCC
Organism: uncultured Alteromonas sp.; assembly: GCA_964584105.1. Taxonomy (GTDB): domain Bacteria; phylum Pseudomonadota; class Gammaproteobacteria; order Enterobacterales; family Alteromonadaceae; genus Alteromonas. Next base: position 49,493 of record CAZOYR010000008.1, read on the forward strand.
ATGATGCGCCCCTGATTCGCCAGGTCGAGCCACTGCGGAATGTAATTGTGTACCGGGCATTTCCACTCACAATACGGGTTACCGCAATCCAGGCAGCGGTCAGCCTGACCTTCGGTCTGAGACTGGCTCAGCGGCTGGTAAATTTCAGCAAATTCAGACTTTCGCACCTGAATCGGCTTTTTGGGTGGATCGATACGTTCAACGTCCACAAACTGATATACATTCTTAGCCATACGTCACACCTCCTACTGCGCCTGAATGCGAAGCTCATCACTGGAGCGGCTGATATGGCCCAGCAAATTCTTCACGTCACTGGTTTTGGGTTTAATCAACTTCACCTGCTTCAGCGTATTGCTGAAGTCAGTCAGCAGATTCAGCGAATGCTCGCTGCCGGTTTCTTCATAATGTTGATTAATCAGCCCACGCAGATGTTCTACCAGAATGTTTTTATCCTCCACTGGCATGATTTCTACCAGCTCTTCATTCACCCGGTCAGCCAGATCATTATCTGTGTCCAGCAAATAGGCGAACCCGCCGGTCATACCGGCACCGAAGTTAACGCCCACTTTGCCAAGTACAGCGACAATACCACCGGTCATGTATTCGCAGCCGTTATCACCGCATCCTTCAACCACGGCAATAGCGCCGGAGTTACGCACGCCAAAGCGCTCGCCGGCCCGGCCGGCAGCAAACAGCTTTCCGCCGGTGGCGCCGTACAGACAGGTATTACCCATAATGGCGCTATTGGGCGCATCAAAGGTTATTCCACGCGCCGGATAAATAACCAGCTTACCGCCAGTCATGCCTTTACCGACATAGTCGTTGGCATCACCTTCAATACGCATGTGCAGGCCGCCGGCATTCCATACACCGAAGCTCTGTCCGGCGGTGCCGGTAAACTGAACTTCAATCGGCGAATCTTCCATATCCTGGTTTCCATGGACCTTGGCAATCTCTCCGGAAAGTAATGCGCCGACAGAACGATCGGTATTACGAATCGGATAACTGAGCGAAAGTCCACTGGCCTTCTGTACTGCCTGCTGACCATCTTTAAACAGCTGCGCATTCAGCTCGCCTTTGTCCATTGGCGCGTTCGTTGTTTGCGAGTTAAACAGTCGCGTGTGCTCACCCGGATGGGGCATTTCAAGCAGCGGCGATAAATCCAGTCGGTTCTGCTTAGCTGAGATACCATCCAGTGTCTTTAACAGGTCGGTGCGACCCACTAAGTCATCAAACTTTTTCACACCCAAAGACGCCATGATTTCGCGAACTTCCTGTGCAATGAACTTAAAGTAGTTCATGACCATTTCCGGCAAGCCGATGAAATGCTCCTCGCGAAGTTTTTCGTCCTGGGTCGCAACACCGGTTGCACAGTTGTTCAGGTGGCAGATGCGCAGATATTTACAGCCCAGCGCAACCATCGGCCCGGTACCAAAGCCAAAGCTTTCTGCACCCAGGCAGGCGGCCTTAACTACATCCAGTCCGGTTTTCAGGCCGCCATCGGTTTGCAGGCGAACTTTGTGACGCAGGCCATTTTCTACCAGCGCCTGCTGTGTCTCAGCCAGACCCAGTTCAAACGGGCTGCCAGCGTATTTTACTGATGTCAGCGGACTGGCACCGGTACCCCCATCGTAGCCGGAGACCGTAATCAGATCGGCGTAGGCTTTAGCAACACCAGTGGCAATAGTGCCGACTCCGGGTTCTGAGACCAGCTTAACGGAGATAAGGGCTGCCGGGTTGACCTGTTTTAAGTCAAAAATCAGCTGCGCCAAATCTTCGATAGAGTAGATGTCGTGGTGCGGCGGTGGAGAAATCAGGGTTACGCCCGGTACCGAGAATCGCAAGGTCGCGATGTAACGATTGACCTTATCACCGGGGAGCTGACCGCCTTCACCAGGCTTCGCGCCCTGGGCAACCTTAATTTGAATAACATTCGCATTGACCAAATAGTGCGGCGTTACACCAAAGCGTCCTGATGCGACTTGTTTTATCTTAGAATTTTTCTCGGTACCAAAGCGAGAGGGGTGCTCACCGCCTTCACCGGAGTTGGACTGACCGCCCAAACGGTTCATGGCAATAGCGAGCGCCTCATGGGCTTCAGGACTTAACGCACCGATTGACATTGCAGCGGTATCGAAGCGCGGGAACAGGTTCTCGGCAGGCTCTACTTCACTGACATCAATGGCCTCAGCCTGAGGATTGAATGTCAGCAGATCACGCAGATGGGCCGGGTCGCGTTCATTCACCTGTCTGGCGTAATCCTGGTAGTCTTCATACTTTCCCGATACCACGGCTTTTTGTAAAGACATGACCACGCCGGGGTTGTACGCATGGTATTCGCCATCATGAACATATTTTAGCAGGCCGCCGTGCGAGATAGCTTTACGCTTCAGCCAGGCGATACGAGACTGGTTAAGAATATCCTGCTCAAAATCGCTGAATCCGGCACCCTGAATTCTTGACGCAATACCGTCAAAGCACAGCTGCATCACTTCACTATTAATGCCAATAGCTTCAAACAGTTTGGCTGAACGATAGCTGGCCACCGTGCTAATGCCCATTTTAGACATAATCTTGTAAAGGCCTTTATTAATGCCCTTACGATAGTTGATGGTGGCCTCCATCGCACTGATTTCCAGTTCGCCCTTATCGCATAACTGTTCAATGGTTTCATAAGCCAGAAACGGATAAATCGCCGTTGCACCCAGGCCAATCAGTACAGCGTAATGATGCGGATCACGGGTCGTGGCCGTTTCCACCACAATATTGGCATCACAGCGCAAGGCTTTATCAACCAGTCGACGCTGAACAGCACCTACGGCCATGGCCGCAGGAATGGGTAAACGATTTTTGCGAATGTTGCGGTCAGATAAAACAACAAACGCTGCTTTTTTCGTTTTAACCAAATATTCAACATCGTTGCAGATCCGCTCGATAGCTTTACGTAAGCCCTCTTCCTGCGAATACTGCAGCTCGACGATTTCTGAATAGTAATGCTCAGGATTAAACTCCCGCAACTGCTTCAGGTCGGTATACATCAGTATTGGCGACTGAAAGAGTACACGGTCAGCGTAGCCGGATGTCTCGCTGAAGACATTTTGCTCCCGACCAATACAGGTAGCCAGCGACATCACGTGATTTTCACGCAGCGGGTCGATTGGCGGGTTTGTGACCTGCGCAAACTGCTGGCGGAAATAATCATAGAGTGTGCGGGTTTTCGACGACATGACAGCCATCGGCGTATCATCGCCCATGGAGCCCACCGCTTCCTGACCATCTTTGGCCAGCACTTTGATAACCTGCTGAATCTCTTCATAGCTATAGTTATAAAGCTTGTGATAGACCGCCATCATGTCGTCGTCAAACACACGGGTACCTATTTGAGAGGCATCCGCATCTTCGACCGGCGTTAACCGGCGGATATGTTTGTCTAGCCACTCACGGTAGGGGTGACGATCTTTAAGCTCATCATCAATTTCATTGGAGCGCCACACCTTGCCATTGTACGTATCCACCGCCAGCATTTCGCCGGGCCCCACACGGCCTTTTTCTATCACATCCTTTTCATCGTAATCCCAGATGCCGACTTCAGACGCGAGGGTAATAAAACCATTTTTGGTAATGACATAGCGAGCAGGACGCAGACCGTTCCGGTCCAGATTACAGGCCACGTGGCGACCGTTTGTTAATACGATACCAGCAGGTCCGTCCCACGGCTCCATGTGCATTGAGTTGAACTCATAAAAAGCACGAAGATTATCGTCCATAGTACGGTTGTTCTGGTATGCCGGTGGCACCAGCAATCGCATCGCCCGAAATAAATCCATGCCGCCGGCCAGGAATAATTCCAGCATGTTATCCAGTGAAGAGGAATCTGAACCATCCGAATTCACATACGGCGCAGCGTCTTTAAGATCCGGAATTAACGGCGTTGAAAATTTTCCGGTACGGGCTTTCGCCCAGTCACGGTTACCTTTAATGGTATTGATTTCACCATTATGCGCCAGAAAGCGAAATGGCTGGGCCAATGGCCAGCGAGGTAATGTATTGGTGGAAAAGCGCTGGTGGAAGACACAAATGGCGCTTTGCATGCGCTCATCGGCCAGGTCTGCATAGAACGCCGGCAGATCTTTGGGCATGACCAGCCCTTTATAAATTGTGACCAGTCCGGATAAACAGGCCACATAAAAGTCAGGATCTTGCTCAAGACGTTTTTCTGCCCGGCGCCGAACCATATAAAGGCGGCGTTCAAGATCACGCTTGCGCCAGCCTGGCGGCGCGTTGACAAATACCTGTTCAATCTGTGGTACGCCAGTGAGGGCAAGCTCGCCCAGTACGTCATTGTTCACCGGGACTTTGCGCCAGCCAGGTACGCTTAATGTTTCTTTTTCGAGCTCTTCATTAAGCACTTCTCTGGCTTGCTGTGCCAGGGTTTCATCCTGGCTCAGGAAAATCATGCCAACAGCATACTTTTTACTAAGCTTCCAACCGCTTTCCTGGGCAACAGATTTAAAAAATGCATCCGGCTTTTGCAGCAATAAGCCGCAACCGTCACCTGTTTTACCATCGGCAGCAATACCGCCGCGATGTTGCATCCTGTCCAGACCATGAATGGCTGTCTTAACCAACTGGTGACTGGCTTCGCCATTGGTATGGGCGATAAGGCCAAAACCACAGTTGTCCCTCGAATCATTGGGATTATATAAACTCATCTCTAAACTCCTTCAACCTTCGACTGGGCAAGGTACAGGCTACATTCTCACGCAGAGGTTCGTGAACTGTAGCTACATCAGACATCTTATTTTGCGGGTGTTTGACACCCATCAGGCATGTGTCTGTTATTTGTTGTTATTTATTATTAGAGGATACCAGCCATGTGCGCCGCATCATTATGCAATGGTGCATAGCTGGGGATACAAAATAACCATAATGGGAAATAAAATCAATTCATAACAAAGGTCGAATATGGCCTTATACGATGAATTTTTAAAATAGCATTTAAAAACAGTTGTTTATTGTT
>CAZOYR010000009.1:0-26108 GCA_964584105.1 uncultured Alteromonas sp.
ACCAAGTACAGCCAGTGTAGAAGGTTCTGGTACGAATACCGCACTTACGTCACCTGTTACACGTTGCTGACCTTCCAGAGGGAAAGTATCAAAGTCACCATCTACGTTAACATACATGTAGAACGGAGTAGGTGATACAAAGTACGAATCGCCTTCTGCAGTCAGTTCGAAGTCGCTAAACATGAAATCAAACACGCCGCCGAATCCATATAACAGACCTACGTTACGGCCGATGTTCATGCTTTCACCTAACATCATGTCGTCAGCAGTGTTAGACAAGCTCAGGTCAGCGTCTGCAGCTGTAGTGTCACGATTTGGATCGATGAACAGCTGGAATGAACCCTGGTCAGCAGACAGAGACGAGATTGAACCGTCGATGCCCGGAGTCATAACAGTACCAGTTGCAGAGAATGTTGCATACAGGCTGTAGTTAGAACCGATCATTGAAGCTGCGCCAAGGTTGTCACCACCTTCGTTGCTGAACAGTTGATTCATGTTTGCAAACGCAGTAGCAGTGAAGTTGCCGTTGCCATCAAAGTCGATGATTTCTTTATAACCGCCATTCAGCTTATCAGCAGTGATTACTTCACCACCATAAGGAGTTTCGTCAACCTGGAAGTCCAGGAAGTCAGCGTGGCTTGAGAAAGAAGCCGCGATACCAGCAGTTAGTGCCAATGATTTTACTAAAGTTTTAATTTTCATGTTTCCAATCTCCATATTCCAATTTAAAAGTGGCTGAGTAATCCACGCTAGAGGTAATGCAGTCATGATGCCAACTTTGCAAGTTGTTGAAATTGATGGGAATTGTGTGTTTTTGTTATCTCATAAAAAAGGATGTGTAAAAGTTATTGACATAATGTCACTCATTATTTGTTACTATTTTTGCAGCAATCTTAAATTTAAGACGCTGAATGGGGCCACGATTTCCTTTCGGACACCAGGTACGGGTAAGTTTATTGCGATAAGCATCAAAATGCAGGCCATAGGGGGCGCACAGCACCTCGCCGCGGTTTAACAATATTTTAAGCGCATAGGTTTCTGCTATACCCGCACACAGATTTACCGCCATTCCTGTAGACGGGCCCCGGCGCTCTTGAAAACTAACCGCTGTTTCATCAACCAGATAATTTCGTTGCAGCATGGCAGGCGACAAGCCAATCAGAAACTGAATAAGCTGGCTTTCAGTATCCTGCTTATCCTCAAAACGAAAGTATTCCTCAAAATTCATCTTGCCGGGCATAAAACAGAGTAGGGCGCAGCCCATCCCCAAAGGCGCAGCGGTAACCACCGGAATATTCTTGTCATAACATTTTTGGAAAACCAGCTTGCGGGCGTCCAGTGCAAAAAAGTCCAGACTGTCTATATATAGGTCGACGTCTTCAAGAAAGTCATCTACGTTATCGGCATTCACGCCGTCACCAAAATCACGAATGTCCATTTCCGGGTTAATGTCTTTGAGCATGTCATGCATAACATGCATTTTATTTTTCCCAACTGTAGACATAAACGCGCCGGCCTGGCGGTTGAAATTATGCACGTCGTACTCATCAAAATCCGATAAATTGACATTGCCCACACCTAGCCGTGCCAATGTCAGCGCATGCATGCTGCCCACGCCACCACAACCGGCAATCGCGACCCGTTTCTGGCGTAACTGCGACTGTTCCTGTTGCGTAACCCAGCCGATATTTCTTGAAAATGCGGTATCGTAATCAAACACTGCTAAATCTCTCTTACTTTTCGCGTTGAAGCCAAGATAAGTATGTTGCTGACACTAAAGAAGGCGAGTGCGTTTTAAACACTGATGTCAGCGTGATAGTGCTTACTTTTATTATTGATGCATACTATTATACACGCGGGCAATTTAAAATGCGGTCCGGCAAAAGGATTTAACAATAAAAGGTGGTAACAATGGTCGCAGGGAAATGTGCAGTGGTTTTAGTGCTGATGTGCCTGTGTCATTCAGCGCTGGCTGCAACGCTTGCTGATACGGTTAAACAAATAAAACCCTCCGTAGTAGGCGTCGGTCTTGTCGCGCCGCTTGCCACGGTAAGTCACCAGTTAAAAGGGACCGGTTTTGTTATTGGTAATGGTAAATACGTGGTCACCAACACACATGTGATCGATATGCAGGTGCCCGAGGATGTTAAATATCAGCGCACTGTGTTTGCCGGGCATGGCAAGAAGGGGCAAATTCTACCTGTCCAGAAAATTTACAGGGATGAAGAGCACGACCTTGCTATTCTTGAAATACCCACCGCGCTACCAGCACTACCACTTTATAATGAGGATGAACCTGTTGGTGACGGTACTGATATTGCCGTAACAGGGTTCCCCATTGGCGGTGTACTAGGCTTGTATCCGGCCACTCATAAAGGAATAGTCGCTGCATACACACCGAATATCATTGCGGCGAAAAACACCTCACAGATATCTGAACAATTCCTGCAACGTTTGCGTAATCCTTTTATGGTATATCAGCTGGATGTTGTCGCCTATCCTGGTAACAGCGGCAGTCCGGTATATCGCGCCGACACAACAGAAGTGTTCGCTGTAGTAAATAAAGTATTTGTAAAAGAAACCAAAGAGTCGGCAATCACCCGTCCCAGTGGAATTACCTATGCGATCCCGGTCAGCCATATTACTACGCTGGCCCGCAAGCATAACATTCCGTTGCAGTAGTGCTTGCCTGCAGGCAAGATAGTCGTTTCCTTACAAAATGAAATGTGCAAACATCATTAAAAAATGAGCGTTGTAAGTGTATGTCAGTAGAATTTAAAAAAATCGCCGTTATCGGTCTGGGTTATGTAGGTTTACCTTTGGCTGTTGCATTCGGGCGATATCGCACCACCGTGGGCTTTGATATTAACTCTCAGCGGGTAAAAGAGCTTCAGGGAAATAAAGATCACACACTGGAAGTGACAGAAGAGGAATTAAAAGCCGCTTCTTCGCTGAGTTTCACTGACGATAAGTCTGCGTTATCCGGGTGTGATGTCATTATTGTTACCGTACCTACGCCCATTGATAGCAATAAACAGCCTGATATGACGCCGCTTCATAAAGCCAGCGAAATGATTGGTGAGGTTATTACAGCCAACACCGTGGTCATCTATGAATCAACGGTTTATCCGGGAGCGACAGAAGAATACTGTATTCCGCTTATTGAAAAAAAATCCGGCCTTACCTTTAATAAAGACTTTTTTGCCGGCTACAGCCCCGAGCGTATAAACCCTGGTGATAAACAGCATCGCCTGGAGTCCATCGTCAAGGTCACATCAGGCAGCACACCTGAGATTGCAGATAAAGTTGACGCCCTGTATCGCGAGATCATTACTGCAGGTACGCACCGTGCCTCTTCAATCAAAGTCGCAGAAGCAGCAAAAGTGATTGAAAACACCCAGCGTGATTTGAATATCGCGCTTATCAATGAATTAGCAATGATTTTTGCCAAAGCCGGCATCGATACCGAAGAGGTATTGGAAGCGGCTGGCAGTAAATGGAACTTTTTACCGTTTCGTCCCGGGCTGGTGGGCGGCCACTGTATCGGCGTTGACCCGTACTACCTTACCCACAAGGCAGAAGAATTAGGTCACCACCCGGATGTGATACTAGCCGGGCGCCGCATTAACGATAAGATGGGAGAATATGTTGTTTCCCGTCTGGTTAAAACCATGCTTAAAAAGCAAATCATGGTAAATGGCGGTAATGTGTTGCTTCTGGGTATCACGTTTAAAGAAAACTGCCCGGATATTCGAAACACAAAAGTTGTTGATATTGCAACAGAATTACGTGATTACAATGTTAATCTGGACATTTATGACCCGTGGGCAGATCCGGAAGAGGTTTTGCATGAGTACGGCCTTGAGCTGACTGGCTCGCCGGAAAAAGGCAAATACGATGCGATTATCGGTGCGGTGGCGCATAACCAGTTTAAAGCCTGGTCGGCGGAAGAATTGCGTAGTTTCTGTAAAGACGAAAGCGTAATTTTTGATTTAAAATATATGTTTGATAAAACAGGCGTTGATATACGCTTATAAGGAAACGTTTAAAATGAAAGTGCTTGTTACCGGAGCGGCGGGATTTATCGGTTCACACGTCTCCATGTATTTGCTGGAGCGGGGCGATGAAGTCGTCGGTCTGGATAATCTTAACGATTATTACGATCCTACATTAAAGGAAGCGCGCCTGGAGCGCATAAAGGCGCTACCCAGTGCCGATAACTTCCGTTTTGTAAAAATGTCGGTAGAAGATCGTGAAGGCATGGAAGCACTCTTTGCCAAAGAGAAATTCGATAAAGTGGTCCATCTGGCTGCGCAGGCTGGTGTTCGTTACTCTATTGAAAACCCGCATGCTTATATCGACTCAAACATCGTTGGCTTTATGAACATCCTTGAAGGTTGTCGCCATAATGACATCAAGCATTTGGTTTATGCCTCTTCCAGCTCGGTATACGGCGCCAATGAAAGCATGCCGTTTGCTGTGGAAGATAATGTTGATCACCCAATGTCATTGTATGCAGCCAGCAAGAAAGCCAACGAGCTGATGGCGCATACCTACAGCAACCTTTACAACCTGCCAACGACGGGTTTACGCTTTTTCACTGTGTACGGCCCCTGGGGACGTCCTGATATGGCGCTGTTCCTGTTCACCAAAGCCATTTTGGAAGATGAGCCGATTAAGGTATTTAACCACGGTAATCACCGTCGTGACTTTACCTATATTGATGATATCGTCGAAGGGATTATCGCTACGCTGGATAATACTGCGCAGGTCGACCCACAATGGACAGGTGAGAAGCCAAACCCGGGTTCCAGTAAGGTGCCATGGAAAGTGTATAACATCGGCGCGCAGACACCTGTGCACCTGCTAACCTATATCGAGACGCTGGAAAATGCACTGGGCAAAAAGGCAGAAAAAGAGCTACTGCCACTGCAACCGGGTGATGTGCCAGATACCTTTGCTGATGTAGAAGCACTGGTGAAAGATACTGGCTACAGACCAACAACGACCATCGAGACGGGTGTAAATAACTTTGTTGAGTGGTACCGGGACTATTATAAAGTCTGACAGGAAACTGAGAGCTTTCTGATGAGATAAAAAGGAGCGTGATATACGCTCCTTTTTTATGGCCTGACATTTTACTGCTATTAGCTGCTTATCGCCTCTGAAGGTAATCGCTTGTTTTGCAAAGAATAAAATGTGTCAGGCTTTTTAACAACGCGCGTCGGCTGTCAGTTAGTACGCGTGGCGCTGCAGTGGTTTAGTATTTGTCGCCACTTCATTGTGGTAGAAGGTTTCTACCTCCGGAAGTTGCTCCCGAATACTGCCACGAATGGTATTGAGCATCGATTTAAACCCAGGCTTCAGATTATCCATTAGTAATTCTTTATTGATGTAATACGGCGCGCGTTTACCGTGGTAGTCGATGACAGGCCCGATTTGCTCAAAGCGAATACCGACAAAACTCATACTGCGGGCCAGCCTTGGCTCCATCATGACAAAAGCATGGCGGATGTCACCTTCTATGGCTGATGCAGCAGCGGCAAAATATAAACCGATAGCGATAAAAGGAAAGCAGCGTAACTCTGTTTCAGAATAAGCCGACTGGTTAATAACACCTGTCGCTGCGCCGGCAAACCGGTCCATTTGACGCCGTCTGAACTGCGCAGGCACCGCCAGCCTGGAAATCTCACACACATCTTTACGGTCAAAGTTCTGCGGGTTGAGATCGTGCCGGGTAATAGAGGATAAGCAGTACTTCTCAATGGGCAACAACTCATGATCCTGCAGCGGACGAACGGTGCGAACGGTGCCGGCAAGGCTACCGCTATTAAGATGGCGAATCAGACAATGGCGGGAGTATTGGTCAAACTCATCGATCTCCAGCCCATCGGGTGCGACAGGCTCAAATTTCAACTCTTCACAATAGACGTTGTGTCGAATCTGAAACGCAGCATTACGCATCTCATGGTTATCAGCCATGATAGGCGTCAGGTAAGTGCCAAAATGAGAAGAAATATAATTAGCTTCACGAAGCTGTTTATAGCCCTTAATCAGTTTGCCTAATTTCGTGCCGTTAACTTTACGGGAAAGGCTTCCCATGAATGTTGGTTTGTTGGCCATAATGCGACTACTTCTCATCTCACGCCATTACTGCCATATGGGCAGACTCGAACGTACTGTATGGAGCTTACAGATAAGTGTTGCATCAGTTTGCACATTTTCCAAGCAGAATTTGATTTATTATCTTCACCACAAGTATGGCAGGCAATACTTAACCCATTTAGCGATAATCTTTGGTTAAAAGTGCAGCAGAACAACAAAGCCGCCCATTGAAGGCGGCTTTTATTTGCTCACATCACATATGCTCGGAGCATACTTAACAACATCAGGTATGGGCCAGTTTTGCCTTCATTTCGCGACGACGCTGATGTAAGAGTGGTTCAGTGTATCCACTGGGCTGACGTGTGCCCTCAAAAATCAGGTCGCAGGCAGCCTGGAAACCGATTGAATCCTGCAAATTCGGTGTCATCGGAATGTAAGCATCGTCACCGGCATTCTGCTCATCGACCAGTGAAGCCATCCGTGCCAGCGTATCCTTCACCTGTTCTTTGGTCACCACACCGTGCTCCAGCCAGTTGGCAATATGCTGGGATGATATTCTCAGCGTGGCGCGATCCTCCATCAGACCAACATTATCAATATCCGGTACCTTTGAGCAGCCAATACCCTGATGTACCCAGCGCACCACATAACCGAGAATACCCTGTACGTTATTGTCCAGTTCGCGCTGAATTTGCGACGAGGATAACGCTGAATCTTTTGCCATTAAGGGGATTGTTAAAATATCTGACAGGCCATCAAACGCACTGTTTTGTAATGATTTTTGAACTTCGAAGACATCAACCTGATGGTAATGCAGGGCATGCAGGGTGGCCGCGGTGGGTGAGGGGACCCAGGCTGTGGACGCGCCTGCCTGCGGATGGCCGATTTTCGCTTTCATCATCGCCGCCATATTATCTGGTACGGGCCACATGCCTTTACCAATCTGCGCCTTGCCCGACAGGCCGCACTCCAGCCCGGTGACCACATTCGCTTTTTCATATGCCGTAATCCATGGGCGTTCTTTTAACGCTGCTTTTGGGGCAAAGGCACCGGCCAGCATTGAGGTATGAATTTCATCACCAGTCCGATCCAAAAAGCCGGTGTTAATAAATACCACCCGGTGCTGCGCTTGGGCTATACATGCCTTAAGATTCACACTGGTGCGGCGCTCCTCATCCATGATTCCCATTTTCAGGGTATTCTCGGCCAGCCCCAGTGCCTGCTCAACACGTCTGAAGAGGGTATCAGAAAAGGCCACCTCTTCCGGCCCGTGCATTTTGGGCTTGACGATGTAAATGCTGCCTTTTCTGGAATTACGGTATTCGCCATTTTCCTTTAAGTCATGAATACCGATAACTGCGGTAACCATGGCGTCCATTAATCCTTCAAACACAGGTTCGCCGTCGACCAGTATGGCGTCATTTTGCATGAGGTGGCCGACATTGCGCACAAACATCAGGCTTCTGCCAGGTAGCGTAAAGGATGAGTTGTCGCCGGTGCGAAGGTATCGCCTGTCCTGATTTAGTCTGCGGACAGAGGATTTGCCGTTCTTGGATACCTCAACAGACAGGGTACCTTTCATCAGCCCCAGCCAGTTTTGATACACCAGGGTTTTATCTTCAGCATCTACTGCCGCCACTGAATCTTCACAGTCCATAATGGTGCTTAACGCCGCTTCCATCAAAACATCGCTGACGCCAGCCTTATCGGTTTTACCAACCGGGTGCTCTCTGTCGATTTGAATCTCAAAATGTAGCTGGTTATGACTGAAAAGCAGTGCATCAGGCGTTTGGGCATTACCGCGATAGCCGGCCAGCGACTGAGGTGTTTTAAGGGCTGATTCAGTGCCGTCAGAAAATTTAACAGCCAGCGTGTCGCCCTTTATCCAATAATTTGTGGCATCGCTATGCGAGCCGGCCTGCAAAGGAATTACGGTATCCAGCCACGCTTTCGCCTTTTTAACCACTGCGGCGCCACGGGCTTCATTATAGGTGTTGCCGGGTGCCAGTTCGTCTTTTTGTTCAATCACATCAGTGCCGTAAAATGCATCGTACAAACTGCCCCAACGCGCATTGGCAGCATTTAACGCGTAGCGTGCATTATTGATAGGGACGACCAGTTGAGGACCTGCCATGGTTGCGACTTCATCATCCACACGATCCACGGTGACGGTGACCGCCTGCGGCGGATTCACCAGGTAACCGATATCGCGCAGAAATGCCTGGTAAGACTCGTCGCTGACAGACTTACCCGCACGATGATAGTCATCTATTTGCTGTTGCAGTGATTCACGCTTTTCGAGCAGTGACATATTCTGCGGCGTTAAGTCGGTCAGGATGGATTCGAAAGATTGCCAGAAATGCGCAGGCTGAATGCCGGTGCCCGGTAATGCCTGCTCATTAATAAATGTATGTAGGGTAGAGGCGATGTTAAGGCGGCCCTGAGCGACGTAGCTCTGATTAGTGTTATCAGCCATTTTTCTCTCCTTAGTTTTTATACCAGTGTAGAGGGCCTGCCACCTTATTTTTAATTTATGAGTTGTATCTTTGCCATAAATTAGCTGAATGTTTCTCCGTCGTTCATTCGCTGGGCGACATCGCCAATCAGGCGGCGCAACCAGATATGCCCTGCATCATGATGCAGCAGCGCGCTCCAGGCCATTTTCAGTGCTATGGGGGGAATGTCGAACGGCGGCGCTTTAAGAACCACTGTAGGGTCGTCGCTGAATAGTCTGGCTGCTTTGGTGGGCAACGTGGCAATCAAATGCTGCGTTTTCGCTATTTGTAATGCTGCGTGGTAGTGGCGGGTGAATACTCTGATATCTCGATGTTTACCCAGTTTCACCAGCTCGGCATCTACCCAGCCCAGTTTCTGAACCTCGTTGGGGTCGATGCCTACACCCACACCAAAACCGGTTTTACTTACCCAGACATGGCGGGCATTCAGATACCCCGGCAAATCCCAGTTATCAACCAAAGGATGCTGGGCGCTCATGACACAGCTGAATGTGTCATACCAGATAACTTTTTGGTGAAAAGATAAGGGCAGTTCTTCAAAGCGGTTAATGGCCATATCCACCTTGCCCTGCTCAACATCATGGAATGTCACATCGGAGGGCGTAATTAGATCCAGCGTAATATTGGGTGCCTGCACCGCCAGTTCGTTCAACAGTCCGAGCAGCAGCGTGCTTTCAGCATAATCGCTGGTCATAATTCTGAATGTCCGACGACTGGTAGCCGGCTCAAAATCGGTCTCCGGCTGAATTGAGCTTTCCAGTCTGCTCAGCACATCCCTTATCACCGGCTGTAATTCCAGCGCGCGCTTTGTCGGCGTCATGCCATCACTGGTCCTGACCAGAAGGGGATCTTTAAATAAATCGCGTAAGCGTTTAAGGCCATTGCTCATCGCTGGCTGGGTGATACTGAGCTGATTAGCGGCTTTAGTCACCGAGCCTTCCCGCAACAGCACATCCAGATAAACCAGAAGGTTCAAATCCACTTTGGCTATATTCATTCTTTTAATGCCCTGTGACAAAAAACGTAGTTGGTGATTATAAAGGCAAGCGCCACAGAAGTCAGATAGTCATTTAGTCTTATGCTGTAACTGACATCAGCGGGCATAAAAAAGGCTCCCGAAGGAGCCAGTGTTGGGAAGGGGAGGGCACCACGCCCTGTTAACGCGCTTTACACGTCAAACTGATTCATGGTGTTGTCTTTACCCGATGCTTTAAGCGCGGCTTCACCAGAGAAGTACTCTTTATGGGTATCGCCCAAATCAGAGCCTGCCATCGCCTGATGCTTAACGCACGCCAGGCCTTCGCGAATTTCTTTACGCTGTACGCCTCGTACATAAGCCAGCATACCTTCTTCACCAAAGTAGCCCTTGGCCAGATTGTCAGTAGACAATGCAGCGGTATGGTAAGTAGGCAGTGTAATGAGGTGGTGGAAAATACCCGCCTCACGTGCTGCATCTCGCTGGAAGCTCTGGATTTTCTGGTCAGCTTCAGCGGCCAGTTCCGAATCATCATAGTCAGAAGACATCAGGCTGTCGCGCTGGTAGCCAGAGACATCTTTACCTTCTGACTTCCACTGGTCGAAGATTTGCTGACGGAAGTTCAGTGTCCAGTTAAACGATGGTGAATTGTTATAAACCAGCTTGGCATCAGGCACCACTTCACGAATCTGGTTAACCATATCGGCAATCTGACGCACGTGAGGCTTTTCAGTTTCAATCCACAGTAAGTCGGCACCGTTTTGCAAAGAGGTGATACAGTCCAGAACCACACGATCTACACCCGTATCCGGTTTAAATTTAAATAAGCCATTGGGCAGGCGGACCGGTTTGACCAATTTGCCATCCTGCTTAAGTACTAAATCACCTTCGTTCAGGTCACTGGCGTCGCTGACCTCTGTGGTATCAAGATAGGCATTATACTGAGAGGCAAGATCACCGGGTTGCTGCGATACCGGGATTTTCTGAGTCAGGCCAGCGCCCAGCGAGTCGGTACGAGCGACAATAACGCCATCGTCGACACCCAACTCAAGAAAGGCGTAGCGAACCGCATTAATCTTGGCCAGAAAATCTTCGTGAGGAACCGTTACTTTTCCGTCCTGGTGTCCGCATTGTTTTGCATCTGACACCTGATTTTCTATTTGAATACAACACGCACCCGCCTCAATCATTTTCTTCGCCAGCAGGTAAGTGGCTTCTTCATTACCGAATCCGGCGTCGATATCTGCAATAATGGGCACAACATGTGATTCAAAATTATCAATCTGAGACTGGATGGCAGACGTGTCCTGCCCACTGTCTTTCGCTGCATCAAGCTGTTTAAATAGTTTACCCAGCTCCTGTGCATCGGCCTGACGTAAAAAAGTGTAAAGCTCTTCAATAAGGGCTGGCACAGAGGTTTTTTCGTGCATTGACTGATCTGGCAGCGGGCCGAACTCTGAGCGAAGTGCCGCTACCATCCAGCCTGACAGGTACAGGTAACGTTTATTAGTGTTGCCATAGTGCTTTTTAATGGAGAGCATTTTTTGCTGGCCCACGAAACCGTGCCAGCAACCGAGTGACTGCGTATACTGCGCGCTGTCAGCATCGTAATCGGCCATGTCCTGACGCATAATCGCCGCTGTGTAACGAGCGATATCCAAACCGGTTTTAAAGCGATTCTGCGCTTTCATTCTGGCTGCGTATTCAGGGCTGATGCTATCCCACTTACCTTGTTGGGTAGATTTTAACGTTGCGATCGCGTCGATGTCTTGTTGATATTGCGACATGCTCGTTCTCCATTATGTTATCTGTTTTGTTCTTGCTGGCCGATTCAGGGCAACAAATTTCGTAAGGTCCATTTCATCCTAGGGGGATTCTCAAGATAACGTAAATATATAATTTGCATTATCGCCATTCATGCTGTGAATTTATAAGGCGCGTGTGTTTGTGAGGGGCTCGTCAATGTTGTACTCGACAAAACGATATCGAAACCAGGCGAAATATATCGTTATCAAAGAGAGTCCAGGCCCTGTGCCTGAAAAAGTGTCCAACCGGTTGAAGAATAAATCGGGTCAACTATGCCTGAAACGGTGAATATTAAGCTCAATGATATTATCAGGCTTAAGCAAATCTTCTTGCCAGCATCACGCAGATGAATAATGGTGGCAGAATGCGTATGGTTTACGTTGCTCAGCGGTGCGAGTGTGTATTTGGTGTTACCTATTGATGGTGATGGAGTACGAATGAAACAGGCTTGCTAAATAAAGTCTGACGGTTGTAAACGCATTACATGCCAGCTTCAGCTTTTTCTCGGAAAGAAAGCATATTGTAGAAAACAATGTTAAAGGGCTGAATAATGGCAAGCCGACATGATTTAATCGTTTAAATTGCGTCAGCGGTGGAATACCTTTTGTGACTACACTATGGCTGATTTACACTCTACATTATCTTTTGTAACGGAATTCTCAATATACGGAACGCTAGCATGCTTAAAAAAGTATCAATTTTATCGCTGATAAGCGCCGCTGTGTTGTCTGGTTGTATGTCATCAGCGAAACCTGCTAATGATGCTAAGCACACCATGCAGGCAGATACACCTAAAAATATTATTATGGTGGTCGCTGACGGAATGGGCCCGGCCTATACCACTGCATATCGTAATTTTATGGATGATCCGACAACAGAGGTTGTCGAAACGGTTGTTTTTGACGATATCCTTACCGGTAATGCCTCTACCTATCCGCATCACATGTCCGGGTTTGTGACTGATTCAGCGGCCTCCGCAACAGCACTGGCCAGCGGCGAAAAATCTTACAACGGTGCAATCGGCGTTAATCACAATAAAGTTAACGTAGAGTCGGTGCTTCAGCTGGCCAAAAAGCAGGGCATGCGAACGGGCGTTGCGGTCACGTCACAGATAAACCACGCCACGCCAGCATCTTATATTGCGCATAATGAAAGCCGCAAAAATTACGACGCGCTCGCCGATAGCTTTTTTGATGATCGGATAAATGGCGAGATAACAGCGGATGTTATGCTGGGTGGTGGTACCCAGTACTTTGAGAGAGACGACCGCGACCTGGTGGCCGAATTTATCGATGCTGATTATCAGTATGTGGATACCTACAACAAGCTGGCCACGCTCCCGGCTGGTTCTGACGTGCTGGGATTATTTGCGCCGGTAGGTTTACCCCCTGCGCTGGATGATACCCGTGAACATCGCTTGTCTTATCTGACCGAGCATGCAATTAAGCATCTGGAAAACTCGGAAGGATTTTTTCTTCTTGTTGAAGCCAGCCAGGTGGACTGGGCCGGGCATGCGAATGATATCGGCTCTGCAATGGCCGAAATGGACGATTTGGCTGCAACCATCAGCTATTTGAAAGACTATGTGAAAAATCATCCGGATACGCTGGTGGTCCTAACCGCTGATCACAGTACCGGTGGGCTGACCATTGGTGCAAACGGTGATTACCGCTGGTCACCAGAGTTTTTGAAAAACATGAAGTCATCAGTGCACACCATCGCACAGAATATGCCGGACATGGAACAACCGCTGGCGTATATCAGTCAGCAACTCGGCTTTGCCTTTACCGAAGAAGATCATACGATACTGAACAAGGTGCTTGCGCATGATGATGTGGTTCAGCGCGAGGCGGGGTTGAAAAAATTTCTGGATATGAAGAGCAATACAGGCTGGACAACATCAGGCCATACCGGCGTCGATGTTGAGGTGTTTTCATTTGGTGCGGGCAGCCACGCATTTGTCGGGCAGATGGACAATACTGACATCGCAAAACGGATGAAAGCCTTTGTAAGTGGTCAGTCGCGCCAGCTTTCTACTAGCGATGAACCTGTTGTGGTCCCATCTAACGATACCTGTAATTTTGAAAAAGATTTTCATTGTGAATAACAGGGTGTATTAAACGAAAAGGGAGACGCAGGCGTCTCCCTTTTTTGTGTCTGTTACGGCTAATCGTATAGTTGCAATATTTAAAAAGGTAACTCAGTAAGCCGCGAAGAGATAAATAGTACTCAGTTAACGTTCCATCAAAAGAGTAATCGAGTGAGGTGCGACATAGTCAGCAAAGCATCTGCACATATAATAAAAGCCCCGGCTGATAGCGGGGCTGGTGACCTACTGATGATTCAAAAAGTTATCCAGGTCTTCGCCGGTAATTTTGCCAATCTGACTGAACAGATACCACAGTGCGGTGACCAGCAATATCATGCTGGGAATAACGATGACCGGATAGCTGAGTGCCGTCATCCTGCCGAGCTCTTCTGTATAAGCTGTAGTGCCCGGCTCGCTGACCAGTATAACTTTGGCTAAAATATAATTCAGCGCAGAGGACACAAAAAAAGATGTGGCCACAATATAAGAACTGTTAGCGACCTTACGACGAAACTCCCGCTCTTTTCCTTTGCGCGCCAGCGCATCATTGAGGGCATTCCAGTTAATAATCTGATCGTTCAGGATCAGCATTTTCACTAATGGCTTTTTAGTATATTGGGTAATAAGTACCGCTATACCAATGAGCGCAGGGATGGCGGCTTCTTTAATAGCAATATACTCGGCAGGTAGTTTCAATAAACTGATCCCACCGGTTAGTAAAACACTGATAATGCCCAGAACAGAAAACCCGTTCACTTTTCCGGATTGCTTTAAATCCCAGAAGCCATAACCCACGGGGAAAATCAGCGCAGCAACAATGCTCCAGGCGGGACCAAGAAGATCATCCGAGCTGGTGTAGCTCATAATGACAACGGGGATGACAATATTAAATGCCAGGTTACCGAAAAAACCCTGATTTTGTTTTTGGTTACTTTGATTGGTGGAGGTCATGAATACTTCACTTCACTTATCTTAACTGCATTATAAGAAATTGGTCGTCACTGCCAACGTCTGTTAAAGAGAATTTGTGTATCAGTTTGTGAAGGTACTGAATTTCTTCAACTTAAAGTTGGCAGTAATAAGACACGACTCACACGGTGCTGGTTGCACCCCAGCGCCAGGCGGCAAGCAAACCGGCAGCAAAGCCGAACAGATGATATTCATAAGAAACAAATTCACGACCGGGCAGCACACCTAAGATTAATCCGCCGTAGAGGATTGCCACCAGTACGGAAATAATCATATAGGGGATCTTTTTGGTTTTAAAACCAGCCCATAGTAAGAACCCGAAATAGCCATACACAATACCACTTGCGCCCAGATGCACAGCCGAGCGACCAAACAACCAGACACCCAACCCGGCGACGAGAAATACCGTCAGGGTGACCTTAACAAAGGTTTTGTTACCCCATTGCAGCGTTAGCCAGATAAACAGCAGCAAGGGTAATAAATTAGCGATTAAATGGGCAGGGGTCTGATGCACCCAGGGTGCGGTAATAATATTCCACAACGATGGCAGATAGCGGGGCATTATGCCCAGGCTGTTTAAACTGTTTAGTGTAATAAGATTGATAATCTCAAGCAGTATCAGCGCGGCACCGATTATAGCAATCAGGCGAAATTGTGAACGTAATCTGGGTAATTGGCTCATAAAATTATATGCGGTAAATACCGCGACAAGTCCTGTGTAACTAAAGACGAGTCCTCTCGGACTGAAAGACCGGCTGGTAGATTATCGACCAGCCAGCTTCCTATTAACGTGTAGTTACGATCAAATCGGGGAAGTGGATGAAAAGCCTGAATAATAAAACCTTCCTCTCCATAAGGACCATCAGATAATGTGCGTTCGTCTGCCCCGTTAATCAAAGAGATATTGGCGCCTTCACGGGAAAACAGCGGTTTTTTTACCCACTGCTGGCCGCCAAGGGCGGGTTGCGCATCGGCGAAATATGCCTCTAACAGGTTGGGGTGGTTTGGAAACATCTCCCATAACAGAGGTAAAATCGCTTTGTTGGAGATCACCGCTTTCCAGGCAGGCTCAATCCAGCTGACGTCAGCGTTTATCAGTGCCTCACCATAGGGATCGGCCATCATAAATTCCCAGGGATAAAGCTTAAAGCAGTCAGTAATAGGTGCATCGTCTAAATCAGTAAAGACGCCGGTGTCGGCCAGACCGATATCTTCAATGTAGACAAAATCAGCGGCAAGGCCTGTTTCACTGGCGCAATCCTGCAGGTACTGCACCGTGCCTCGGTCTTCATCGGTGTCTTTACAGCAGGCGAAGTGCATTTGCCCAATGTGTTTTTGCCGGGCAATGTCGGCAAAGCGAAAAATCAGCTTTTCCTGCAATGAATTATATTGATCAGATTGCCGGGGGAGTTTGCCATTGTTAACGTTTTGCTCAAGCCATAACCACTGCCAAAACCCGGATTCGTACAAAGATGTCGGCGTATCGGCGTTATTTTCTAACAGT
Organism: uncultured Alteromonas sp.; assembly: GCA_964584105.1. Lineage (GTDB taxonomy): Bacteria > Pseudomonadota > Gammaproteobacteria > Enterobacterales > Alteromonadaceae > Alteromonas. Next base: position 15,966 of record CAZOYR010000009.1, read on the forward strand.
TTGGCAGGCCCTGTGCCATCGTAGACCAAATCAAGCCTTGAATAGAGTGACGGTTCGCGCTGATGAAAGGAGGAATGTACCAAATCCCAGTACGCCGGTGGAATAGCAAAGCGGGTCAGCAGCGCTTCGCTGTTTACCACACGTTCCGTTGCGGCCAGACACATCTGATGCAATTCGGCGGTGGGGTCTTCTATATCGTTTTCAATTTGTTGCAAAGAAAACTGGTAGTAAGCCGTTTCATCCCAGTACGGCTGGCCGTACATTGTGTGAAAGTGAAAACCGTATTCTTTGGCCTGCTGTTGCCAGTCAGGCCTGGGCGTAATTGGTCGGCGGAACAATTGCGTTAACCGCCCCAGCCGCCAGAACGTGACCGGCTGCTACCCCAGGACGATTTTGCTCTGACTGAGCTACCAAATCCGCCGCGACTTATAGTGCGCGACACGGTTGGCTTGGGTTTAAAGGTGGATGACTTCACCCGGTATTTACGCTTTCGGATATCGCCGTCAAAGATGTAACCGTCTGAGGTTACCCAACGCGAACGAAACGGTGAATAAGGCGAGTAAGAGGTGAATAATGGCTGAGAGTAGTAGGTGCGTGGCGACATTAGCTGGCTGACCATAAAGCCGGCCATAAAAGGCATAAAAAAGCTGCCATTGTCAGTGGCAATCTGTCGGCACTGATTTGGCCCGAACTCATATTCACAATCCGCAACAGATGAAAATTTGGGGCTGGTGCGGGCCGCTTCATCAATTGCCTGCTGATAAGCTGCCTGACATTCATCCGCTGCATCGGGATTGTCACTGGTACAGTCATCCACCGATGTATAGATATCAGCCTGTTGACGGTTATCACTACAGGCGCTTAGGAACATCCCCGCAACGCCAACTGCCAATGGTTTAACGGCCAGCGACTTGCGCATGCGGGTAAGATTTATCTGTTTTGTACGTTTTTGCGTAGCCATAATTTCCCCCGCTTAGTAAGTCATACACGCGGCATTAAGCAGACCCACCGCCACTGACATTGCCGCCAGTATCGCGCCGGCTGAAACTTCATTATTGGTAATTCGCTCGGCGATGCGCGGCATAAAGGTGAAGCGCAATAATGCAAATGCCAGGGACTGCGCGATGATGGCAACGACGCCCCAGATGGCAAAATCGATGACTGACAACGAGTTCGCTGCGGCGCCTGACAGCGCCAGCGCAAAACCAATAATCGCGCCGCCAAAGCCAACTGCCGCGGCAACATTCTTCTCTTCCTTTACCAGCTTCCATTCATCATGGGGGGTAACTAATGCATACACAAATTTAAAGATGAAAAGAAATACGATCGAAATTACAAAGTACAGGGCGAAATTATCCAGTCCTGCCAGTGATGCCATCATTGAATCCATGCTTAATCCTCTAGCCATTTATTTGAATATCGGTTGGTAAAACGTCGAAGCCGGTACTGATGACCAGGCAACGATCTTTATTGTTATTAATTATTTTTTCCTCGCCCACGACTAAAAGCGACTCAAAGCGCTCATCATCAAGCGGACGTTCGTAAAGCATCATAAACTGATCCGTGGTACTGACATCACCATCTTCTTCATAGGTTTTTTCAGTAACAGCCACCGGGGGCGAGCTGTCGCCCACCGCATCCCATACCCGGGTGAATGTTTTACCCTCAATTTCGTAGGTAGGCTGTGAAATGAGTGAATTTAGACACTCATTCCACTGGGCATCATTACCGATAGTTTTAGTATCATAAAAGTGCCACAACTTTACATCAGTAATATGATTCTCAGTCAGCCCGCCGTCAGTGACTACCTGTAAAAAACCGTCATCGTCCGTATAAAAGCGCAGCAGGTCGCCGCCAGAATCCAGCTGCGCGTGGCCAACGGCCTGAATGAGCTGAGACGAAGCACATGATGCAATAATTAAATCAGGAGTGAGCACTTTTAGCTTTAGTGCGTCAAGTTCAAACGATCCGCCAAGGTACAGGCCCATAATCTCAGGTGGCTTGGGAGCAGCAGATGCGGCAGGCTTACGGCCAAAAAGTTTTCTGAACATATCAGCTCCCCAGTTTTTGCCAGTCTATTTCAGTCATTCGCGCACTGGCGATGTAGAAAATTGTGTCATTTGCCGACAGTGTTATGTCAGAGTCAGGGTTCACGACCATATTTTTATACACCCCGTCCGGCGCAAAACCAATAAAGATTGCATCGTAATGCTTTTTCATATTGATAAACAGCTGGCCAACGGTAAGGGGGTCGCAATCTTCCGGCAGTGCCACAGAAAATTGTGCCTGACCGGCATCGACGCTAATCAGGTCATGATGCAACATGCTGGAGCCCGGATCGAAAACCGACTTGGCCAGCATTTCAACAGCAACACTGGGCGTACACTCTACGTTAGGGCAGTGGGTTTGCAGTAATGAGACCAGAGAATCATCGCTAAAATAGGCCACCTGATGCGCATCGGGATTACGCTTTGTGCAATAAAGTGCTGTGGTGAGAGTGACATCATCAGAAGGATTGTCGATAAGAATGACACCGGCATCGGCAACACAGGCCCGGTCCATGTCATTATCATTGTTGAATGATTCGACATGGATGAATTCAATCTGACCAGGCAGGGGATTAGTAATATCCGCTTTCACACATAGCACAATGTCCGGTTTAACGGCTAGATCTTCGCGCTCTTTGAGCAGCAGGTCTAACAGCAGCATTGTCTTTTTTTCGTTCCAGCCAATGACCAGAATATGATCGGTTATATGCAGGGTTTTCATTCCGGTTAATCCTTTTTTCCACTGGTCACTCACCCAGGCCGCGATTCGCCCTATTACCATGGCAAATATACTCAGACCGACGGGTATAACAAATAATGCGACAATGACTTTGCCGGCGGTAGTTACCGGCGACAGATCGCCATAACCTACTGTAGATGCCGTCACTGCCAGCCAGTAAATAAATTCGATCTGACTGATGAGCGCCTGCTCACCAGCCGCGCTTAGCAACGACCAGCTCATTAGCGCATAAATAAGGGTGATCAGTACTATGGTGTACCATCTTGATTCGCTGAAGTAGCGAAGCATTAATCGACGAAGTTTTGTCCAGGAGGCCATAAGCCGGGTAACATCCTGTTTCTGTTATCGTTATATTGCCAGTATGCCTGTGGCACCTTGCACGGGCAAGCATGTCCGACGACGATGCGTTGTCACTGAGCACCATATATGCTGATAGGGCAGTGTGTGCATACAGTAATACTTAAGAAAAGACACCTTAAAAGCGTCGTGTCAGAAGAACGGTAAATACGCCCGTTAAACAAATGTGTCTTATATAAAAAAGCAGAGCTGATGCTCTGCTTTAATCTTGTTAGCTGCCCAAAATCCGGCTTAGCTCATCATCTGCCGATGACTTACCACCTTTAATGCCTGCTTCTGATAAGCGTTTTTCTAAATCGGTGTTGCTATCCTCACTGGCCAGCTCTTCTGCAGCCTCAAGCTCAGCACTGCGCATTTTTTGTTTTTCCTGGATGCGACTTAGCGATTCCGTGGCCGTTTTCATTTTACTGTTGGCACCCATGTGTCTGGAAGACACAGCAACCTGGGCCTTTTGCACGCTCTCGGTGGCTTTCACCATATCAACCTGCTGTTCCAGTCGACGCAGATTGGCCTTTGCCTGCTGAATATTACCGGCCAGTTGCTTTTCTGATTTATGGAACTGATCAAGATAAGTTTGTTCCTGCTCACGCTCTTCTTTTAAATCAGATACTTTCTGCGCACAATCCAGTGCCAGCTGACGGTCAGAGTCTACCGCTTTACGCGCATGCGCCTCATACTCACTGATAGAGGCATTAAAACTATCAATTTTTTGCTGTGAAAGTTTGCGCTTGGCCAGAATCTGAGTGCGAGCATGATCAGATTTACGTAACTCTTCTTTTGCCTCGCGGATTTCCTGTTCCAGAATTCGTATCGCCTGACTATCCACTGCTGCCTGCGCTGCTTCGTTTGCACCGCCTTTAACTGCTGTAATAAGCTTTTTCCAAACAGACATTCGCTTCTCCTGCTTTGCTAATTATTGAAGGTGGGTTTCGTACGCATCAAGAAATGACGCGACATTCTGAAACAGGGTTTCCACCTCAATGACAATACTTTCTGCTTTTGACTGTGCACTGAGTGCGCCAAACGCGGTGTAATATTCCTGCTCATTGATGGTAGAAATACCAACAGTGGTGAGCGGAAATACCATATGAGATGACAAAATCTCATGATCAAGAGCAGCTTTATCTTTCACCTGGTCGGCTGAGAATAGCAGGCTTTCAACTAAAATTTGTTCGCCACTGATTGCCAGCCACGCATCGATACCATCCTGATTGGCGATTAGCAGACACCCTTCTTCCCGGGTAACCACAAAATCGTCGTATTGCGTCAAAAGGGATTCAAGTTGCGCAAGATCCCATGTCATAGTGTCTCTCCTTTGAATATTAAGCGAATGATTACGCAGCCACTTTACCCATAAAGCAGCGATACGCCAACATTCACAAGGTTAGTGTAGACATAGAGGCGGTGAATGGTCAATAATAAAAAGCGTTTAAATGTGTAAAAAAATATTTTTTCGTGAATTATCGTTCACAAATGGTGATTAAATTGGTTGAGCAAACACACTGGCGGCAGGTCGTACAAAGACTGGTGAAGTCGCAAATGTCTATCCGTGGCGTGAAGTATCAAATGTTAAGCGATCGATTGGCTGGCATTGGGATAAATCAAAGCGCTGATAACCTTCGCAACAAAGTGAATAAGGGTATTATGGGGGCAGATTTATTACTGGCAATTTTAATGGTGTTAAATGCAAAAGGAATTGACGCTGATAATTTAGCCGAGATCCTCGCTGATCTTCAGTCCAAAGACAGGTAAACTGTGCGCCATTAAAATAGCCCGGCAAAATACCGGGCCTAAGGGGAAATAGGATAAGTATGGGAGAACATCATCTCTATTTGTACTTATCTTAACCGTTTAAGTTTTTTTGTGTGCTTTTTGTGCGTATCGTGATTTATATAATGGTATTCGAATATAAACCGATCCGATGAGTACTGATATTTATTGCCTGAAAAAGTAGTGCCCAAACCCATGAAATTAAGCGACTTTAACTTCTCATTACCTGAACATCTCATAGCAAAATATCCCACGGAACAGCGCAGTGCCAGCCGTTTGATGCATCTTGACGGAAAAAGCGGCGATGTCGGGCATCGTATGTTCGCCGATATGCTGTCGCTGGTGGAAGAGGGGGATTTGCTGGTATTCAACAACACGCGGGTTATTCCAGCCAGACTGAAAGGTAAAAAGCCAACGGGTGGGCAGGTGGAAGTGCTGGTTGAGCGCATTCTGGATAATAATTGTGTACTGGCACATGTCAGAGCAAGTAAGGCACCTAAACCGGATACACAGCTCATTCTTGAAGACGCCGTTAATGTCACGGTTACCGGGCGACAGGATGCCTTATTTTTATTGCGCTTCGACCATGAAGAGTCGGTTTTATCCTTATTGGAACAGTATGGACATATGCCACTGCCGCCTTACATCGACCGGCCTGATGAGTCCAGTGACAAAGAACGCTACCAGACTGTTTATAACCAGAAGCCTGGTGCGGTAGCCGCGCCCACCGCAGGGCTGCATTTTGACGATGCTATTTTGCAAAAACTTGCTGACAAAGGCGTGCAAACCGGCTTTGTTACACTGCATGTCGGTGCGGGCACCTTTCAGCCTGTGCGGGTAGATAATATTCTTGAACATCAGATGCACGCTGAGTATGCAGAAGTGCCCGGAGACGTGGTTGAGCAGGTTCGCCAGACGAAAGCCAACGGCAAACGGGTTATCGCGGTAGGTACAACGTCAGTGCGCTCACTGGAGTCGGCGGCAAAAGCAGCGGGCGAGCAGTTGATAGCGCCGTTTTTTGACGATACCGATATCTTTATTTATCCGGGCTTCTCGTTCAAAGTCGTTGATGCCATGTTCACCAATTTCCACTTGCCAGAATCTACATTGATGATGCTGATAAGTGCCTTTGCCGGGCGCGACAATGTAATGAATGCCTATGCACAAGCCATCGATAAGGAATATCGGTTCTTTAGTTACGGCGACAGTATGTTTATCGAAAAAGCATAAAAAGTCGTTCGCGAGCATCTTTTTACCATGATTGACTTCTTTCAGACATGATCTGAGTGACAGAACTGGTATAATCGCCGCCAATTTTATTTAGAGTCTGCGCGCTAGCGCCTGAGATCAGGATATTCGCATTCATGCAATTTGAGTTGTTAAAGACAGAAGGTAAAGCCAGACGCGGTCGTCTGGTATTTGACCGGGGCGTGGTCGAAACGCCCGCCTTCATGCCGGTGGGCACCTATGGCACCGTAAAGGGAATGACGCCCGAGGAATTAGAAGACAGTGGTGCACACATCTGTCTGGGGAATACCTTTCACCTGATGTTGCGCCCGGGTACGAGCATCATTAAACAGCACGGCGATCTGCACGATTTTATGCACTGGGATAAGCCTATTCTGACCGACTCAGGCGGCTTTCAGGTTTTCAGTCTGGGCGACTTACGTAAAATTACCGAAGAGGGTGTGACATTCCGCTCACCTATCAATGGTGAAAAGATTCTGCTTACGCCGGAAAAATCTATGGAAGTGCAGCGCGATCTGGGTTCAGACATCGTGATGATTTTCGATGAGTGCACACCATTTCCTGCCACTGAGCAGGAAGCGCGTTTGTCGATGGAAATGTCGTTGCGCTGGGCCGAGCGAAGCAAAGTTGCGCATGGTGACAGTCCGGCAGCCTTATTCGGAATTATCCAGGGCGGCATGTATGAAAATCTGCGGGATGTTTCATTAGCCGGGCTGGAAGAGATTGGCTTTGATGGTTACGCCATTGGCGGATTATCTGTGGGTGAGCCCAAAGAAGATATGATCCGCATCATTGATCATACAGCGCATCAGATACCCGACGACAAACCACGCTACCTGATGGGCGTGGGCAAACCTGAAGATATCGTTGAGGCGGTACGTCGCGGTGTTGATATGTTTGATTGCGTAATGCCCACTCGCAATGCCCGCAACGGACATCTGTTTGTGACCGAAGGTGTGGTCAAAATCCGCAATGCCAAACATCGCAATGACACCGCGGCGCTGGACGAAAATTGTGATTGTTACACTTGTAAAAACTATTCGCGGTCTTATCTACATCATCTGGATAAATGCAATGAGATTCTGGGCGCGCGACTGAATACTATTCATAACCTTCGATATTACCAGCGCGTGATGCAGGGACTGCGTGACGCACTGGATGCCGGTGAACTGGATAGTTTCGTCAAAGAATTTTACGCACAAAAAGATATGCCGGTACCGGCACTATAACAACAACGAAGATAGAGGAAGATTATGAGCTTATTCATTTCTAACGCTTACGCACAATCTGCGGGCGGCCAACAGGGTGGCGGCTTTGAAATGCTGATTATGCTGGGCGTGTTTGGTCTGATTTTTTACTTTTTACTGTACCGTCCGCAGGCCAAGCGCGTGAAAGAACACAAAGCGTTGGTATCATCGCTGGGCAAAGGTGACGAAGTGCTTACTCAGGGTGGTCTGGTAGGTCGCATCACCAAGGTATCAGAAGAAAAAGACTTTATCGAAATCGCACTGAACGAGACCAATAATATCGTTGTGCAAAAGTCATCTGTGACTGCTGTTCTGCCCAAAGGCACGATGAAAGCAATCTAAACGTTTCTACGCCGGAGCCGGATAAGTTTGTTCCGGCGACCGGCTAAAAGGAATTTGTCCGTGTTAAACAAGAATTCTGTCTGGAAGGTACTGCTCGCCGTACTCATCGTTGCGATGTGCGCGTTGTATGCGCTTCCTAATCTTTACGGCGAAGACAACGCCGTTCAAATCTCTGCCGGCAGAAATGCCACCGTGACCGAATCAATGGTCGCTCAGGTGCGCGATACGCTGGATGCTAATGAAATCGATACAAAACGTATAGAGTTCGAAGACGGACAAATTCTGGTTCGTCTGAAAGATTCTGAAGCGCAGCTTAAAGCGCGTGAAAATCTTGAACGAGCGTTAGGTGACGATTATGTGGTAGCCATGAACCTTGCTGCTGACACGCCGCAGTGGCTTGAAGACTTAGGTGCATCACCGATGAAACTGGGTCTGGATCTGCGTGGTGGTGTTCACTTTCTGATGGAAGTGGACATGAGTGAAGCCATTGCCAAGTCGCTGGAAGATGCTGAAAGTGATTTTCGTACCGCACTGCGTGAAGAAAATTTGCGTTATCGTGCTGTTAACGTGCGTGACGGATATGTTGATATTAAATTCCGTGACGAAGAAACGCTGGAAAGTGCCCAGTTCTTTCTACGAAACCGTAACCGCGACCTGTTGTTTACTGAACAGGACAATCTGGTATTACGGGCTTCGTTTTCTGAAGATAAGCTCAAAGAAATTCGTGATTACGCGGTAAAGCAGAATATTACTATTTTGCGTAACCGGGTTAACCAGTTGGGTGTGGCTGAACCGCTGATTCAAAAGCAGGGTGCAGATCGTATCGTGGTGCAGCTACCGGGTGTGCAGGATACTGCCAGAGCAAAAGAGATTCTTAATGCTACTGCAACCCTGGAGTTTCGTCTGCTTGACAGAGAACATGATGTTCGCGATGCCATCAATGGCCGTGTCCCGCCAGGCACGCAATTAATTAATGATAAAAACGGTCAGCCACAGCTTCTGGAAAAACAGGTAATGCTGACGGGCAACCATATTATTGACGCAAATAACAGTGTCGATGAATACGGTATCCCGCAGGTTAATATATCCCTGGACTCTGAAGGTGGTAATAAAATGTCTCGCGGCACGCGCGGCAATATCGGAAACCCCATGGCAACGGTCTTTATCGAATATAAAGCGACCGGGGAGAAGACCGATGAAGGCAAGCTGGTCTTTGAAAAGCATGAAGAAGTCATCTCGGTCGCTACCATTCAGGCGCAGCTTGGCAGTAGCTTCAGAATCACCGGTCTTGATTCGCCCAAAGAAGCCCGTGATCTTGCACTGTTACTGCGTGCCGGTGCCCTGATTGCGCCTATTCAGATTGTTGAAGAGCGTACTGTCGGGCCAAGCCTGGGGGCTGAGAATATCGAACTGGGTATGCAGGCGATTATTTATGGTTTGATTGCCGTACTGGCATTCATGCTCATTTACTACAAAGCTTTTGGTATTGTTGCCAACATTGCACTGGCGTCTAACCTGGTGATGATTGTTGGTATTATGTCGATGATTCCCGGGGCAACACTGACCTTGCCTGGCATGGCCGGTATCGTCCTGACTGTCGGTATGGCGGTGGATGCCAACGTGCTGATTTTTGAGCGGATCCGCGAAGAATTGCGTGATGGGAGAAGCCCGCAGCAGGCAATTCACCAAGGCTATGACAGTGCCTTTTCAACCATCATGGATGCTAACATCACGACGTTTATCGCTGCATTGATTTTATTTGCAGTAGGCACGGGACCCATTAAAGGATTCTCAATTACGCTGATGATTGGTATCGCCACATCCATGTTCACCGCTATTCTGCTGACCCGTGTTATTGTTAACGCTGTCTGGGGTGGCCGTCGCGTGAAGAAGCTGGCGATTTAAGGAGCGTTATTAATGCGATTAGTTAAAGTATCTGAAACCATCAACTTCATGAAGTTGCGCACTATCACGATGGTGCTCTCTGCTGTTTTGTTGATTGGTTCTGTTGTCTCGCTGGCAATGAATAGTCTGAATTGGGGACTGGATTTTACCGGCGGTACATTGATTGAAGTGGGTTATGATAAGCCTGCCAATCTATCTGAAATCCGGACAACGTTAAACGGTGCTGACTTTGAAGATGCGATTGTTCAGAACTTCGGTTCAAGTGAAGCAGTCCTGATCAGAATCGCACCCCGTGAAGGTGTGAAGTCGGCGCAAATTGGTAATCAGGTGGTTTCTGCATTACGAAGCTCCGGCGACAATGTCGAGATGCGTCGTATCGAGTTTGTCGGGCCTAATGTCGGTGAAGAGCTGACAGAGCAGGGCGGATTGGCGATGCTGGTGGCGCTGCTGTGTATTCTGGTTTATGTGGCAATGCGTTTTGAATGGC
>CAZOYR010000009.1:26208-50209 GCA_964584105.1 uncultured Alteromonas sp.
ATGCTGGTGGCGCTGCTGTGTATTCTGGTTTATGTGGCAATGCGTTTTGAATGGCGTTTTGCACTAGGATCGGTCTCTGCGCTGGCGCACGATGTTCTGTTAACACTGGGTTTGTTTTCTGTTCTGCAGATTGAATTTGATTTGACAGTGCTGGCTGCGGTGTTAGCGGTTATCGGTTACTCGCTTAACGATACCATCGTTGTGTGTGACCGTATTCGAGAAAACTTCCGCAAAATCAGAAAAGGCGGGCCAACGGAGATTGTCAATATCTCCCTGACACAGACGCTGAACCGGACAATCATTACATCACTGACCACAGTGTTGGTGCTGGTGGCGCTTTTCTATAAAGGCGGCGCGCTGATTCACGGTTTTGCCACTGCACTGCTCTTTGGTGTCGTTATCGGTACGTATTCTTCTATCTATGTTGCCAGCTCAGTGGCACTGGCACTGGGTATCAGTAAAGAAGACCTGATGCCACCGCAAGTGGAAAAAGAAGGTGCAGACCTGGATCCGATGCCATAACGTTGATGGTGATCTGACATTATTAAAAGGCCGCTGATGACAGCGGCCTTTTTGTTAGCCCTTAACTAGTGCGTTAAGGCTCGCTACGCTAACGATAATGGAAAGCATCACTGTTAAGCTATCGTTATTCCCTATCTTGTTTATGCTTACTGAACGCTTCAAAGGCCTGATAAACGGCCATATGCAGTGCATCGCCATGAGTTTTATCTTGCAGGAAATGATAGGTGACAGCTGTATTGCCCGTGTTCAGCGTGTCATACAATGCCCGGGTGGTTCTTTCCATAACATCACCCTCTTTGCCGCCGGCTACAGCAATGTACTTATCATTAAGCGACGTTGCAGGCCCACGCGCCAATAACCGTTCTTCATCCCACCACAGACTTGGACTAACAATGATGTATTGCGAAAACAGGTCTGGCTTTTCAAACAATGTGTAAGTTGCAAATAACCCACCCAAAGATTGTCCTATTAAGGTACGGTGACCTGAGACCCGATAGTTGTTGCTTATTAGTGGTGTCAGTTCCCGTTCGATAAACTGAAGAAAAGCAGCAGCACCGCCGGAAGTAGGGAATTCCTGATTATCTATAGCGAGCTGGGAGGGGTAGGTAAAATCGCGCTTTCTATCCACATTGGCGATGCCCACAACGATAGATTCCGGCACAATGCCGATCCAGGGAAACGAGAGAAACTGCACAATTCCGGCTACATGAATGAAGTCCTCATCAGCAGAACCATCAAGCAGGTAGATAACCGGAAACTGGCGTGTCTTATCTTCTTCATAGGAGGGAGGTAAATAAATATTAAGCGTTCTGCTTTCTTTCAGGTGTGCCGATGTCATTGAAAGCGTCTGGCCCAGTACAAAATCAGATCGCTCGATGACCTCTGCTGCACAGAATTGACTCACCATCAGCAGTATTAACCAACATGTCCGTTTCATTTCTTAAATTCCAATGTATTTATTAAAGCTAAAATGTGCGTTAGTTACCTTATCAGCAATACTGTGGCCAGTGGCGAGATGCCGACTATCAGTCCTTGTCACAATATTTTAAGACTGGAAACGATATGATAGCGTAGAAGCCGGATTTTCTTTCAAAGGATTGATAATGAAAGTAGCAATCAGTGCATTCATCGTCAGTATGCTGTTCTCAATGACCGCTGCAGCTGGCGTCACCAAGTGGCTCGACTTTGAGTTGCGTGGCGGTCATATCGTTTTACCTGCAACAGTCAGCGGCATTCCTACCCATGCCATTCTTGATAGTGGTGCGCAATTCAATGCGATTAATACCGCGTTTATGGGCAAGCACAACCTGAGCTACAACCGTGTTGGTAAAATTCGGGTTCAGGGCGCGTTCGGGGAAGCCGTACAGGACAAATTGTCCGGCTTGCCGATAGCGTTATTTGGTAGTGAGACAACCTTTGATCAGGTCGTCGGGCTTGCTTTGGGCCACCACTCAAGAGGATTGCTGCTCGGCGCGCCATTGTTCTATGGCAATATCATGCAGATCGATTATCCGGGCAAACGTCTTCGGCTTGTCACCCGGGATGCCATGGCGCTCAGTGAATTTACTAACATCAGGATGGTCGATCAGAAGGGCTCGGGCATGCCGCTGGTGCAGGTAACAATTGAAGGAAAAAATATCTGGTTAATACTGGATACAGGAAATAGCGCAGGTGTGGTCATAGAACGGCCCCTGGCGCAGGATATGGGATTAATTAAGCGGGAAAATGGGATTGCCGGCGCCCAGGGAGCAACCAGACGCATCCATGTGGAATCAACCCGCGTGAAGGAAATGCAGTTTGGCCCGTTCACGCTGGAAAATGTACTGGTTTCGTTTAATGCCGAAGGCAATAGCATCAGGCTGAAAAATCAGTACAGCGAGACAGGCACCCGAATAAACGGTAAGCGCGTGTCCGGGCTTATCGGCTTCGATGTGCTTAAGCATTTTGTGCTGACGATGGACTATGCCCGGGGGCAAATGCATGTCGGGCTTCCTGAAGATGAATAAATACAAAAGCCATTCAGGAAAAAGTATGACAAGCATAAGCGCATCAGAAAACCGTAGTGTTTTCGTGTCCGGCTAGAACCGGTCATTTTTCATTTGCGTAATTAGCGACAGAACCACTTACCAGGAGAACGTCGGTGTTTTGCAATCCATTAAAAACGCATAGGGTTACTTTACGGGGAAACGATACGCAACTGGGTCAGTTTGATGCGACCCTTCAGGCGGGGAGGCTGTCTGTCTGGGCGTCGCCGGATATTATTCGCTCTCATAAAACCATTTCGGTAGAGCTTGAGGGACGGGTACTAACGCGTGTCCCCTCAGCAAATCTGCGATGCTCGCGTTCGTTTTTTCTTTCGCCGGATTGTATTGAGGTGCCGGTAAAAACGCATTAACAGGCATTAAAAAACGGTGCTCACAGCACCGTTTTTTGACTTACCGGAAAAATGGCAAAATTACTTAAGGTGTTTAAGCAGCGCCTGTACTACTTTTGGACTACCAGCGACAATTTCACCTTTGTATAAGGGGTCATTGCCACCTTTGAAGTCGGTCGCCAGCGCGCCTGCTTCCTGAACCAGTAACTCACCGGCAGCGATATCCCAAGGCTTGATGCCACGCTCCCAGTATCCATCATGACGACCTGCCGCAACATACGCCATATCAAGTGCAGCGCTACCTGCCCGGCGAATATCACCACATTCATGGAAAATTTTATTCAGGCTAAGTGCGTATTCACTATACTGTGTTTTGTTTTTGAAGGGCAGGCCGGTTGCCAGTATGGTATCGGATAAATCCCGTGGCTTAGTGGCCCGAATACGATAACCGTTTAACTGAGCACCTTTACCCCGGCTTGCTGTGAAAAGTTCGCCGCGAATAGGGTCAAACACTACCGCCTGGTCCAGACGCCCTTTATAAAGAAGTGCAATTGAAACGGCAAAATGAGGAATGCCTTTGATAAAATTGGTGGTGCCATCCAGCGGGTCAATAATCCACTGAAATTCGTTCTCAGTACCTTCGGTTTCACCACTTTCTTCTCCTAAGAAGGCATGGTTCGGGTACGACTGACGAATCTTGTTGATGATCGCTTTTTCTGCTTCCTTGTCGATTTGGGTAACATAATCATTGTCGCCCTTTGACTGCAATTGTAAATCGTCGCGGTGTTCAAAACCACGGACTATAATAGAACCGGCAACGCGCGCAGCGCGAACCGCGATGTTAAGCATCGGATGCATAGATAACCACCAATTGTAAAAGATCAATACCGCAGAGAGGAGCTCTGGGTTAAAAAACGCGCGAAGTGTACCCGTTCGTCAGGCAAGATGCAATGCATAGCATCTACTGGCAGCTTTAAGGTCGCGAGAGCAGAGATAGCCATCTAGAGCTCTACTGTGCTATTATCGCGAGCAAACAGGACAGGCAATCGTTATCAAATGCTAAGTAATATTAAAATTGTGCTGGTAAATACCTCGCATACCGGAAACATCGGCTCTGCCGCCCGCGCCATGAAAACCATGGGGTTGAGTAACCTGTGGCTGGTCGATCCCGTTCAGGCGCCCGATGGCAAAGCCAGTGCGCTGGCCGCTGGTGCCGGTGACGTGCTGGGTAATGCAACTACCGTTGGCTCGCTGGAAGAAGCCGTAGCTGATTGCGGTTTGGTGGTTGGCACATCCGCGCGCTCACGCACTCATTCCTGGCCGATGCTGGAGCCCAGAGAGTGCGGTGAGAAGATGATTAGCGAAGTGCCAAAGTATCCGGTCGCGCTGGTGTTTGGTCGTGAGAATAATGGCCTGACCAACGAAGAATTACAGCAGTGCCATTACCATGTCTGTATTCCGGCTAATCCTGACTACAGTTCACTGAACCTGGCGATGGCAGTGCAAACGCTGAGTTACGAAGTGCGAATGGCGTGGCTGTCCCGCCAGACAATCGAGTCTGAGCCAACAGAATACCCGATCAATGATGATCTTGAGCGCTTTTATACGCACCTGGAATCAACCCTGATGGGGACCGGTTTTATTGTTAAAAATCACCCTGGCATGGTTATGACCAAGCTGCGACGATTGTTTAACCGCTCACGCCCGGAGGCGCAGGAATTAAATATTCTGCGGGGCATTTTGTCCTCCATTGATAAGGCCACAAAGTCAGATAAGAGCTAACCATGTTCGAACGGATAAAAGATGATATTCAGGGCGTGTTTCATCGCGATCCTGCCGCCAGAAATACATTTGAAGTATTGACCAATTATCCGGGCCTGCATGCAATTTGGATGCACCGTGTTGCACATCGTTTATGGCGTGGAAATTTTAAATGGCTGGCACGCTCCCTGTCTACGTTCAGCCGGTGGCTGACCGGTGTTGAAATACATCCTGGTGCAAAGCTGGGGCGGCGCTTTTTTATTGATCACGGTATGGGTGTGGTCATTGGAGAAACAGCGGAAATTGGCGATGATGTTACGCTGTATCACGGTGTCACACTTGGTGGCACCTCATGGCAATCGGGAAAACGTCATCCCACACTGGAAAACAATGTGGTAATTGGCGCCGGAGCAAAAGTGCTCGGACCTATCACCATTGGAGCGGGCGCGAAGATAGGCTCCAATTCAGTGGTGGTTAAAGACGCACCAGCCGGTGCCACAGTCGTCGGCATTCCCGGTCGTATTGTGACCTCTCCGGTCAATCAGCAGAAAGCCGCTGAGAATAGTGATAAACGAAATTGTATCGCGCAAAAATATGGCTTTGATGCCTATGCAATCTCTCCGGATAACCCTGATCCGGTCGCCAATGCCATGGGCATTATGCTCGAACACATGCACCAGATGGACCATAAGGTAGAAGAGATGTGTGGTGTGATTCGCAGCATGGGCGGCAATGTATGTACAGATAATCTTAGCTCACTGAGTAAGGAAGATTTCGCCGAAACGGGTATCGACCCGGTCATTTATGATGAAGGCGATAATCAGGACGCCTTTGACCCAAAAATCTGAAGCAGACAATCGATAATACCTGACTAAACCTTAAGGTTTTATAGTTGACCGTTTTAGTCAGGTATGGAACAATTTTGCCATCAGAATTTTAGTGGGGAACCTTATGAAGCTTACGTCTAAAGGGCGATACGCAGTCACTGCCATGCTCGATGTGGCCTTGCATTCTACCAAGGGACCAGTTCCGCTTGCCGATATTTCCGAACGTCAGGAAATATCACTGTCTTATCTTGAACAATTATTCTCCAGATTACGCCGGGAAAAACTGGTCGACAGTGTCAGAGGGCCGGGCGGCGGCTATTTGCTGGGACGCGATGCCACCGATATTGCCATTGGCGAAGTTATCCGTGCGGTAGATGAAACCGTCGATGCAACCCGCTGTAGTGGTCATGCTGATTGTCAGGGCGGCGAGCGGTGTCTGACACACAGTCTCTGGCAGGACTTAAGTGATCGAATCAGTGTCTTTTTAAACGGTATAACGCTGGGCGAATTGATGGCGCAGCGTGACGTACTGGAAGTTGCCAACCGTCAGGACAAAATTGCCCTGAAAAATCAGGATATTACCGTGAGTGTACAGCTCTGATGGCCCGTTCTTCTTTACCCGTCTATTTAGACTATGCGGCGACTACGCCGGTGGACCCAAGAGTGGCCGAGCAAATGATGCAGTGCCTGACCCTGGATGGTAATTTCGGCAATCCGGCCTCGCGCACCTATCGCTATGGCTGGGTGGCAGAAGAGGCGGTTGATGTCGCCCGCAATCAGGTAGCTGACCTGCTACATTGCGACCCACGGGAAATTGTTTTCACGTCGGGGGCGACCGAATCCAATAATCTGGCGATAAAAGGCGCAGCGCAGCGCTATAAAGATAAAGGCCGCCATATAGTCACTGTCGCTACCGAGCACAAGGCAGTGCTTGATACCTGCGCGTATCTGGAAACGCAGGGCTTTGAGGTTACCTATCTGGGCGTAGATGAACAGGGTCTGGTCGACATAGATGCATTTTCTGATGCCCTGCGCGACGACACGATAATCGTATCGGTAATGCACGTTAATAATGAAATCGGCGTTATCCAGGACATCGAGCGGATTGGCGGGATTTGTCGCGAACGTGGCATTGTTTTTCACGTCGACGGTGCGCAAAGCGTCGGCAAGCTGCCTGTTGATCTGAGTACGCTGCCCGTGGACCTGTATTCGATATCCGCGCACAAGTTTTACGGCCCGAAAGGCAGTGGCGCGCTGTTTGTCAGGCGCCGGCCGAAGGTGCTTATAGAAGAGCAAATTCATGGTGGTGGGCATGAACGCAAAATGCGTTCAGGGACACTTCCGACTCATCAGATTGTTGGTCTGGGGACGGCATGTGAACTGGCCGCCAGCGAACTTGAAGCAGAACAGGCACGGCTGACAATACTACGTGACAAACTGTGGTCAGGCCTCAGCAAACTGGATAACGTTAAACTAAACGGGCACCGCAGTGCCCGTGTTGCAGGCAATCTGAATGTCAGCTTTATTGGCTGTGATGGCGAAAGTCTGATGATGGCGCTTAATGATATTGCCGTATCTTCCGGCTCAGCATGTACATCAGCCAGTCTGGAGCCGTCTTATGTTTTAAAAGCCATTGGTTGTGATGCAGAAACTGCGCATAGCGGTATTCGTTTCTCAGTCGGGCGCTTTACCACCGATGAGGATGTGGAATACACCATCGATAAAGTAACCGACGTTGTTCAACGGCTTCGCCAGGCGGAAAAACAAGGTAACAATTAGCGCAAACGCCTCTTGCGCGTTGAATATTCAGGGCGGTTGGGGCATGATCCGCCGCGCTTTGCGCAGACTGGGTTTAAACTGCCTGTATCTGCAGCAGCGCCGGCATCCAAATACTTGAGTGAAATAGTCAGGTATTATACAATACACCATAGATTTACAGCGTTGAGCAGCTTTTCTGGTGGCACAGAAAAGTGATGCAGGGCAAGACCGTGATGGCCGTGTAATCAAATCGCTCCGCTATGACAGGCAAACTAGTGAGATCCAAACATGAGTGAACAGATCGAACAGGCGTTATCGAGAAAATACGATGCGGGTTTCTATTCAGAAATTGAATCTGAAACGTTTGAAAATGGCCTGGACGAGTCGGTAATCCGCCGTATCTCAGCCATGAAAAACGAGCCTGAATGGATGCTTGAGTGGCGTCTTAAGGCCTATCACGCATGGCTGAAGATGGACGAGCCTGAATGGGCGCACGTGGATTACCCGAAAATCGACTTTCAGGAAATCTCTTACTATTCCGCGCCTAAAAGTATGAAGGATAAACCGCAGTCTCTGGATGAAGTGGACCCGGAACTATTGCGTACCTATGAGAAACTGGGCATTCCTTTGCATGAGCAGGAAATGCTGGCCGGTGTTGCCGTCGATGCGGTGTTTGACTCCGTGTCGGTAGTCACTACATTTCGTGAGAAACTCGAAGAGGCTGGGGTAATTTTCTGCCCAATCTCCGAAGCGCTTCAAAAGTATCCTGACCTTGTGAAAAAGTATATCGGCTCGGTAGTACCGCGCAGCGATAACTTTTATGCAGCGCTAAACAGTGCTGTGTTTACTGATGGCTCGTTTGTTTACATTCCAAAAGGTGTACGTTGCCCAATGGAATTGTCTACGTATTTCAGAATCAATGAACAGAACACGGGTCAGTTTGAGCGTACGTTAATCGTTGCTGATGAAGGCAGTTATGTCAGTTACCTTGAGGGCTGTACCGCTCCTCAGCGTGATGAAAATCAGTTACATGCCGCAGTCGTTGAGCTGGTGGCAATGGATGATGCACAAATCAAATATTCAACCGTGCAAAACTGGTACCCGGGTGATGAAGAAGGCAAGGGCGGTATCTACAACTTCGTGACCAAACGTGGCGTTGCCCATACCAATTCAAAAATTTCCTGGACTCAGGTTGAAACCGGCTCTGCGGTCACATGGAAATATCCAAGCTGTGTGCTGAAAGGCGACAACAGTGTTGGTGAGTTTTACTCTGTTGCGCTCACCCGCGGTCGTCAGCAGGCCGATACCGGCACCAAGATGATTCATATTGGTAAGAATACCCGCTCGACCATTATCTCTAAAGGTATCTCAGCCGGCCGCAGTAACAACGCATACCGTGGTCTGGTTCAGATGGGCCCGAAAGCCGATGGCGCCCGCAACTTTACCGAATGTGATTCATTGCTTATCGGCGATCAGTGCGGTGCACACACATTCCCGTATATCGAAAGTCGCAATCCGTCAGCCATTGTTGAGCACGAGGCGACGACATCTAAGGTCAGTGATGATCAGTTATTCCTTTGCCAGCAGCGCGGTATGGATGCAGAAAAAGCCGTATCGATGATTGTGAATGGCTTTTGTAAGGAAGTATTTAAAGAATTACCGATGGAGTTTGCGGTTGAAGCCGGCAAACTTCTCGAAATCAGTCTTGAAGGTTCAGTGGGGTAATAATGCTTAAGATTAATAATTTACATGCTAGCGTTGAAGATAAAACGATCATTCAGGGCTTGGATCTGGAAGTAAAACCAGGCGAAGTTCACGCTATCATGGGCCCGAATGGTGCCGGTAAATCCACACTGGGCTATGTACTATCGGGACGCGACGGCTATGAAGTCAGCGAAGGTAGTATAGAGCTTGAAGGCGCTGACCTGCTGGATATGGAAGTAGAAGAGCGCGCGCAGGCGGGTCTTTTTCTGGCATTTCAGTATCCGGTAGAAATTCCTGGCGTAAGCAATATGGAATTCATGAAAGAATCGGTGAATGCGATTCGCGAGCAGCAGGGCAAAGAGTCGCTGACTGCCGCTGAATTCCTTAAAAAAGCGAAGGCTGCGTGTAAGCAGGTTCAGCTTCCTTTGGATTTTCTTAAGCGTGGTGTGAACGAAGGCTTCTCAGGCGGTGAGAAAAAGCGCAATGAAATCATGCAGATGATTTTGCTTGAGCCGAAGCTTGCTATTCTTGATGAGTCGGATTCTGGTCTGGACGTGGACGCGCTTCAGGTCGTTGCCGATGGTGTTAACAGCCAGCGTGACGGCGAAAGAAGCTTCATTGTTGTAACGCACTATCAACGTTTGCTTGACTATATTAAGCCAGACTTTGTTCATATTTTGGCGGACGGCAAGATTGTAAAAAGCGGTGACGCATCGCTGGCACATGAAGTTGAAAAGTCAGGATACGCATTTTTAGGTAAAAAATACGAGGAGGCAGAAGCATGAGTCAATGGCTAAACGAAGTCATTGAGAGCGCGTCTGCAACATCGGATTTTCTTGCTCCGGTTCGAAAGCAGTCGTTAAGTTCTCTGGAACAAATGGGCTGGCCGGGCCGCCGCAACGAAGCGTGGCGATTCACCCCGCTGAGCTCCCTGGAAAAAAGACAGGTAAAGCATGCACAGCCAGCGACGTCGGCAGATGTGCCTGAGATCGAAGGGCTGGATGCACTGGAACTGGTGTTTGTTGATGGCAAGCTGACCACCGATATCGAAACGCTGGCTGCACCCGAAGGTGTGTCAGTGAGCACGTTCGCGACCCTTAATGATAAGCAACAGCAAGTCGCCAGCGATCTGTTCGGGCAGATCAAGCCTCAACATCATGTGTTTGGTTTAGTTAATGATATCGCCAGCGAACAGGGCATTTTTATCGATGTGGCTGAAGGGGTCACCGTTGATAAAGTCATCCGTATTACCAATACCGTGACGCAGGATGTGGATGCACACACACGAATTTTGGTGCGGATAGGTAAAGGCGCATCTGCGAAAATCTTTGAGCATGCCCAGGGCGCCCAGGCAAGTATGTCAACAGCCTTTTCTGAGTTTGCCATTGAGGATAACGCCCACCTTGAACATTATCGCTTTGCGATGATGACCGGAGAAGCAAAGCAGGTCGGTGGTACGCACTTCAGACTTGGCAACGAAACGACACTTAACAGCACGGTAGTCGGCTACGGCAGTGAATTGTCCCGCCTGGATGTGGATATCATTCATGCCGGTGAGCATGCCAATGCCAAAATGAATGCGGTGTATTTGCTGGCTGAGGGTGAATTATTCGACCTTCACTCGAATATCGAACATGCCGTTCCTAACGGCGTTACCGAAGAAAATGCGCGTGGCATAATCGGGGACCGGGCCCGGGCAGTATTCAACGGCCGGATTCACATTCATCGTGATGCACAAAACACGTTGGCTGAGCTGAATAACCGTAACCTGCTGCTGTCACGCAGAGGTATTATTAATACCAAGCCTGAGCTTGAGATCTATGCTGACGATGTAAAGTGTGCCCACGGTGCCACCGTTGCAGAGATTGACGATGAAGCATTGTTTTATCTGCTTACACGTGGTGTTGAACGCAGTAAAGCGCTGGTCATGCTTAACTTCGGGTTTATTCAGGAACTGGTTAATCAGATGCCTGATGCAGCAATCCGTGAATGGCTGCTGCCTAAGCTGAGCGAGCGTTTTGCGCACATGGAGGTCAAATGAGTTTTGACGTCGCGTCGCTGCGCAAACAGTTTCCTATCCTCCAGCGTGAGGTTGATGGTAAGCCGCTGGTTTACCTTGATAATGCGGCGACGACGCAAAAGCCTCAGGCCGTGCTTGATGCCATTATGGACTATTACACGACCTGTAATGCGAATGTGCATCGTGGCGCGCATCAGTTATCTGATGAAGCTACACGTCGGTATGAGAAGGCGCGGGACGCAGTCGCACGGTTCGTTAATGCGGCAGCGCGGGAAGAAATTATCTGGACCAGTGGCACCACTGAGGGTATTAACCTTGTGGCTAACGGTCTGGCGCAACTTCTAAAAGATTCTGACGAAGTCGTTGTCACTGAGATGGAGCACCACGCCAATCTTGTTACCTGGCAACAGGCTTGCCAGCGTGCTGGCGCCACACTGAAGATAGCGCCAATACACGATAGTGGCGAGCTCAACGTCGAGGCGTTTGTATCTTTGCTGAGCCCTGCGACCCGCCTGGTTGCCATGCCACATGTATCCAATGCGTTAGGAACCGTTAACCCGATTAAAATGCTGACCGCTGAGGCGAAAAAGGTCGATGCCTGGGTGCTTATCGACGGTGCGCAGGGTATTGCCCATGGCAATGTGGATGTACAGGACATCGGCTGTGATTTTTACGTTTTTTCAGGCCATAAGATCTTTGCCCCAACGGGAATTGGTGCGTTGTGGGGTAAACGCGAAGTGTTGCAGGACTGGCCTGTCTGGCTGACCGGCGGTGAGATGATTCAGGATGTAACGTATCAAAGTGCGACCTGGGGAGTGTTACCTAACCGTCTGGAAGCCGGAACGCCAAATATTGCCGGTGCAATCGGCCTGGCCGCTGCAATAAACTGGTTCAGTGAACTGGATACCCGGGCGTTGCAGACCCATGAAAAAACATTGTTGGCCAGTGCTCATGAACAGGCACAAGCCTTTGAAGGGCTGCGCATGATTGGCACAGCGCCGGATAAAATTGGTGTGCTTAGCTTTTTACTGGAAGGCGCGCATCCGGCTGATGTTGGCTTTATTCTCGACAGACAGGGGATTGCTATTCGTACCGGCGATAATTGCGCCCAACCACTTATGAAGCGGCTGGGTATCCCCGGTACCGCCAGAGCGTCATTCTCTATATATAACACGCTGGATGAAGTGGACGCCTTATTTGACGCATTGCGTAAAGCCAGAACAATGCTGGCATAGCAGGAGAATATTATGAGTGTAGAAACATTTGTACCCAGTGATAAAGTGGTATCTCTGACCGATTCTGCATTAAAACACTTTGCCAAAAAGCTGCAAAACAGCGACAAGAAGTGGATCCGGTTATCAACAAAAGTCAGCGGCTGTACCGGCTATGCCTATGTGCTGGATTTTGCAGACGGTCCGGCCGAAGGTGATGAAACCCTTGACGCTGGTGAGAACGTCATGGTGGCTGTGGACAATAGCGCCGTATCACTGATCCGTGGTACTGAAATCGATTATGTGACCGAAGGGGTTAACGGTATTATTAAATACAATAACCCGAACGTAGTTGATGAATGTGGCTGTGGCGAAAGCTTCAATATAGGGTAATCGTTAATGGCAGCACAAAAAATGGTGGTCACAGAGCGTGAATGTACAGCGCGCCTGGTGCCCGCCGGCGACATGACGGTTATCCCCGAAGGCGAATTTGTGACAATCACCCAGGAACTGGGCGGTAATTACACGGTTACCTGGCGCGGTAATATGTACCGTATTGATGGCACTGATGCTGATGCCATAGGCCGTACCGCCAAGGTGCTCGACTTTCCTGAGCCGGAAGATGGCAACATCAGTGAGCAGCAAGTGTGGGATGCGCTGGAGACGATTTACGATCCGGAAATTCCGATTAATCTTGTTTCTCTTGGCCTTATTTACTCGGTTAACATTAACCAGTCGTCCAACACGGTAAGTATAGCAATGACGCTTACCGCTCCGGGCTGCGGTATGGGGCCAGTACTTGTAGGCGATGTGGAATACCGCGTTGGAATGGTGCCATTTGTGGATAATGTCGATGTTGATCTGGTATTCGATCCGCCCTGGTCCAGAGAAATGATGAGCGAAGAGGCACAGCTGGAAGCCGGTTTATTTTTCTAGTAACAGATTTGGAACTGCAAAACGATGGAATTACCAGATAGTCAGGAAATTGTTGATGATTTAGCGTTCTTCGATGATTGGGAACAGCGCTATCAATACATAATTGACCTGGGTAAGGCAATTAGCGGCCTTTCTGATGAACAGAAAACCGATGACAGACTGGTTAAAGGCTGCCAAAGCTCAGTCTGGCTTATTGAGCGCGTTGAAAATGGTCGTATCCGGTTTGAGGTAGACAGCGACGCGGTTATCGTTCAGGGCTTATTAGCACTGGTCCTGGCGGCTTATGATGATAAAACGCCCGAGGAAATACTGGCTTTTGACATTGACGGTTATTTCGCTGAGTTGGATTTAGAGCGTCATATCAGCCCGACCCGAGGCAACGGCCTGCGAGCCATCGTCGCTAAAATACAGGCGCTGGCGAAACAATCAGTATCCTGATCTTACTGTCATAGGTCTTTCATGAACGCCATGCTAGACTGCATTTGAATACAATACCGCGTCACGGTAAAACGCCACTGGCAAATCAGGGTTTTATTGCCTATAATTCGCGGCCAAAATTTTTAAACGAATTATCGGAGACTAACACATGGCGCTAGAGCGTACTTTCTCTATCATCAAGCCTGATGCGGTTGCTAAAAACGTAATCGGTGCAATTTATAATCGCTTTGAGACCGCTGGTCTGCGCATTGTTGCATCAAAAATGGTGCACCTGAGCAAAGAACAAGCAGAAGGTTTTTATGCAGAGCACAAAGAGCGTCCTTTCTTTGGTGCACTGGTTGACTTCATGACATCTGGCCCGGTAATGGTTCAGGTACTTGAAGGCGAAAATGCGATCGTTAAAAATCGTGAAATCATGGGCGCGACTAATCCATCAGAAGCTGCAGCAGGCACATTGCGTGCAGACTATGCAGTGTCTATTGATGAGAACGCGGTTCACGGTTCAGATGCACCAGAATCTGCATCGCGTGAAATTGCTTACTTTTTCTCTGAAGAAGAGATCTGTCCACGCACTCGCTAAGCGAACGCTAAAAACAGAGAAAAGGAGAGCATAAGCTCTCCTTTTTTGTATGGATATTCATATCCGGGCAGCATTTCGTTGCTTTTACCGCATGGCGCGGTGTGGTAAAATTCGCGCCCAATTTTTGTACAGCCCGGTGCGACTTGCGCCGGTCAGTACACGTTTTCACGATGTTTAAAGTAAGGTCATTCACGCTATGGCAAAGACAAATCTGTTAAATCTCAATCGCGAGGGTTTGCGTGCGTTTTTCAAGGAAATCGGTGAGAAACCGTTTCGCGCTGACCAGCTGATGAAATGGATTTATCACCACGGTGTCAGTGATTTTTCTCAAATGTCCAATCTGAACAAAAATCTGCGGGCCAAGCTTGAAGCCAACAGCGAGATTGTTGCGCCCGAGATCGCGTATTTTCAGGAAGCCAGCGATGGTACGATTAAGTTTGTACTGGCGCTTGAAGGCGGTCAGGAAGTAGAAAGTGTGTGGATCCCGGAAAGTGACCGCGCCACGTTATGCGTGTCGTCACAAGTCGGGTGTGCGCTGGAATGTACGTTTTGTTCAACCGCGCAGCAGGGCTTTAACCGCAACCTGACCTGTAGTGAAATTATCGGACAAGTTTGGCGCGTAGCCACACATCTTGGGCTGTCAAACGATTCTGGCAAACGCCCTATAACTAATGTTGTCATGATGGGAATGGGCGAACCGTTACTTAACCTTAAGCATGTTGTGCCAGCCATGGATATCATGCTGGATGATTATGGCTTTGGTTTGTCCAAGCGCAGAGTCACATTAAGTACATCGGGTGTCGTGCCCGCGCTGGATAAGCTGGGCGATATGATTGATGTCGCCTTAGCGATTTCTCTTCATGCGCCTAACGATGAGCTTCGCAACGAAATTGTGCCCATCAACAAAAAATATAACATTGAAGAATTTCTGGCTGGCGTAAGACGCTATTTAAGTAAATCAAAAGCCAATCAGGGGAGGGTGACAGTAGAATATGTGATGCTCTCACATATTAATGACAGTACTGAACAGGCCCATGAACTGGCAAAAGTGCTTAAAGATACGCCAAGTAAAATTAATCTGATCCCGTTTAATCCGTATCCCGGATCGCCTTATACGTGCTCATCTAATTCACGCATGGACCGTTTTGCTAAAGTCCTTATGGAATATGGCTTTACTGTTGTTGTGCGTAAAACCCGGGGAGATGATATTGATGCGGCTTGTGGTCAGTTGGTAGGTGAAGTTGCCGACCGAACAAAAAGAATGTTGAAAAAACAGATGAAGGGTGAGCAAATTTCAGTAAAAATGGCGCAGTAGCGGAAGTAAACGGAGATAGTACCGAAATGCGCAAAAGCCTTATAGCGTGCCTGTTTTTACTCACAGGATGTGTCAGTCAGTCTCAGCCAGGCATGCTGAGTGATAACTTTGATACTCAGGAAGCAGCGAAAACGAGAATGTCGTTAGGTCTGACTTACCTGAAAAACGGTGAATATTCGCAGGCAAAGAAGAATCTCGATAAGGCGCTGGAGTTCGGACCGCGTATGGCGCAGGTCCACTATGCAATGGCGTACTATTACCAAACGGTGGAAGACCAGCCTCGTGCCGTAGAGTTTTTTGAAAATGCAATGTCACTGGCACCGCGTGATGCCGACATTGCCAATAGCTATGGCGCGTACCTGTGTGAACAGGGCGAGTACGAGGAAGCCAATAAGTACTTCACACGAGCAGTAAAGAATCAGCGATACGCCAATGCAGTCCTGACCTATGAAAACATGGGGATTTGCGCCAGGGAGCGTGGATTTCATGATGATGCAATCAATTACTTTAACGATGCATTGAATCATCAGCCATCACGAACAAAAACGCTGTACCTGCTGGCGCAGGAGTATGTGGAAACACAGCGGTGGGGCAAAGCCGCCGAAACGCTCAAACGCTACGAAAAGGTGTCGCGCATCAGCCCTGATTCATTGTGGCTCGCTGTAGAAATTGCCCGTGGACAAAAAGACTTGGAAAGTCAGCGAGCCTATGGCGAGATGCTGGTAAGCATGTTTCCTGACAGTGAACAGGCGAAGCAATATGAAGCCATCCGTACTGACAGGCCGGTGCTAAAGCGCACTCGAAAGACGAAGGTAGTTGCAACGGATTCTGTCGCCAAGGCATCTGAGCCATCAGGCAACCAGCCCCGGGTAGAGAAGCCGGTAGACGAAGCGCAACGTGAGGATGTGACTGAAGAAGCGGCTAACGAAGATGTCGCTGAAACAGCCCGTGCACCAGAAAAAGAGTCAACAATAACAGAAACACCGGAACCTGAGGTTATCTCGAACTCAGACTCCCAAGAAGTGTCCGATGAGCAGGATGATGCTGCACAATCGAGTCAACAGAAGCGGTATCATATAGTTCAGAAGTCAGAGAACCTGTACCGTTTATCTGTAAAGTATAATATTAGAATGTCGACACTTCTTAAATGGAACCAACTAACGGACAGTGATTTGCTGGAGGCGGGAACCCGTTTATGGCTGGTTCCGCCAGAGCAACAAACAAACTAGGTAGTTGAATGAATTCAGAAGATGTACATCACGACACTACAGCGAATGATGACCGTGCGCCGTCAGTGTCCTCGCCTGGTGCCATGCTTCGGCAGGCACGTGAACAGCAAGGCCTCTCGCAGCAGAATATTGCAGATAAAATCTTTGTGAAGGTCAATACGGTTGATGATATCGAGAACGATAAAATTGACCAGACCATGTCAGTGACCTTCACCAAAGGCTATGTACGCAATTATGCAAAACACCTTGGATTAGATGCTGACCGTGTTATCAGCGCTTTTGAAAGTACGCACAACAACGCAGAGTCACACGCCCGACTGCAGAGCTTTTCTCAAAAAGTTGCCAAACAGGCCCATGATGATCGTTGGATGATGGTCACCTACGGCATCCTGTTTTTGTTGGTTGCCGGTGTTGTTACCTGGTGGTATCAGCAGGATGATGATGTGGTGGATGAAACCACTAGCGCGGTCACTGAGGCCAATGAAACGCAGGAACGCTCATCGTCAGTGACTGCGTCTTCACAGCCAGTTTCCGGGCCCGAGGCCTCTTCTCGACAGACACAACCGCTAACACAACGCCAACAAGATAATACACCTGAGCAACGTGCGCTGCAGGCACAATCTGTAGATCAGCCCGCCTCTGATACAGATTCCACATCAGGCGCGCAAACTGCCCAATCAAAATCGCAACCTGAGCCAGCTCAGCCAGAGGCTGATGATGAAGATACGCCAGCAAATCAAAGCGACGATGCTGCTGAGTCTGTGGTGATATCAGGTGAAGGGGCTGAAGAGGGAACACCATCTTCATCAGATGCGCAAATGGCAGCAATGACCTTTACTTTCGGTGAAGACTGTTGGGTCAATATTGAAGATGCCAGCGGCGAAATTATTGCAACTGGTATCAAACGCGAAGGCCGCGTAATGCCGATATCCGGTCAGCCCCCAATTAATGTTACGTTAGGCGCGCCCGACAACGTAGCGGTTACATTTAATGGTAGCAGCGTTGATATCTCAGACTATCAAAATGGTCGTACAGCGCGCTTTACCTTACCCTTGCAGGAATAATCATGTTTGCAGAGAGTCCGATAAAACGCAGAAAATCAACCCGAATTAATGTAGGGAGCGTTCCAATCGGTGATGGGGCACCCATTGCTGTGCAGTCGATGACAAATACGCAAACCACCGATGTGGCGGCCACAGTTGCCCAGATCAATCGCATCGCTGCGGTCGGTGGCGAGATTGTCAGGGTTTCCGTCCCCACGATGGATGCTGCTGAAGCCTTTAAACAAATTCGCAGTCAGGTCAGCGTGCCGCTGGTGGCGGATATTCATTTTGATTATCGCATTGCACTCAAGGTTGCAGAATATGGCGTGGATTGTCTGCGCATCAATCCCGGCAATATTGGTAACATGGAACGTATCAGGTCGGTCGTCGATTGTGCCAAAGATAAGAATATTCCGATTCGCATAGGCGTTAATGGCGGGTCGCTGGAAAAAGATTTACAGGAAAAGTACGGGGAGCCTACGCCGGATGCATTGGTAGAATCAGCGATGCGTCATGTGGATATTCTGGATAAGCTTAATTTTGACCAGTTTAAAGTCAGTGTGAAAGCTTCCGATGTATTTCTGGCTGTGGGTGCTTACCGCGGGCTGGCTCAGAAGATCGATCAGCCTCTGCACCTTGGAATTACCGAAGCTGGAGGCTTGCGCGCCGGTTCGGTGAAAAGTGCTGTGGGCCTTGGCATGCTGCTGGCTGAAGGAATTGGCGACACCCTTCGGATATCGCTTGCTGCCGACCCGGTCGAAGAAATCAAAGTGGGTTTTGACATTCTTAAATCACTACGGATTCGTTCTCGTGGTATCAATTTCATTGCCTGTCCGAGCTGCTCACGGCAGGAGTTTGATGTCATCGCTACAGTCAATGCGCTGGAGCAGCGTCTTGAAGATATTGTGACACCCATGGATGTGTCCATTATTGGTTGTGTTGTAAACGGGCCGGGCGAGGCGGAGGTTTCCGACCTTGGACTAACGGGGGCGCGCAACATGAGCGGATTCTACGAAGACGGAAAGCGGCAGAAAGAGCGGTTGAAGAACGATGAGCTGGTGGATCAGCTTGAGCGTCGCATTCGTGCCAAAGCCAGTCAGATGGACGGCGCGCAGAAGATTGCCGTTGCGGTAAAAGACGACTAACAGGCAACGATTGTTGTTTGTATGCAAAGCCCCTATAATGCGGGGCTTTTATTTATCAGCAGTATGAGAATTTCAGGTGGCTAAAACAATACAGGCTATTCGCGGCATGAACGATTGCCTGCCAGAGGTTTCCGGTATCTGGCAGCAGGTAGAATCGACGTTACGACAAGTGGTAGCCAGCTATGGTTATCAGGAGATTCGTACACCTATCGTAGAAAGCACTGATTTATTCAAACGCTCGATCGGCGAAGTGACTGATATCGTCGAAAAAGAAATGTATACCTTTGAGGACCGTAACGGTGACAGCCTTACATTGCGTCCTGAGGGCACGGCAAGTTGCGTCAGAGCCGGTAATGAGCATGGCTTACTGTACAACCAGCAACAGCGTCTGTGGTATATGGGGCCAATGTTTCGCCATGAGCGTCCGCAAAAAGGCCGGTATCGTCAGTTTCATCAGTTTGGCGTTGAAGCCTACGGGCTCGACGGCCCGGATATTGATGTTGAAGTGATTTTACTAAGTGCCCGTCTGTGGAAAGCATTTGGCATCAGTAACCATGTCAAACTGCAAATCAACTCGCTGGGCTCTAACGAAGCGCGCCAGGCATATCGCGACGCGCTAATTGCCTTTTTGACAGCCCGCGCAGACCAGCTTGACGAAGACTCCAGACGCAGAATGACATCTAACCCTCTGCGTGTACTGGACAGCAAAAACCCGGATGTACAAAAAGCGCTGGAAGGTGCGCCGTCCCTGCTTGATCATCTGGATGATGAATCGGCACAACATTTTTCACTTTTGTGTGAACGATTAACGCAAGCTGGCATCGAATATGAGATTAATCCAAGGCTGGTTCGCGGTCTGGATTATTATAACCGTACCGTGTTTGAATGGGTAACTGACAGCCTGGGGTCGCAGGGCACAGTATGTGCTGGTGGTCGTTATGATGGCCTGGTTGAGCAGCTTGGTGGTAAAGCGACGCCTGCAGTTGGATTTGCCATGGGGATGGAGCGTCTTGTCCTGCTGCTAACAACGCTTGAGGCACAAGCGCAGGAGCCCGCCAGTGCAGATATTTATGTTACCGCGCTGGGCGATGAAGCCGCAGTTTACGCAATGCAAGTCTCTGAACAGTTGCGTGATGCATTATCTGATTGTCGCGTAACCACACATTGTGGCGGCGGCAATATGAAAAAACAGCTGAAACGTGCGGATAAAACCGGTGCTCAACTTGCCCTGATTTTAGGGTCAGACGAAGCAATGAATAAGCAGGTCACGATCAAACCGTTGCGCAGTCAACAGGAGCAGGTCACCATCGCACTGGCTGATCTCCCCGGCACACTGACAACGATGATGGAATAAAAAGTGCCGAACGAATAGGCACAGACAGTAGAGGTTCGTAATGGAAAAGTTCGCTACAGAAGAACAACAAGTTGAAGCGATAAAACAGTTTTGGAAAGACAATGGTACGGCGATTATTATCGGCGCTGTACTGGGTCTGGGCGGGCTATGGGGCTGGCGCTACTACAGTGAAAGTCAGTTAGACGCCAAAGCACAGGCATCTGCAGAGTATCAGTCAGTTGTTGAAACCGCGACAGAAGAAGGCGGTATCGACAATATCAGCAAGTTTGCTAAAGCGAATCCTGATAATGGTTATGGCGATATTGCTGCCCTTATTGCATCACGACAACTGGTTGAAAAGGGCAATCTTGAAGGTGCGGCCGCTCAGCTTAAGCTGGTCATGGAGCGCACCGAAGATACACAACTTAAAGCGTTGTCTGCGGTACGTCTGGCACGTTTGCAAATTGAAATGGACGCAGCGGATAAAGCGCTGGCGACGCTTGATGGCGTCAGTAGCGAATCATTTGCTGCGCTGGTAGCAGAAATTCGCGGCGATGCGTTTGTTAAAAAAGGTCAGGCGGACGATGCGCGTATGGCTTACACCAAGGCTCTAGAAAGCGATACTGCTAACCAGCTGGTAAAAATGAAGCTGGATAATTTATCTGTAGCCACAGGCTCGTAACGTCCAAGAGGTAGCTGATTTGTCTCAAGTAACACACGGTCAATTGCGCCGCGTAGCAAAAGCGCTGGGCCTGAGCCTCGCGTTGTCTGTCACACTCTCCGGCTGTACTACGGTATCGAACTGGTTTGCTGATGATGAAGAAATAGAAATTCGTACACTAAAACCTATCGAGGCTTCCTTTGAGCCCGAGGTAGTGTGGGAAACCTCTGTTGGCGATGGCGTTGGTGATTATTTTTCCCGGCTGCGACCGGTTTCCGATGGTGAAACCGTTTATATGGCCAGCCGCTACGGTGAGGTTGCAGCACTGGACGTTGCCACCGGTGACGAGCGCTGGGAAAAAGATTTTGCCTCATACAGTGATGACAGTATGCTTAGCGGCCTTACCCGTCTTTGGGAGTCAGGAAAATCTGCACGTATCGGTGGTCTGACCCTGGATGGTGATGTTTTGTATATGGGCACCGAAAATGGCTCAGTGCTGGCGCTAAATACCCAGGACGGTAGTCTGCTGTGGACGGCGTCAGTTGCAGGTGAAATTCTGGCGCCACCAGCCGTGGCAGAGAATATTCTTGTAGTTAATACTGGCGCCGGCACACTCTATGCGCTGGATGCTGAAACAGGCGAGCAACTCTGGTTCAATGAAGGTGATGTACCTCCGCTTAGCCTGCGTGGTATCTCTGCGCCGGTGGCTGCAAATGGTGGCACGCTGGTAGGCACGCCGACCGGCAAAGTGCAGGTTAATGTGCTTGACTCAGGCATGATTGCCTGGGAAACCGCTATTACCACTCCTTCTGGGGCGACCGAGCTTGAACGTATCGTAGATGTTGATGTTACCCCGGTACTGTATGGCGGTATTGTCTACGCGATTTCTTATAATGGTACGTTGGCCGCAGTGGAACTGCGTAGTGGCCGGGTAATCTGGAAACGCGAATACAGCTCGTATCGTGATTTGTCTATGGATGGC
Source organism: uncultured Alteromonas sp. (assembly GCA_964584105.1). GTDB lineage: Bacteria > Pseudomonadota > Gammaproteobacteria > Enterobacterales > Alteromonadaceae > Alteromonas. The sequence continues at coordinate 48,048 of CAZOYR010000009.1, forward strand.
AATCAACTTTTCTTAGTCGACAAAAACTCTACTGTCTATGGTCTTGATCGCCGTAATGGTGTTGAGTTGTGGTCACAAAGTACATTGAAACGCCGTAACCTGACTGAGGCGCAGCCTGTTGGTAATTACCTGGTCGTTGGTGATCGCTGGGGTTACCTGCATTGGTTGGAAAAAGACTCTGGCAAAATCGTCGCACGTTATGATTTAGGTGGAGATGATGAAGACGAGTCAGTCTACGTGTCGCCCATCAAAGTGGGTGATAACATCATCGCGGTAACCGAAGATGGTACGATTGCGATGCTGACCAGCGGGCCTACAGAGACTGCTGACTAAAAAGTCGATACCCGCTATAATATAATATCTATGACAGGCCGCGTTGTTACGCGGCCTGTTTGTTCTTGAATACTTTTCATGTAGGAATACATCATGTTGCCTGTAGTTGCACTGGTGGGGCGCCCGAACGTTGGTAAGTCCACACTGTTTAACCGTTTAACAAATACCAGAGACGCGCTGGTAGCGGACTATCCCGGCCTTACCCGCGACCGGAAGTATGGTCAGGCAACCTACGATAAAAAACAATTTATCGTTGTGGATACAGGCGGTATCACCGGTGATGAGGAAGGTATTGATGAGCATATGGCACGCCAGTCACTGCTTGCCATTGATGAGGCCGATGTGGTTTTGTTTATGCTGGATGCCCGAGCCGGTCTTATGCCTGCCGATCAGGGAATAGCTGAACACCTGCGCAAAGTAAACAAAAAGGTATTTCTTGTTGCTAACAAGGTCGATGGCATCGACGGTGATAGTGAAAGTGCAGAATTTTATAAGTTAGGATTAGGGAACGTTTATCAGATTGCTGCTGCGCATGGTCGCGGCGTCAGTCAGCTCTTAAATACATCAATGTCGCCTCTGGCAGCAGAATTTCCTGAGATGGCGGTGGTTGAAGAGGACAAAGACGAAAGCATCAGTACCGAAGAGCAGCGAGAGCGACTGCGTAACCTGCCTATCAAAATGGCCATTGTGGGTAAGCCGAATGTTGGTAAGTCCACGCTAACTAATCGTATGCTTGGCGAAGAGCGCGTTGTGGTCTATGACATGCCGGGCACCACGCGTGACAGTATCTACATTCCGTTAGAAAGAGATGAACGGGAATACATTCTTATTGATACGGCGGGCGTCAGAAAGCGCCGTAAAGTGTCTGAAGCGGTTGAGAAATTCTCTATCGTAAAAACTCTTCAGGCCATCGAGGAATCAAGTGTTGTGTTACTGGTGGTCGATGCCCGGGAAGGTATCTCGGACCAGGATCTTAGTTTGCTTGGCTTTGTATTGAATTCAGGGCGCTCACTGGTTATTGCGGTGAATAAATGGGATGGACTGAGCACCGATATTAAGGATGACATAAAACGCGAACTGGACCGGCGTCTCGGATTCGTGGATTTTGCCCGTCTGCATTTTATTTCCGCGTTACATGGTTCCGGGGTCGGCAATTTATTTGAATCTGTGATCGAAGCCTACGAAAGTGCTACCAAGCGGGTGAATACTGCGCTGCTGACACAGATCATGGAAATGGCGCAGGAAGAACATCAGCCACCATTGGTTCGCGGCCGTCGAGTGAAAATGAAATATGCCCATGCTGGCGGCTATAATCCGCCTGTGGTAGTGATTCATGGCAATCAGGTAGACGATTTACCCAGTTCCTACAAGCGCTATCTGATGAACTATTTCCGCCGCTCGCTGAATGTGATGGGAACGCCCATAAGAATAGAGTTCAGAGAGGGCGCTAATCCGTTCGAGGGCAAGAAAGAACAGCTTACTCTTGCCCAGCAGCGAAAGCGCAAGCGGATGATGTCTTATCACAGCAGAAAGAAATAGGAAGGAGGCGATTGCCTCCTTTTTTATTACCTGCTGATTTTCTGGCTGCGCGTTAAGACTACCAAAAGCGATATTTCTTCGAATTACCAATATTGCTGGTCGTCAACATGGCCAGGGCTGTTTCATCTTCGATGTTAAAATCACGGTCTTATTTAAATGAGAAAACGACGTTACTTAACCGGCTTAATTCGCAGCCTTTGCGGCAGTATTAGCTTTCGCCGGTATCGACCGGCGGCGACCAGAGGGGAAGGGCGTTTCCCCTCTGGACTCCCCCTTTACCTGAACGCTCA
>CAZOYR010000010.1:0-49620 GCA_964584105.1 uncultured Alteromonas sp.
GCCCCCATGTGAGAGACGTATCACCCACACTGTAGTGCGCCATGTCTCGCTGTAAAGCAGTCTTATTCTAGAGAAAGCACTGACGTATGCTCCCGCATAGGGAAACCTAACCCCTCGGACGTTGATTCGATGCATTTGAACACATCCATGTGTCGAAGTGCCAGGGCGTAAGTCCTCTCGCCCGTTCGTTCCTATTGACGTGACGTTAAGGCAGCCGCTATCTGCATAATGAACATCCTTTTAATACGACACTGTGCACTCTTCCGGAAAAATACGACAGGCTATAAAATATGATTAAGGTAAATAACCTTGCTACCTGTGATAAACGTAAAGCGAACCTCGATATCACCATAACTGTGATTTGACATAAATGATGTGTCAGCCAACAACATTTCACTGTCTCTGCCCGCAGCAATAATTACTTATGATGACCTATAATTGATGGTTGAGTAGCTCAGGTAGTAATATTGGTTACTCAAAACCCGATCAAGTAAAGGGAAATACGGAAAGGCTGTCAATTTTACGCATATTCGATTACCATTTACGGCCATTTTTTGTGAACAAAAATGTGAGGTATTCCACATGTCTGATGATAAAAACTTCAAAGAGCCCTATAGCGGTTGGTGGTTCCTTGCTTCTGTTGCTGTTCTGATTGCCATCTCTTGCATGCACATCATTACCGGCTGGTTCACGTTTTGGTTTTAACCAGCACATTATAAGGCGTTACTGTGACTGCTGAGTACATTAAATCAGTTGTAAAATCTGTGCCTGATTATCCCAAACCAGGCATTATATTTAGAGATGTAACCAGTGTCTTAGAAGACCACAAGGCATTCAGTGCCTGTATTGCGTTACTCCTTGAAAAGTATAAAGATGTAAAATTTGATAAGGTCGCCGGGACCGAAGCGCGTGGATTTTTATTCGGCGCGCCACTGGCTATTGAGATGGGTGTCGGTTTTGTACCGGTACGTAAGCCCAATAAACTCCCCCGTGAAGTTGTCAGTGAAAGTTATGAATTAGAGTACGGCACAGATACGCTGGAAATTCATAAAGACGCTATTGCCCCGGGAGACAATGTTCTGCTCATTGATGACTTACTGGCAACCGGCGGTACCATTGCTGCATCAGCAGCGCTTATACGCCGACTGGGCGGTCATGTCGATCATGCAGGTTTTGTTATCGGCTTGCCCGAGCTTGGTGGCGATAAGAAGTTGTCCGATCTGGATATCCAAACCTATTCAATCTGTGAATATTAATCTGTAATACGGAGACCGTCAGCTAATGAGTTATCAGGTTCTAGCCCGAAAGTGGCGTCCCGGCCGTTTCTCAGAACTGGTGGGTCAGGAGCATGTTGTCAGTGCTATTACTAATGCACTGGATAATGATCGCCTGCATCATGCTTATTTATTCACAGGGACAAGGGGCGTCGGTAAGACAACCATCGCCAGGATTTTTTCTAAGAGTCTGAACTGCGAACAGGGCATGGGCTCTGAACCGTGCGGTCAATGCGATACATGTATTGAAATAGAGCAGGGGCGCTATGTCGATTTGCTTGAAATAGATGCGGCGTCCCGGACTAAGGTTGAGGATACTCGCGAGCTACTGGATAACGTTCAGTACAAGCCTACCCGAGGCAAATTTAAAGTCTATCTTATCGATGAAGTCCATATGTTGTCCAAGCATAGCTTTAATGCGTTGCTTAAAACATTGGAAGAGCCGCCGCCTCATGTAAAATTTTTATTAGCAACGACCGATCCGCAAAAACTGCCGGTGACCATCTTGTCACGCTGCCTGCAGTTTAACCTGAAGGCACTCTCCAGAGAGCAGATCAGTCAGCAACTTGCCCATGTGTTGGAGCAGGAATCCGTACCTTTTGAAACGGCGGCGCTGGCACTACTAGCAAGAGCTGCCAATGGTAGTATGCGCGATGCACTAAGTCTTACTGACCAGGCGATCGCCCAGGGCGATAATAAAGTCATCGCGTCGATTGTTACTGACATGCTTGGTCTGATGGATAAGCATCAGGTATTAAAGCTGCTGCATCAGGTAATCAAGAAGTCACCCCGTGACGTCTTGCAAATTGTTGATGATATGGCGCAGCAGTCTCCGGATTATAGCCAGCTGTTGGCGGAGCTAAGCAGTTTACTTCATCAGATTGCCCTGACCCAGTGGGTGCCGGATGCCTGCAAGCTTGAAACAACATCAGCCAAAGCAATTTATCAGCTATCTAAGCAAGTCACTGCGGAGCAGGTCCAGCTCTTTTATCAGATAGCACTGGAAGGACGAAAAGACCTGCCTCACGCTATAGATGGTAAAAGCGCCGTAGAGATGACATTACTTCGTATGATGTCATTTGCACCTGTACCAAGTGTGGAAGAACCTGAAGAGGTAATTGCTTCTCAACCGGTTAAATCGTCTGTTAGTGATCAGTCGTCTGAGTCTGCCCCAGATAGTTCTGCACGGTTCGTTCAACGTGAAAATGAACCAGTTGTTAGTCAGCATGAAAATGGTAACCAGGAGGAGTGGGGTAGCGATTCAGAACAGGCAGGCCAGGAACAGTCTGCTCCTGAAATGCGTGATATTCCGCCCGCCGCGAATGCCGATTTCGATGCTGGCGTGGCCCAACAAATGGACGACATTGAACTGCAAGCGCAGGATTATCGCTCTGAACAGGTCTTCTACGACAATGAGTCTGTATCAGAACAGGATATTGTCCAGAATGCTGGCGAACAGCACTCCTCTTCACCAGGTCATCACTCCGATGAGTCTGATTCTGGTGGCCTTAATGCGACACAGGAAATGCTCGCACTGCGTCAGCGGCTTAAGCGACAGCGTGAGGAGGACGCCGCTCAGACAAAAAAGCCTGAGCCGACCCGACCTTTCGTGCCACCTCGGCGCGAGACGCCACTTGATCCCGATACGCAGGAAATAGAAAAACCCAGCGAAACTGATGGCGTGGCATGCAACCTTTCTGTTTCTAACGACAGCTCATCTTCCTCTGAGCAGATAGAGAGTGCGCAGAGCGATCTGCAGCCTCCATGGACCATGGATGACAGTCATTCTGATATAGCGGATGAGAGCGAAGTTTTCTCCGATGTTAACGAAGCATTCGGATCTGATCAGACAATACCCGAGGACGCAGAGAATCCTACGTCTGTTAATTCAATGGAAAATGTTGCTTCCCCCAGCCCGGAATTATCTGATAATAATGCATCCATTCAGCCGTACCTGAATGACAACACCAAGCTTACCGATGCGAATCAGATCGATAGCTGGAGCAATTTGATTTCACGGATGAACGTAGCAGGACTGATCAAACAGATTGTTTTGCACTCTGCTTATGAGAAAAAAGATAGCAACATTATCCTTGAATTAGATGCTAGTCAGGCGCATCTATTAAACGATAATGCGATTGAACAGGTAGAACAAGCGTTAAGCTCCGCACTCGATGAAGCGATAAAGCTGACTATTCGTGTCGGGGAGCCAGCCCAGACACCGTTCTCTTTGCAGCAACAGATTAATGCGATGCGCCAGCAATATGCGCATCAGGTAGTAGGCAGCGACACACTATTTACCTCACTCACTGACGCATTTAATGCCAGTGTTAAAGGTGACACAGTCAAAGCCCGCTGAGTCAGATATTTAAATATAAAGGTGAATCACATGTTTAAAGGTGGAATGGGAAATATCATGAAGCAGGCGCAGGAAATGCAAGAGCGCATGCAAAAGATGCAGGAAGAGCTGGCTGAAGTCGAAGTGACCGGTCAGGCTGGTGCTGGTATGGTGAAAGTAACGATGACCTGCAACCATAATGTGCGTCGTGTAGAAGTTGACGACTCATTAATGGATGATGATAAAGATATGTTGGAAGATCTTACTGCAGCTGCGTTTAATGATGCTGTTCGCCGTGTACAGGAAACCAGCAAAGAGAAAATGGGTGATGTAACCGGCGGCATGCCATTACCTCCCGGCTTCAAAATGCCGTTTTAATCATCGTGAAGTATAGCCCGCTTTTAAGCGAACTGATTGCTGCGCTGACGTGTCTGCCCGGGGTGGGTACTAAAAGTGCCCAGCGTATGGCATTTAGTCTGTTAGAGCGTAATCGGGATGGCGCGCTTAGATTAAGCGCAGTGCTCCATAACGCTATGGAGCATATCCGCCATTGTGAACGTTGCAGAACATTCACCGAAGAGCCGGTGTGCGAAATATGTCGTCATCCTCAACGTAACGAAAGCGGGTTGTTGTGTATAGTGGAAAGTCCACAGGATGTGCTGGCGATTGAGCAAACCTCATCCTATCAGGGGATGTATTTTGTTCTTATGGGGCACCTTTCGCCCATCGATGGTGTTGGTCCTGCTGACATTGGCCTGGATGAGCTTGAAGCGCGTCTTAAAAAAGAGCCGGTTGAAGAAGTGATTCTTGCTACCAACCCTACGGTCGAAGGCGAGGCTACCGCGCATTACATCAGCCAATTGTGTGATTCAATGGATATCTCTGCCACCCGTATTGCTCATGGCGTGCCCGTAGGCGGGGAGCTGGAATACATCGACGGTAATACATTAACCCACGCATTTTCAGGGCGACGTAAGCTTTAAACCGTCGTCCGCCCGATTTTTTTGCATTTCAACGCTTGAATTCCCGGTAACCAGTCCTTACTTCCCTGTTTGAATATCGTTGTACTTAACTAGGAGAGTCTGGTTTATGGCTGAAGCAGCCCAACAAGAAACACATGGTTTTCAGACGGAAGTAAAACAGCTTCTTAGTCTGATGATTCATTCTTTGTATTCAAACAAAGAAATCTTTCTGCGTGAACTGGTATCTAATGCAGCCGATGCGGCAGATAAGTTACGCTTCCGTGCTCTGGAAAATGACAGCCTGTATGAAGATGACGGCGACTTGCGCGTACGAATTAGCGTAGATAAAGAAGCCGGAACAGTTACCGTGTCTGACAACGGTATCGGTATGAACAGAGAAGATGTCATCTCTAACCTGGGTACTATTGCTAAATCCGGCACCAAAGATTTCTTCAGTAAGCTATCAGGTGACTCAGCGAAAGACTCCCAACTGATCGGTCAGTTTGGTGTTGGATTCTACTCTGCATTTATCGTTGCTGATAAAGTTATCGTGCGCACGCGTGCTGCAGGTGCACCCACAGATGAAGCCGTAGAATGGATTTCTGATGGGGAAGGCGAGTTCACGATCACATCGATCAATAAGCCTTCACGTGGAACTGAAATTGTTCTGCACCTGCGCGAGGACGAAAAAGAGTTCGCCGATGACTGGCGTTTGCGCTCTATCGTAAACAAATACTCTGATCACATCAGTATTCCTGTGGAAATGTATAAGGAAGAAGTACCTGAGCGTGATGGACCTGATGGCGAAAAAATTCCTGCTGAACCCGCGCACTGGGAAGCGGTAAACAAGGCGACAGCGCTTTGGACTCGTGAAAAGTCAGAGATTTCTGATGAAGAATATAAAGAATTCTACAAGCATATCTCTCATGATTTTGCTGATCCGCTGAGCTGGGCGCACAATAAAGTTGAAGGTAAAACGGAATACACCAGTCTGCTTTATATCCCAAGTAAAGCGCCGTTTGATATGTGGAACCGTGATCAAAGTCATGGGCTTAAACTGTACGTACAGCGTGTATTCATTATGGATGATGCTGAGCAGTTCATGCCGACTTACCTGCGGTTTGTTAAAGGTTTGCTGGATTCAAACGACCTGCCGTTAAACGTATCACGTGAGATCCTTCAGGATAATAAAATCACTCAGGCACTTCGTCAGGGCTGTACTAAGCGCGTGCTAAGTATGCTTGAAAAAATGGCGAAAAATGACGCTGAAAAGTATCAGTCGTTCTGGAACGAGTTTGGTAATGTCTTAAAAGAAGGTCCGGCGGAAGACTTCTCTAATAAAGAGAAGATTGCAGGCCTGTTACGCTTCACATCGACGCATAGTGATACTGATGCACAGACCGTGTCGCTGGCAGACTATATAAGCCGGATGAAAGACGGTCAGGACAAGATTTATTATGTGACTGCCGATAGTTATCAGGCTGCGAAGAATAGTCCGCATCTGGAAATCTTCCGCAAGAAGGGCATTGAGGTTCTTCTGATGGGCGAGCGTATCGATGAGTGGCTGATGTCTCATCTGACCGAATTTGATGAGAAGTCATTCCAGTCAATCGCTAAAGGCGACTTAGATCTTGGTGACATGGATGATGAAGAGACCAAGAAAGCTAAAGAAGACGCTGAGAAAGAAATCGAAGGTGTTTTAGAGCGTGTGAAAGCGGCGTTGGGCGATAAAGTTGAGGACGTGAAATTCACCCACCGTCTGACCGATTCGCCGGCTGTTATTGTTGCTGATGAAAACGGCATGACGACACAGATGATGAAACTGATGCAGGCGGCCGGTCAGCCAGTACCTGATGTGAAGTATCATTTTGAGCTTAATCCTGAGCATAGTCTGGTCAAAATGTTGGCTGATATGCAGGATGAGTCGCTGTTTGCTCAGTGGTCTAATGTATTATTTGACCAGGCAGCGTTATCTGAGCAGGGAAGTCTTAAAGATCCTTCCAGCTTTGTACGCAACCTCAACGACCTGTTGATGAAAATGGCGAAATAAATTCGTAAAGTGGTAAAAAGCGGGCTTTCATGCCCGCTTTTTTTATAAGCACACAAAAAGCGATATTTGGGCGGCGCGTGATATTGTTAATTATTCGTGACAGTGAAGCATGAAAATGTCTTCGATTTTAGTCGTAGTGCCCGATTTAAAAGCGCTGAAGGGCTTGTCTTGCCTGTGTTGAGTGTGTAAAGTGCCGAAAGTTTAAATTAAAAGCGGAGAACGCAAAAATGCGAATCATTCTTCTAGGCGCACCGGGTGCCGGCAAGGGAACACAAGCCCAGTTCTTGATGGGTAAATTTGGCATACCGCAGATCTCAACCGGCGATATGCTGCGTTCTGCTATCAAGGAAGGGTCTGATCTGGGAATGGCCGCAAAGCGCGTCATGGACGAAGGTAAACTGGTTTCTGATGATATCATTATCGGACTGGTTAAAGAGCGTATCGCAAAAGACGATTGCAAAGACGGTTTCCTGCTTGATGGTTTCCCTCGCACCATCCCCCAGGCGGATGCAATGAAAGACGCCGACATCAAAGTTGACCACGTGATTGAATTTGATGTGCCCGACGATGTCATCGTTGAGCGAATGGGCGGACGTCGAGTTCACCCCGCATCAGGCCGTGTTTATCACGTTGTATATAACCCGCCGAAAAATGAAGGGCGGGATGACCAGACTGACGAAGAGCTGATCATCCGTGACGACGATAAAGAAGAAACCGTGCGTCATCGTTTAGGCGTGTATCACGAGCAAACCAAGCCACTGGTTGGCTATTACGCCGCTGAAGCTGAAGCTGGCAATTGCCAGTATCACAAAATTGACGGCACTCAGCCGGTGGGTGATGTCAGCGAGCAATTGAATAAATTGCTGGATTAAACCTGAATCAGATCAAAAGGCCGCTATGCGGCCTTTTTTAGTTAAACTGTTAAGAAGGCGTATCAGTACCTATAGGTACGTACGCCAAACTCAACCAGACACCTTTATGTCATTCTAGCTTTGCGCTTCAGCGTCCATATTGCCACAATAGAGCGTAAACACAGGGAGTTATCTCATGGGTATGCCAGTTACCGCCTTTTACGCCAGTCTGTTAGGGCTGTGTTATCTCTACCTGTCGGCATCGGTCATTCACATCCGGCGACAAGAGCAAATTAGTCTTGGGACCGGAGACAGTATTGTTCTTGAGCGTCTGAATCGGGCCCATGGTAACTTCAATGAATATGTGCCGATCACACTGATTCTGTTGGCTTGTCTTGAAAGCTTCAGTGCGATTCAGTGGATATTGCATGTGGGTGCTAATGCGCTTTTATTCGGCAGAATTCTTCACGCATATGGGCTGCAGAAGCACAATGGCGCGAGTTGGCAACGCCAGATAGGGATGGTATTGACCTTTTTATCGATGCTGTTTTTGTGCTGCGCAAATTTATACATGATTCATTATACGGTGGTGTAAGTGACGTTGTTACACAACCTTATGACGCCAGCCTGTATCATTGATGAGGCGAAACTGAAAAGCAATGCAAGGCGCATGGCCTCTGTGGCTGATACTGCCGGGCTCACGCTGCGCCCCCACGTTAAAACGCTCAAAAGTCTGCAGGCGGCTGAAATTTACGCTCCTCTCTCGTCACCCATTACAGTATCTACACTGGCCGAAGCACAGGCATTTGCGCAGGCGGGCTACACGGATATTTTATATGCGGTAGGGCTGACTCCGAACAAGCTACCAGCGGTTAATGCGTTACTTGAGCAAAAGATTCGATTAACTGTCCTCATCGACAGTATTGCCGCGGCGCAAATGTTGGCTACTCAAGCGGACAAGCTAACAGCGATACTTCATGTGGCCATAGAGATCGATACGGACGGACACCGGGCTGGTGTCGACGCGGACTCTGAAGATTTATTACAAATTGCTGCTAGTATTCACGAGGCTCAGATGCTGAGTCTCTGTGGTGTTATGGCGCATGCCGGCGCTTCATACGGTGCGTTTGACAACGAATCACGCCAGCATTTTGCTCAACAGGAGTGTGATAAGTCTTTGTTGGCAGCGGCCCGTCTGGAGGATGCCGGGTACCCACTTTCAATGATTTCTGTCGGCTCTACACCCACCGCGCTATCTGGTATTACCTACGAAGGCGTGACTGAGCTCAGAGCCGGTGTGTATGCAACCTTTGATTGCGTGATGGCGGGCCTCGGAGTCTGTCAGTATAACGATATAGCCTTGAGCGTGCTAACGAGTGTTATTGGCCGACAGGATGACAAGGGGTGGGTGCTGATTGATGCCGGTTGGATGGCATTGTCCAGAGATACCGGTACCGCTTCTCAACCAATGGATTGTGGTTACGGATTGGTGTGTGATGAAACCGGTGCGTTACTTGACGGATGGTATGTAAAGCAAACCAATCAGGAGCACGGTGTGATCGTGCATCGTGATGGGCTGGTACCTGATGATGCGCAATTTGCTTATGGGACGATGCTGAGGATCTTACCCATTCATGCTTGCGCAACAGCCGGCCAGTTCAGCAACTACCATGTCACGGTCGACAACGAGCATGTTGAAAAGGTATGGCAGAGAATCAATGGTTGGTGAAAAAAGCCCGCATATCGCGGGCTTTGTTGTTTAGAAGCGTAAGGTGACTTTACTGTAAACAAAGCGCCCTCTGGGGTTATGCACGCTGCCTACATACCCATAAAGATCACTGTCACCATCGCCGATGGCAAACGGTGGTTCTTCATCGAACAGGTTATTCACGCCTAGCACAACACGCACACTGTCCGAGAAGTTATAACCGCCCTGCAAGTCAACCAGAATTTGCGAATCCACTGTACGCGATGAGTTTTCCTCGAAGTCGAGCACACCATCAAAGTCGATGTCTGGTGTGTCCTCAAACTCGCCGATGTAACTGATATTCAGATTGGCGTCAAAGTTGTCCAGCATCCAGTTCGTACTGAATAGCCAGCGATTCTCCGGATAGCGATATTCACCGGTATAATCGAGCGAGTCTCGCTCGAATTCATTCAGATATGACCAATCCAGTCTGAATGAAACTTGTCCGTAATCATCGAAGGGCAACTTATAGTCCGCACTAATATCAACACCGGATGCTTCCTGAGAGGACACATTCTGATAGGTGTTAAAAATCTTTTGAATAACACCGAGGGACTGTCCACCCTGAGGGGGTAAACGCACACAGATTTCACTGTTCTGGTCATTACACTCAGCATCATAGACCAGCCCGAATTGTTGCTCGTCAATCTTGTTATCCTGCGTGATGCTCCACACATCAACACTCAGGCCAATTTCCTGAACCGGCGCCCAGATAACGCCCACATTCCAGGACTCTGACTCTTCTGCATCTAGGTCAGGGTTACCTGAAAACTGGATGTTATAGTCCAGCGACTCGCAATCAAGACCGGTTGCCTCGCAGCGATACTGATCAACAAAGAACACACTCTTTTCAGACGGCCCCAGGCCAACCTGTGCCAGAGAGGGCGCGCGGAAACCCTGTGCCCACGAACCACGGACTGTTACCTCATCGGTAGGGGCCCAGCGTAGCGCGATTTTCGGATTAGTAGTGCTGCCAAAGTCGCTGTAATGGTCATAGCGTCCGGCTAATTGCAGTTCCAGCGTTTCAAGCAGCGGTATCGACAATTCCAGGTAAGCAGCGTACTGATCACGCTCGGCTTCTGCCTGCACGGACTCGGTGCCGAAAATCAGCCCTTGTTGAAACTGAATGTCCGGAATATCCGATACCTGTTCTTCACGGTACTCCACACCAGCCGCCATCATGACCATCTCACCATTGAACTCAAACGCTTCGCCGGTAATATGCGCATCGGCACTGGTCAGACGTGATTCGCCACGTCGAACCAGGCTGGTTGTGATTTGATCAATCACCTCAGGGGGATTGGTAACACCTCCAAACGGGTTATATGCGCCGGCATCAATCTGCTCCTGCAACCAGTCGACCCTTACCCAGCCCTGGCTCTGATCGCCACTTTGTTCTGATTTGCTGCGGCCCTTTTGTACTGATGCTTCCCAGGCGTAGTCACCCAATTCGCCACGCAACCCAGCTACAAAACGCAACGTGTCGGTAACGATATCCCAGCGGCGGGGACCGGCATCAACCGGCCGATAACGACCTATTTCAACATCTTGTCCGAATGGATTGTTTGGATGGCTGCCAGGCGCGGTAAGGCCCGCATCTTCATCCAGTGGGGTGGCGGCGCCACCTGCCTCGGAAGTATTGTGTTGCACAGCCACTTCCATAAAGACAGTCAGATCAGAGTCAAGTTTATAATCAAACTGACCAATCAGGCCAACGCGTTCCGCTTCGGGAATAGTCAGACCGAAGGGACCATAGTCGAACAGACAGCTTCCTGATGCGGTTGCATTTTCAGGCGGACAATCTGGGTCGATGGTTTTAACGCCGTCGACATAAAAATAGCCGGGATAACCACGGGAGGAGCGAAAATCCATGCCGCCATAGGGAGACTGATTCGCGGTGCCGAAACGGCCGAGTTCACCGGCGCCCAGACGACTGTTTTTAAAGTAATCAAGAATCACCGTACTGCTTGCTCTGGCTGACTGGTTACCCCATACCATATTGGCAGTGGTTTCGTCATAACTGGGGCCGGTCGTGCCGCCATAGCCAACATTTAGTTCAACACCATCAAAATCTTTTTTAAGGATAACGTTAACCACACCGGCAACGGCGTCAGAGCCGTATATGGCTGAAGCGCCATCTTTCAGGATATCGATGCGCTCAATGGCTGAAACCGGAATGGAGTTAATATCAACAAAGGAGTTTGTGATGCTCTCAGCAAAAGCGCTGATAGCAACGCGTCGGCCATTGATTAACACCAGTGTAGCGTCCGGGCCCATGCCACGCAGAGAAACTGCCGCCGCGCCATTGGCGGTGGAGTCCTGGCTGTTATTGCGGGTAGAAAAAGTACCGGCGCCTGTGGCAGGCATGCGTTCAAGTAACTGCTGAAGGTTCTCATATCCCATGCCTTCAATCATGGTGGCATCAATGGACTGAATAGGAGAGGGACCCTCAATATCGGTACGTTTAATTCTGGAACCTGTTACAGAAATGCGCTCGACATCAGAGGCGGTGTCGTTCGCCTGTTGCGCACTAACAGACAATGAAGAAGTAACACCTGCAAGCGCCAAAGTCACTGCTAGCGCACAGGGTTGGATACGATTTTTCATGAATTTTTCCTTATTCAAGCTTTTTTATAACAGCATAAGGTGCTGCTAAATTAATCAATATCACTGACTTACATATATAAGCAATAAGACATAAATCGTATTTGGTAACAAAACATTAAACCGAGCGTAAAGAATAATGACCGTTTATGGGTTAACAGCCTCGGGGAAAAGCGGTAATACTGGTATCTCTGGTCACGCTCTACTACCATTATGGCCGTAATTTTAAAGGCGAAAGAATGTAATGAAGCTGAAAGGTAAAGCTGCTTTTATCCTGCTGACTGGATTACTTCAGGTAAACCCGGTCAAGGCAATAGGTGCGGGTGATTATTACTACGTGATTTCAGAGCACTGCCAGCCGGTGGGGCTGACTGATGAGCAAAAAGAAAAGCTCACACCTGACGTGCTGTTGTTCGAAGTTGACCCGGCCAACGTCAGTGATTATTCAGTCAAAATAAACAATGATGCGCTGTCTGATTACACCGAAGAAGGTATTACCTATCTGAATAATTTGCAGGAAAAGCAGATTTATACCGTTGGCGGAAAGTCGGGCAATACTAACAAAACAGAGCACCGTTTTCTGCTGCAAAAAGAAATAATTACTTACCAAACAATGGCGGGTTTATTAAACCGCTTTTCTCAGGCTCAGGGGGACAAAGGGCGCTTTTACCGGCAGCTCCTGTCAATTGAAGATAAGTCGGCGCGCTTTCTTGCCGTTACCGATGTCAGACTGCTTGATGAAAAAATTCCTGATAGGGCAATGTTGACTCATTACCAATCTGAATACTTTGCGCTCAATGAAAACGGTGAACCAATAAAACCAGCGGCCATCACGGTTTCGCATCTTTCATCATTGACTAACTGGTTACACGATACGCCCAGTCAGTGGCAGCGTACGTTACGCAATGGGGTTTGCGGGGAAAAACCGGCTTATTCTCACTGGTAAAAAAAAGGGCTGACAATTGTCAGCCCAACATAATCCAGGGAAAAAGCAAATTAGTTAATGGCAATCGTTTGGGGCTTTTCCGACTCCGGAACCACACGCTCAAGGTCAATATGCAACAGACCATCGGTCAAGTCAGCACCAACTACATTGACATGATCGCCAAGCTGGAACTTACGTTCAAATGCACGCTCAGCGATCCCTTTGTGTAAAAATTTTCGCTCGTCGGCATTGTCGGTGTCAGCCTTTTTGCCTTCCACTGACAGCGTGTTTTCTTTCACTTCGATATTTAGCATATCCCGTTTAAAACCCGCGACAGCCATAGAAATTCGGTATTTATCTTCACCCAAGAGCTCGATGTTATAGGGAGGGGCATCAGTTTGTTGTGCTGAACGACCCGCCTTATCTACCTGCGAAGCAAGATAGTCAGAGCCAATGAAAGAACGGTAAAGTGGAGAAAAGTCGATAGTACGCATAATCATATCCTCGATATTAAGCAATATGTAAAAGTGTCCCGCTATGCGGCAACAAAAAATGATAAAAAAGGCGGGAAGGTGTTCCCGCCATCAGGAATTATTCGTCGTTCTGGTTTTCCAGTAAACGACTACCAATTTCTATCTTACGCGGCTTTTTCGCTTCAGGAATAACGCGCTCAAGATTGATATGTAAAAGGCCGTCAGCCATTGCTGCACCGGTGACTTTCACATGATCACCAAGTTGAAATTTTCGTTCGAAGTTTCGCTCCGAAATACCTTTGTGCAGAAATTTGCGAGACGCCGCTTCGCTGTCTTCCTGTTCGGGCTTTTTACCCTGAACGGACAACGTATTTTCCTGCGCTTCAATGGTAATATCATCCTGACTAAACCCGGCAACAGCCATCGAAATCTGGTATTTGTCATCACCTAACAATTCAATGTTATAAGGTGGGTAGGTGCTTTGGCTGTCAGCCCGGTTTGCAGCATCAATCAATGAAGCCAGACGGTCTGAACCAATAAATGAACGGTAAAGTGGAGATAGATCGATAGTACGCATAGTCATATCCTCAAAATTAAGCAATATGTAAAAGTTAAATTCGCCCCGACTATTCGGCGGCGGGTTTGTCGACCTGACTGTTCAGCGACGACAATAAATAAATAGGTACATCCAAATCCTTTTCAAGAGAAAATTTGAAAATTTTTTAAATTATTTTTTCTTCTCCCAGGGGCTGCCAGATTCTTCCACTGCGGGGCAGGTAGTAATTGTGCTTATCCAGAGAAATCACTACTCGTTTCGCTTGCCCTTTGATTTCGCTCACAGGGACAAGCCCATGTACCCGCGAATCAGCACTGTGGCTTCGGTTATCGCCCAGAACCAGCACAAAGCCCTCAGGCACAGTGACCGAACTGAAATTCGCCAGCGGACCGGCAACAGAATCGATCGCGATGGTATAAGTGTGGCCGTGTAAATCGGTTTCAAGCAGATAATTATCTTTGGCAGAATAAGTTAGCGATGTACCGTTAATCTTAAGACGGTGATCCTGCATTGAAATCGTATCACCGGGTAATCCTATCACCCGCTTAATAAGCCGCTCTTTAGCCGCCGCGCTCTCAAAAACAATGATGTCACCATGCCCTGGCTGACCGGTTTGGCTGAGTAAAATATTCGTAAAAGGAAATTCCAACCGGTAGGCGGTTTTGTCTACTAGTACGCGATCACCAATTTCAATTGAAGGTTGCATCGAACCTGAGGGGATATGGTACCAATCTGCCAGGCTGCTTCTGATGCTAAACAACATGGTAAGTATAAGAATAAAGCCAAGATTATTTTTAATGGTTGTGAATAGTCTTGTTAACATCATCATTCCTGCTCGTTGCGATAAATAAGTAGTCTGCTGACCACATGATTTGTTACAACAAAGACAAAAAAGGAGCGGGTGCTCCTTTTTCGTATTCAGCAAGATTACTGTTGCCGGGCCCGCAGCACGGCAATGGCGTCGGACATAGACATGTCGCTGGCCTGCAGCAATACGGTTAAATGATACAGCAGATCCGCGGCCTCATTTTTCAGCTCTTCTTTGTCATGTACGGTGGCTGCCAGCGCCGTTTCCACGCCTTCTTCGCCCACTTTCTGAGCAATACGCTTAATGCCTTTGGCATACAGGCGCGCGGTGTAGCTGGATTCAGGATCGGCAGATTTGCGTGCCGCCAACGTGCGCTCCAGATCGGCCAGAAAAGTGAAGTCGCTGGTATTGCTGGTAAACCAGCAGCTCTCTGCACCAGTGTGACAGGTCGGGCCGTTCGGGTTGGCCAGAATCAGCAGTGAGTCGTGATCGCAATCACTGCCTGCTTCAACCAAATCCAGCGTATTGCCCGAGGTTTCCCCTTTTTGCCATAATCGCTGCTTGGAGCGGCTGAAAAAGGTGACTTTCCCTGATTCCAGCGTAGTGCTTAATGCCTCGGTGTTCATGTAACCCTGCATCAGTACCTTGCCGGTAACGGCGTCCTGAACAATGGCCGGCAGCAAACCGTCCATTTTGTCCCAGGCCAGTTCGGTCATGTTTGATAAATCAATGATCATGGCTTTATTCGCCTTTTTGCTTGTGTTCTTTGCGCATCACAATGCCATTGTCTGACAAATAAGATTTAAGCGCCTGAATATTAATGATGTCTTTATGAAACACTGATGCGGCCAGTGCACCGTCGACATCGGCCTGCTCAAAAACATCTTTAAAGTGCACCATTTCACCGGCACCGCCTGAAGCTATCAGGGGAACCTGACAGGCATTGCGAATAGCACTAAGCTGTTTGACATCATACCCCTGACGTACGCCGTCCTGGTTCATGCAGTTAAGCACAATCTCACCGGCACCGCGGCTTTGTACTTCTTTGATCCAGCCCGCTGTCTGCCAGCGACTTTTTTGCGTGCGGGCTTCATCACCGGTGAATTTAAACACCTCGTAACGGTCGTTTTCTTCGTTGTAAAAACTATCGATACCAATCACAACACATTGCTGGCCGTACACATCGTGTAATTCGTTGATAAGATCCGGGTTGGTCAGGGCCGGCGAGTTAATGGAAATTTTATCTGCGCCCATTTCAAGAATACGGCCGGCGTCTTCTACCGACCGGATCCCGCCTGCCACGCAAAACGGGATATCAATAACCTGGGCAATGCGACTGACCCAGCTTTTATCCACGACGCGCTGATCAGAGCTGGCGGTAATATCATAAAACACCAGTTCGTCTGCCCCGGCCTGCGCATAGCGCTCAGCCAGCGGCACAATATCACCGATAATTTCATGGTTTCTGAACTGTACGCCTTTGACCACTTTGCCATCGCGCACATCCAGACAGGGGATTATCCGTTTTGCCAGCATGCAATTGCCTCCTTCACGGTAAATTTACCCTCCAGCAGAGCCCGGCCCAGAATCACGCCGCCCACACTGGCCGGACGCAATGCCTCAATATCACTCAACCCGCCAATGCCGCCTGAAGCCTGCCAGGCAATATCAGGAAACGCCTGCTGCATTTCTTTATACAGCTCAACATTGGCACCCTGCAGCGTACCGTCACGGCTGATATCAGTACACAGCACATGCTTTACGCCAACCTCGGCAAAGTCATTTAAAATGGTTTCCAGTGATACGCCGGAGCTTTGCTGCCAGCCGTGGGTGGCCACAAACTTATTGCCGTCTTCGTCAATATTGACATCCAGCGCCAGGACAATGGCATCCGGCCCGTATTTGGTGACCCACTGTTTTACAAGTTGCGGCTCTTTCACCGCCAGTGACCCGATCACCACACGGCTAACGCCGGCTTCCAGCAACTGAGCAACATCCTGCTCCCTGCGAATGCCGCCACCGGCCTGAAACTGCATGCGCTGGGTATCCACCATACGGCGAATCAGTTCAAGCTGTCGTTTGGAGGTGTCTTTGGCGCCGGTCAGATCAACAATATGCAGCCAGGTGGCGCCATCGTCAGCATAGGTATGCACCACGTCTACCGGGTCCAGTTTGTATTCGGTTTTTTTGTCGTAGTCGCCCTGATACAGACGCACCACAGCACCGTCAATTAAATCTATTGCAGGAATAATCATTTACAGATTCACAAAATTAGTCAGAAGCTGGGCTCCGGCATCACCGGAACGTTCAGGGTGAAATTGCACACCAAAATAATTGTTATGGGCAATGGCAGCGGAAAAGCGCTGCCCGTACTCACAGCTGGCCAGTGTATTTTCGTACTCAGGCACCGCAAAGCTGTGTACAAAGTAAAAGTAAGTGCCATCATCAATGCCGGCAAACAGCGGGTTTTCCCGCGCTGAGGTCACCGTATTCCAGCCCATGTGTGGCAGACGCTGTCCCTGTGACTCCAGCCGGCCGACGTGGCCGGGCATCAGGCCCAGGCAGTCAATTTTGCCGGTGCGGCTTTCATCGGATGACTCCACCATCAGCTGCATGCCAAGACACACACCTAATACAGGTTGAGTCAGACTTTGCAGGGTAGGGGCCAGCTGTTTGGCCGTAATGCTCTGCATAGCGGCGCTGGCACTGCCCACGCCGGGGAAAAAGACCTTGTCGGCGGCTTTGATGACACCGACATCGTCTGACACTTCCACACTGACACCAAGCCGCTCCAGGGCAAAGCGAACCGAGGAAATATTTGCACAGCCGGTATTTACAATGACGATCCGCTGGCTCATTACAGCGCTCCTTTACTGCTGGGCAGGGCATCGCCTGACCGGGCAATAGCCTGACGCAGGGCCCGGCCAAATACTTTGTACAGGCTTTCTACCTGGTGGTGCGCATTCCCCTCGCTGGTGGACAGGTGCAGCGACAGCCCCATCGCCTGGGCCAGTGAATAGAAAAAGTGCTCTACCATCTGGGTCGACATTTCGCCTACCAGATCCTGAGTAAAACTGGCTTCAAACTTGAGGTATGGCCGGTTGGAAATATCCATGATGCATTCGGCGCGGCACTCGTCCATTGGCAGGGCAAACCCGAAGCGGCCAATGCCCCGTTTGTTACCCAGCGCTTTTTTCAGCGCCTCACCCAGCGCCAGTGCTGTGTCTTCCACACTGTGGTGATCATCAATGTGAAGATCTCCGCTGACCGACACCTGCATTTCAAAGCCGCCATGAGTGGCAATCTGGTCCAGCATGTGGTCAAAAAAGCCAATGCCGGTGGCAATGCTGGATTTGGCCGCGGAGTCCAGGTCAACCCGGACCTTAATATCGGTTTCAGAAGTCGTACGCACCACTTCGGCAATGCGTGAAGACGCCAGCAGGGCTTTTTCAATGGCCGGCCAGTCAAGGGACTCGCGGTTATACTGTAACCCGCGGATGCCCATGTTTTGTGCCAGTTGCATATCGGTGTCCCGATCGCCAATCACATAGCTGCGGGTAAAGTCCACTTTACCCTGTTGCAGGTAATCGCTGACCAGGCCCAGCTTAGGCTTGCGGCAGCTGCAGTTATCTTCATCAAAGTGCGGACAAATCAGCACGTCGTCAAAATTTACGCCCTGGCTGCTAAAGATATGCATCATCAGATCGTGCGGAGCGTCAAAATCTGCCTGAGGAAAGCTGTCGGTACCCAGACCATCTTGGTTACTGACCATGACCAGTTTAAAGCCGGCGGCCTGCAGTTTCAGTAAGACCGGAATAACAGCCGGTTCAAATACCAGTTTGTCCAGACGATCCAGCTGTTTGTCGATAGCCGGTTCTTCGACCAGGGTGCCATCGCGGTCTATAAATAAAATGGCTTGTTGGCTCATGCCGACGCTCCTGATTGATTAAAAAATTCAGTGATAAGCTTACGCAAACGCAGGTTCTGTTCTTCGTTACCCACGGTGGCGCGTAAGCAGTGTTGCAGGTTCATTTGTTTGGACTGATCGCGGATCAGCATGCCCTGACCAACCAGATATTCCATCAGCTGCGCACTTTGCGTTGTCTTAAAAAGCACAAAGTTTGCCCGGGTATCCCCAATCAGTTCAATATCGCCCAGTTCTGACAGCGCCTCGGCCAAAACCTGTTTTTCCCGGTTAATAACGTCTACCTGCAGTGCGACCTGAGTCTGACCTTCGGCGCTCAATGCCTGTTCAGCAATCTGGGCCACCGGTTCAGGAATAGGATAGGGCGCAATGACTTTCATCAGCGCGTCAATCACATTGCTGTTGGCCAGCGTAAAGCCACAGCGTAAGCCCGCCAGAGCAAAGGCTTTTGACAGCGTACGCAAAATCACCAGATTGGGGTACTGCGCCAGCTTGTCGGCCCAGCTGTTTTGTTTATCAAATTCAATATACGCTTCATCCACCACAACCAGCGCAGAGTCAGCAAAATGCTCCAGTACCCGGGTCAGGTCTGCCGCATCGACGGTGGTACCCGTGGGATTGTTCGGCGCGCAGATAAATACCAGATTGACATTATCGGTGGCACAGATAGCATCAACGTCCAGCGAAAAGTCGGCCTGCAGCGGCGCTTTTTTAATACCGACATTGCAGGTTTCTGCACTAATGGCATACATGCCATAAGTAGGCGGGCAAATCAGAATATTGTCTTCGCCGGGTGTGCAGAAGGTACGAATCAGCAGCTCAATGCCCTCATCAGCACCGCGGGTGACGATAAGCTCATCGATCGCTACCCCGGCATACTGCGCATAGGCTGATACCACCGCCTCCGGCTGACAGGACGGATAGCGGTTAAAACGATCACTGTCGACCTGATAAGGATTGGCATAGGGCGACTCGTTGGCGTTTAGCCAGTCCTGGCCGCCAGAGAACAGGCGGCGGGCCGATTCATAAGGTTTCAGGGCAACCAGGTTCTGGTTAATAAGAGAAGACAGTAAATCAGCCATCTTGATTATCCTTTAACGCCTGCATGCGCAGGGCAACTGCTTTTTCGTGAGCATCCAGACCTTCAGCCGCAGCCAGTGTCATAATGGCCGGGCCCAGGTTCTGCAGCCCCTGCGGGCTTAGCTCCTGCACGGTGTAGCGGCGCATAAAGTCCAGCAAACCCAGTGAAGAATAGTTTTTTGCATAGCCATAGGTGGGTAACACATGATTGGTGCCTGATGCATAATCGCCGGCAGACTCCGGTGACCAGGCGCCTAAGAATACCGAACCGGCATTTTTAAGGACAGGCAACAGACCTCTGGCATCCTCGGTTTGTACGATAAGGTGCTCCGGCGCATAGGCATTACTCACCGCCACCGCTTCATCCAGCGAAGCAGTTACAATGTAACGGGCGTTGTTCATGGCCGCCACGGCAATCGCATTACGTGATAGCTGCGCCAGCTGAGAGTCCACCTCGGCTTTCACCGACTCAATCAGGCTTTCGCTGTTACTGACCAAAATGGCCTGTGAATCCGCGCCGTGTTCCGCCTGAGATAATAAGTCTGAAGCCACAAACGCGGCGTTGGCTGCTTCATCGGCCAGTACCAGGACTTCAGAGGGGCCTGCCGGCATGTCGATGGCTGCACCGTCAGCGCGCAGACTCACCTGCTGCTTGGCTTCGGTCACAAAACTGTTGCCCGGCCCGAATATTTTATCGACCTGAGCGATGCTATCTGTGCCCAGTGCCATAGCGGCAATCGCCTGAGCGCCGCCGCACAGGTAAATTTCCTCGATACCGCAACGCTTGGCCACAAACGCAATCTCTGGTGCAATCAGGCCATCTTTACCCGGTGGTGTGCACAGGACTTTTCGTGGTACATCAGCAACCACAGCCGGTACACCCAGCATCAGTGCGGTAGAAGGCAGGGGCGCACTGCCACCGGGGATATACAAACCCACTGCCTCAAGGGCCACAAAGCGCTGCTCGCAAACCACACCCGGGGAGGTGGTCAGCTCAATATCCTGGGGTATCTGTGCTTCATGAAAGGCCTTAATATTGGCAAATGCGGTATCGATGGCCTTTTCTACATTCTTGCTCACCTGAGCGGCCAGCGCATCGCGCTGCTCTACAGTCAGGCGCAGCGCTGGCAGGGTCGGGCAGTCAAAGCGCCGGGTATAATCCAGCACCGCCTCGTCGCCACGGCGCTCAACATCTGCCAGTATTTCACCAACAGTTTGCTTCAACGCAACGCTGTTTTTCATCACCGGACGCGCAAGCGCATCGCGGCGCTCGGCATCAGACAAGGTATTCCAGTTTAACATGGCTTAACCCATCATCTTTTCAATTGGCATAACCAGAATAGAGCTGCAGCCCAGGGCTTTGAGCTTTTCCATAGTTTCCCAGAACAGATTCTCCGGGCTCACCACGTGAATGGCGACGGTATCCTCGGCGCCGGCCAGTGGCAGAACGGTTGGATTCTCTGCACCAGGCAGCAGATCTTTGACTTCTTCCAGGCGCGCTTTTGGCGCGTGCAGCATAATGTATTTGCTTTCTTTGGCCTGCATTACCCCGTCAATACGCGGAACCAGACGCTCGATCAGCGCCTGCTTTTCTTCACTGAATTCACCGGTGCGCTTAATGAGCACCGCTTTTGAGCGGAAGATGACATCTTTTTCCACCAGTCCATTGGCTTCCAGCGTAGCGCCGGTAGATACCAGGTCACAAATACCTTCAGCAACACCTGCACGTGGTGCCACTTCAACAGAGCCGGTTAGCATAACTGCCTGTGCATTAACGTTTTGCTCTTTAAAATAGCGCTCAAGCAAAAATGGATAGGTTGTGGCCACGCGCTTGCCTTCCAAGGATTGTACACCGCTGTAGCTTGCCTCGTTCGGCACGGCGATAGACAGGCGGCAACCACCATAATCCAGTCGACGCATAACCTCGTAGTCTGCAACTTTACCGGCCGCCTTTCTTTCAAGCATTTTTTCTTCAAGCTCGTTTTCGCCGATAAAGCCCATATCGACGACGCCATCCATCACCAACCCTGGAATGTCATCATCCCGCACTCGTAACAAATCAATGTCTTCATTGGTTGAGTGAGCAATTAACAGACGGTCGCGAATGTTCAGTTTGATACCGATTGCTTTTAATAACTCAATACTGTCCTTACTTAATCTTCCAGATTTTTGTACAGCAATTCGCAATCTTCTGTTGTCGCTCATAATAATCCCCTTGTGATAAACCATTACGCCTGAAATGAAAAAACCCCCGGAAGTTTCCTTCCGGGGGCTATACAATTCATCTGCGCCGCTGGAAGGAAACACAAACCTTCCAGCACGAACCTGAAAGGTTATGCTTTATGATGATGGTGGTGATTTGCAGCGCAAGTATACATAGACAAAAAAATTTGTGTTTATTGAAGTCACAAAGACAGTACTGAATTGATGCTGTCTTTGCAACCCTTTCGATTCTGAATTAGTTATTCTTTATAACCAATTCGTTATAACTTATTCAATTCTCACAATTAGTTCAATTGCGAGTCTTTCCAGAATTTCGTGCCTTTAACAGTAGCCTGCAGAGCCAGTCCGCTTTCTGTCATTGTATAAACGGTCACGTTACCCAGATATCCTTCGCCTTCCACAGAAAGCCCTTTACTGCCAGCTTTGGCGGCAGCATCCGCATTACCGCCTGCCGTCCAGCCGTTTTCGACAAAGTAGTTCAGGCTGCGCTGCGTATGAAAGACCATCACCAGGCGGTAGTCTTTCGCACCAATACCTAGCCCGACACCACCTTCAGCCATGTTCATATATATCTTCTCGCCGGTGGCATTATTATTTACCACACCATACCCGGTACCTGCGGCCAGGAAGATGACATTCACATTGGCGTTACTGAACACAGCATAACCGGCAGAATCCTGTAGCTGAGCCCGGGTATCCGGTTTTTCGCGATACAGTCTCGCCAGTGCGTTGTCCTGCATTTCAAGAATGGCCTGGCGCTTTTCAGCAACGGTACCGTCGCCCATTGACGCACAGCCTGTAACGGCCATCAGGCTCACCAGCATTGCCATCCAGTGTAACTTTGCTATTTTCATTGTGGTATCTCCATAGCGTACAGGCATCTGTTATCGTGACTGTACGTGAATCAGTCGTAAATACTAATACTTGATTAATGCCAAAACGGCTTACTAATCAACAATCTTACCACCCTGATGGGGTACAAAATGCATTAATTAAGTTGTGTGATGGTGTACCCCTGCGCCTCAAGCAGGCTCAGTACGCCTTTTTCGCCTGGCATATGCAATGTTCCTACAAGGATAAACTCGGTTTCAGGCGTTTCCATTAATTCCTGGATTTTAGGTAGCCAGTTTGCATTGCGGTTGACCAGCAAATCTTCGTACACGTCCGGGTAGGTTTGTTTAAAATCTTCCAGCGTAATGGCGTGTAACTCGTCCATGTTGCCGCTGCGCCAATGTTTTTTCATAGGGCCAACTAGCTTGTCCAGCTCCTGAATATCTTCCAGCGTGTAGCGGATAAAGGCATCTTCCTGCCCGTCAGCCATACTGGAGATAAACGCCAACTGTTCATCCGGGCTTTCAAACCAGTCGATCTGTTTGTTTTGCTCTGCACCTTTAGCATAAAAGTGGGCATCAACGCCCTCACTGGTTAACCCGGCACGCTGGTATTCCATCATGGTAAGGGTCAGGCCAAGCATTGCGGGCTTTAGCGTCACAACTTGCGCTACAGGTAACTGGCGCGCCTTTAAAAACGCAGTAAGTTTCTGATACGTGTCATCAGACAAATCATCAGCAATGGTTTTGCCGTTCTGATAGGTGTTTTGTTGCATCACCCTGGCTGCGAAAGCTGGCGAGGTGACCGCTTGCATATCGGTTTCAAATACCAGAACGTCAGATTCCTTGTACGCGTTATTGTACGCATCGGGAAGCGGATAATCAGAAGGGCTGAGAATGTGTAAAGTGCCGCCAATGTACATGGTGTTATCACCATCACTTACCTGCCAGACTGATGCGGCGTGGCTGGTTGAACAGGCCAAAGAGGCGGTCATTAATAATCCTGTGACTAGTCGTTTCATCTGAATACTCCGTTTCAATTAGAGCCAAGACTTTACTGCTATTCTGCGAAGGGGGCAATGGCAAGATTGTAAGCAAATTTCTCGCGCCGCTCTCGATTAATGCTGCCACCAGCGGTTGCGACACACCTGGAGTCCGTAATTGCGCAGGATGTGCTTTAAATCGTGACGCTCGGTGAGATTCAGAAAATGGCCAAGCGCAATCTCATCGCTGTGATGGTGCAGATAGACCAGTGGGAGTTGCCAGTGCCCCTGGGTTTCCGTCACGCTGATATAACAATGAGCCCGGGTGAAAATGTAGCGCTCAAGGGTATGATAGCCTTCTTCGATGACCAGCTGTTCAGCGCTGATGATGATCACCTGTTGCCGGTAAAGCTGCCAGTTGACCCGATACATTAATACACTGAGCAATAGCAATTCGAAACCGGCGAACGGCAGAATTATCCATATTCCCGCCAGCCACCAACCCGTCGCTATTATCGCCACCGGGATGGCCAGTATTAAAAGAATTATTTTGACCTGCCGCCAGTTTACAGAGCGGTTGGGGCGCAAAACGATGGTTGCGGTATTGTCTTGCTCACTGATGAGAATCACATGTGTAATAAAATTGTTAATATAAAGCCATCCTAGCACAGGATTTATTTTTTTCTTGTAATCTGGCAAAGTGCCGCGTCACTTTTTTTGAGTATTTACACCTTGCCTGAATTTTTGTTGCGTTATCCAAGACGGTATCTGCTGTTGGTGGGTTGGTTGCTTCTTTTGTTGTTGCAAGAGAACACGCTAAACCTGATCGCAGACTTTGGTCTGTTTTCAGTGCTAGGGGTTGTGGGTGCTATTTTTGCCAATGCCACCGGCGCCGGCGGCGGGGTGGTTTTCGTTCCTTTTTTTCATCACATGGCGTTTTCGGCAGAGCAGATAGTGGCGACCAGCTTCGCCATTCAGTGCTGCGGTATGACTGCCGGAGCGCTTACCTGGGCCCGTCACTTTCGGATTTACCATCGCGATGACAGTCAATGGAAACCGTTGTCAGGGGCGCTGCTACTCACAATACCCGGTTCAGTAACGGGTATTTTGTTGGCGCAGTGGGCAAGTGAGTCCACCGCTTTACCGTTCGCTCTCGTACCGATGGAACAATTGCATGTGGGCTTCGGTATTTTTTCCATATTTCTGGCTATGGCGATATTTGCCTCCATACCGCTGCTCCGACGCAGCCAATTCGCCTCAACCCTGACTAAAGCTGATGTCATTGCCCTGCCACTCATTGCATTTGCAGGCGGTATTATTACTGCCTGGCTGTCTGTCGGTGTCGGTGAGTTAGTCGCTGTGTACCTAATCATGCGAGGACGAAACATCACCATGGCCATTGCTGTTGCGGTGATCCTGACCGCCTGCAGCGTCTGGCCCGCTGTGATTTATCATGTAGTGCAAACAAAAGCGATAGTGTGGGAGGTCTGGTTGTTTGCCGGAGCCGGTGCAGTTGTCGGTGGCGTGGTGGCGCGTCACGTGGTACTGGCATTTAAACCATTGCAGCTTAAAGTGTTTTTCGGCCTCTGGGTGCTAGTGATGGGCGTAAGCGGGCTTCCTGTTTTTTAGAGGCAGACCAGATGTGTTCGATAAGCAAGTGCTTGCTCTGTCACTCAATTCAGTAACTGGTAACAGAGCACATACTAATTTACAGCCAGCCTGACTTACTGACGCTTCATAATACCTGTGTTTTGTATCGTTAGTCTGACGGCAAATGCCACAGCGGTAGTGACAATGCCGGACAGCATCAAAAAGACGATACCCACTGCCCAGAATTTGCCGGGATCAGGCATCAACAGGAAAAACAAAACCTGGCCTGCGACGATTCCAAGGCCGGCAAAGTAGGGACGGGCAAACAGGATTACCCCGGTGACGGTTAGCGCTACACCATAATAACCCAGTGAATCAAAAGCTTCCTTATGCCCGGATATTTGCGGACTCAGTTGCCAGGTTACGTAACCGGCAACCAATGCAGCGATAAATATAATCAGAGATTTCATCATGAGGCTAACTCCTTTAGCATTTTTATTAAATAATTAATCGGGTATCTTGCCCGAAAGTGTTTAGATTAAAGCGCCTTACTTGTATGTATTACCAGCAAGACTGCTTTTGAATTGTTCGTGAAGGGCTGTGCCCGGCTGTAAGAATGAGTAGTCTAGCAAATGCCCCATTTTAGGGTAGCGATAATGCGAGCACGATACGGTAGCTATGTCTTTTACCCTTGCACATATTGATTCAGACATAGCTGATGCCGGCCACACCTCATCCTGTCCGCCTGAGAAAAGAAAAAGCTGCCCCTCGATATTATCAACGGCGATGGTCGCGGCATCATTATCACTGCGATTATTCAGCGATGGCGTGTACAAATCACGTAATCCGGTGACTGGCCCGGTGGGATTGAACGCAACGTGAGGAAGTGGTGTCCCATCGGCCGCCCAGCTTGAAGCCGGTACTTTTTGCCAGTCATTTAAAATACCAGCCCAAACTACAGAGCTGGGTGCAATCGCGACAACCCGATTATAGGTGGTGTCCCCGGAAGCGAGCAGCAGTGATAGCTCAGCGCCTTTGGACCAGCCCGCCAGCGTAATATGGTCTGACCGTGAGGGGAGTTTGTCTGACAACCAGTCTTTGGCCTTATCAAAATATTCTAGTGGTATTTGTTCAAGCTCATCAGGCAGCGCATCGTGCTTGAAGTATGCAACAGCCAAAGTCGGGTAGCCCAGCGCAGCCACTTGCTCTGCAAGGCGGGTTGGAGTGCCGCCTTCTGCGCCACCTAAGACCATAACAGGCGATGCGCTCGTTTTAGAAGCGGGTGGATAATATTGGCCGACAAAGCCGTGTTGTTGTAATGAAAGCCTTTCAGCGTGTGCGAACGCACCAGTCAGGCATAAAAATGATAAGGCGAGCCATATTTTCCATTTCATCGTCTCTGCGTCCCTGTAACTCATACCCAAAAGTAGTCTCACCGGCCTTTACGTTTACTGTGCCTACTGTACCTACTATAAGCACGGACGTCGGTTTATTTCAACGGAATCGTAAAAGTGGGCATCAGCGTTGATGTCGCTAATCTAATTACAGATGCTTCCGTAAACAGCCATTGAGACTTATTCAACGAAAGGCAACCAGATGTCGAGCTCGTCCTTCACACCGCAAAGTAAATATACACTTCAACAACCAGCCTGGTCGCGTGATGCGGTTATCTATCAGATAAACACCCGCCAATACAGTCTGGCAGGCACCTTTGAAGCTGTAACAGCAGACCTGCAGCGAATAAAGGCGTTAGGTGCCGATATCATTTGGTTAATGCCCATTCACCCCATTGGTGAAAAAAACAGAAAAGGCTCACTGGGCTCGCCTTATGCGGTGAAAGATTATTATGGAATCAATCCGGAGTTTGGCAGTGAGGCTGATTTACATGCGCTGGTAAAAGCAGCGCATTCACTCAATATGAAGGTTATTCTGGACTGGGTGCCTAATCACAGTGCGTGGGATTGCAACCTGGTTAATGAGCACCCTGACTGGTATGCCAAAGACTTCAAAGGCGATTTCAGGCCTTCCCCATGGTGGGACTGGGACGACATTATCGAATTTGATTATGATAATGCTCAGTTACGTCAGTATATGATTGATGCGATGTGTTACTGGGTGAAGCGCTTCGACATCGATGGCTTTCGTTGCGATGTTGCCGGTTATGTGCCAAATGACTTCTGGTCGCAGCTTCGCCCGGTGCTGGATGCTATTAAACCGGTATTTATGCTGGCCGAGTGGGAAAACCGGGATCTGCACGAAGATGCCTTTAACATGACGTATGCATGGAGCTGGCATGAAACCCTGGCCGGCATCGCTGAGGGCACCTTGCCGCTGGATAAATTGCGCAAATACTATTCCTGGAACGAGCGCGCATGGCCTGCTTCAGCCTATCGTATGACCTTTGTGACTAATCACGATATGAATGCCTGGGATGGCACGCAACATGAGTTATTTGGAGATTTGCTTAACGCGATTATCGTGTTATCGGTAATCGGTGAGGGAATGCCGCTGATCCACAATGGGCAGGAGGCCGGCGATTCCAAAAGGCTGGCGTTTTTTGAACGCGATCCCATCGACTGGGAAGAACACGAAACCGGTGAATTTTATTCCCGGCTGATTGCCATTAAAAAACGCATACCCGCGTTACACAATGGCCCGTTCGGCGCCACCATGATTCAGTTGCCCAACACTAAAATGGATCAGGTTTTCAGTTTTGCCCGAGGGCAGGGCAGTGACCGGGTTGTCGTTATCCTGAACCTTTCTCAACAGTCGGCAGAGGTATCCTTTGACTCACCACTGTGGCCGGGACAATACATCGACTTGATGACCAATGAGCCTTTTAGCGCTGACGCTGCCTCTGTTCTCACGCTTGCCGCGGGAGAATTCAGACTGCTAGAGCAGAAGGCTGCCGACCACTAACAGCATTAAAGCAATAAATACCCAGGCCATACGCCGGGTCAGGATTGTTACTGTCCCGGTAGGCATGGGAGTACTGCGCCGCGCGAATTGATCGGCAATGATACGGGCATTTTGTCTGAAGGCGGAGCGCGCGCTAACCAGCGTGCTAACCACGCGATTGCCCGATGCTGGCAGCAGTCTGCGATAGAACCACTCCACATCAATATTTACCGAACGTAGCTCTGGCGGATACAGCCCCTGTTTGTTAAGCCAGACAAAAGCCAGCGCCGAGAAAAATAATAGCTGCAACTGCGTCAGTGTGTGGGTCATATCATAAGGTGAATAGTCATGTTGCCAGGGAAGCAACCTATACAACCATTCGGGGTGCACGCCAATGGCGATGCACAGTATGGCGCCGATAGCCATCGCCAGCTGCATGTTGAGCGGCGCTTCTCTAGGGCGTAATCCTGAGTCGTGCGCGAAAAATGCAAAGAAAGGAATTTTGATACCTGCATGGTGGAACACGCCGGCAGAGGCAAACAGTAGCATCAGCCAGACAATCAGTTGTTCCTGCTCAAGTAACGCCGCCATCACCATGCTTTTGCTGACAAAGCCGCTGAACAGGGGAAAGGCCGAAATGGAGGCAGCGCCTACCAGACAAAAAACGGTTGTCCGGGGCATCGTTTTATACAGCCCGCCCAGGTCAGACCCATTGACATGACCGACCCGCGTCAGCACGGCGCCCATTGTCATAAACAATAAGCCTTTAAAAATGACATCGTTAAAGGCATGAGCCACGGCGCCATTTAGCGCCAGCGCAGTGCCTACGCCGATACCACATACCATAAAGCCGAGCTGGTTAATCAGTGAGTATGCTAATACCTTGCGCAAGTCATTTTCAATAACCGCATAAAATATCGGGAAGCAGGTCATCGCTGCACCAATATAGATGAGCAGTGGCTCGCCGGGGAATGTTCGGGCCAGAAGGTAAACTGCCACCTTGGTAGTAAAGGCGGACAAATATAACGTACCGGTCGGGGTTGCCAGCGGGTAAGCATCTGTCAGCCAGGTATGAAAAAACGGAAAGGCGCACTTGATACCTAACGCAATGAATATCAGCCAGGCCGCAGTGCCCTCAAGACCAATATAAGCCAGACGAAGTGTGCCGGTTTGCTGATAAAGCATGATAACGCCGGTGAGCATCAAAACCCCGGACAATACCTGAATTACCACATAACGATTGGCCGCTCTGATGGCTTCGGGGGTCCGCCGCGCCCATATCAAAAATGCAGAGGTGACTGCTAATAGCTCCCAGAAGATGAAGACGGTCAGCATATCACCGGCAAAAACGGCTCCCAGCGCACTGCCTGCATACAACAGGCCGCTTACCTGTTGAACCGAGTCTTTCACATGCAACGAGTATATCAGCGCGATAAACGCGGCAATATGAAACAGGTATCCAAATAGCAGGCTGAGCCGGTCGACATAATATAAATCCAGTATCAGGTCGGTGAACTGCCAGGTAACGCCGCCTGAATCTGCGGCGGTCATCGCAAGGTTTAATCCTCCCCAGACGGGGGCGACTAATAGTAATGCCCTCAATCGACCTTTTAATACCGGCGCGAGCAGCGCAAAAACAAAGAAAACAACAAAAGGAGGAAGATTAGCAATCCACATTACCGGTCGTCCTCCTGCGCTTTGTGATGTTGACCCGCTTCGGGGTCATAATAATCCTCATCCCGCATCAGAAGCGTCCGTAGACCTTTGGCAGCAAAGACCAGCAATACACAGGCAACAAACCCGTAAAGCGCGTAAAACGCCGGAATTTTCTCCACCGCTGTGTAAATATGCCGGTGTACGAGAAAGTCGATAAGCACCAGTGCTACGCAAATGATATAAAATACCCGCAAAATCCACGTAACAACGTTGGGGTTGTCGAAAAGCCCTTTATCTTCATGCTGATGACTCATTGCCCGTCTCCTGTGACAATTTCGCTTGCCAGACCATAAATGAGGTGCGGATCGAAGAAGAAATAAATGCATAAAGCAGCCGGTACGGCCATGGCAATCAGGCAGGATACCGGCGCTTCTTTGAATGTTGAATTATCTGATGCGGGCTTGAAAAAGGCATGCATCGGAACCGTCAGTAAATACCAGATATTTAATAGCGTGCTGACCATCAGTGTAATGGCCAAAGCCCATCGCATGACAGGCTGACCGGTAAATTCGACTGCCCCGTTTACCAGATACCACTTGCTCCACATGCCACCAAAGAAGGGCAGGCCGATAATGCTCATTGCGCCGATAGCAAAAAATACAAAGGTAAACGGCATTTGTCTACCCAGGCCGTTCAGTTCACTGACTTTGGTTTTGTGTGTCGCAACCAGGATCGCGCCGGCAGCAAAAAATAGCGTAATTTTAGCAAAGGCATGCATCGCAAGATGCATCGTACCGCCAATCAGGCCACTTTGATTGAGCATAAAAGCGCCTAAGACAATGTAACTAAGCTGACTGACCGTGCTGTATGCCAACCGTTCTTTAAGGTTGTTACGTGTCATTGCCACCAGTGAGGCCAGTAAGATGGTTAGCATAGGAACAATTAACAGATACTGGGAGAGTTCGCTTTGTGCTAAAAAATCCGGACCGGCAATGAAAAGCACTACCTTAAGCAGGGTAAACACACCCGCCTTGACCACTGCTACAGCGTGCAGCAGTGCACTGACGGGGGTAGGCGCCACCATGGCAGATGGCAGCCAGCGATGAAATGGCATCAGGCCGGCTTTACTTATACCGAACATGAATAGCAGCATCAGTACCCACAACCATGAAGTATCAAAATCCCCCTGTAAAATGCCGCCTTGCTCAAAGGTCAGGGTGCCGGCAGAAAGCCAGGTAATAATCATGGCTGGCAGGAAAAAGCCAATAGAGGAGCCCATCAGAATTAGCAGGTAGCGTTTCCCTCCACGACGGGCAGCAGGCGTACCGGCGTGTGTGACAAGCGGGTAGGTCGACACCGTTAGCACTTCATAAAAAATAAATAAAGTGAACAGGTTGTCAGCAAATGCAATGGCCATCACCGAAGCGATGGCCATTGCGAACAGGGCAAAAAATCGTGTTTGGTTCTTTTCCTGATGCGCGCGCATATAGCCCGCTGCATAAATGGTCGTTACCAGCCACAAACCGCTTGCTATTAGCGCGAAAAGTATACCCAGACGAGAAACTGAAAAAGCGATCTGTAAGCTTTCTATTGGCGCAGCGACGACCAGGGTTACCGCTTCAGCGGGAGCCCGGTAAAGCCACCAGATAACGGTGAATAGCAGTGCGGCGGTGACCGCTGATACAGACTCGCGAAAATTTGGCCACCGACCAAGAAAGCTAATAAGCGCGGCGGCGATAAGTGGCAATATAAGCGCACTTATCAGCATCATTGCGTAACTCATCGCGCAGGCCCCCCGCTAAACAGTGACTGAGCCGCTGTTTTTGCGGCATCAAGGGGAAGGTCGGTATACAGTCCGAAGTAAATACAGGTTGCTACCAACAGGTAGCAGCACAGGGTTGCCAGTGGCATTGAGGCAACGATATCCTTTCCTGAAGGGACCTGGTGCACATGAAGTTTTTCCTCACCATCAAAGTACAGTGCCTCAATGATTTTCCAGACATACATAATCGCCATAATTGATGCGATTAACAGTGATGCAACCACCAGATAATTATTATTTTCCAGTGCTGCCTGCAGCAGATACCACTTACTGATAAAGCCGGCAGTTCCGGGCACGCCAATTAAACTCAGCCCGCCAATAACAAATGCACCGGTTGTCCAGGGCATGGTTTTGCCTGCCCCGCGAAGCTGTTTCAAACTGGTGGTGTGCATTCGGTAAAAAACCATGCCCGCTGCCATAAACAACGCCCCCTTGGTGATGGCGTGGTTAAACAGGTGAACAACGGTAGCGGTGAGGCCGGTTTCATTATTTAAGCCGATACCTACAATCATGTAGCCAAGTTGAGCAACCGACGAGTAGGCCAGTAGTCGCTTGATGGAATCTTGCTGAATTGCTTTGTAGGACCCGTACAACATTCCCAGACAGCCACTTAGCAATAAAAAAGAGGGTAATAGCAGTTGTGACCAGTACTCCTGAGGAAAAACATGGTACAGGCAGCGGAGCAGGACATACACAGCCACCTTGGTCGATGTTGAAGCCAGAAAGACCGTAACCATCGATGGTGCTTGCGTATAGGCGTCCGGCAACCACGAATGCAGGGGAAACGCCGCCGCTTTAAGCGCCAGCCCGATAAGAATAAACAGCAGTGCCGTGATAACCAGCGCCATAGCATCATACTGCTCAAAGCGGCTGGCAATGTCGGCCATGTTGAGTGTGCCTGAAGCGGCATATAAAAAGCCGATACCCAATAAAAAGAAGGTCGCGCCCAGCGTACCTGCAATCAGGTAATTGAATGATGCCACCAGAGCCTGACGTTTATGCCCCATGGCGATGAGCGCGTATGAAGATAATGAAGAGATTTCCAGAAACACAAACAGGTTGAAAATGTCACCGGTGAGTGCCATTCCCAGTAAGCCCAGCAGCACCAGCTGAAAAGCAGCGTAAAACAGATGTATTTGACTATCGTGAACTTCCCGCTCTACCGATTGCCGGCCAAACAGCACGCTGAGCAACGCAAAGGCTGTAACAATCACTGCCACTAATGCGTTTAACGCATCAATCACATACTCTATCCCCCAGGGCGGCTTCCAGCCCCCTAATTCGTAGTGAATCACGCGGCCGGTGATAACATCCTGTAACAGCATCAGCGCAATGACAAATGTTGCTGCTCCGACAAGTAGCGATAGTCCCCAGGCAACGTGCCGGTTCGCAATAAGTGCAGTAAGCGGCGCGCTGATTAACGGTATAACAACCAGCAGTACCGTGTAGGCTTCCATTAATCCAGCTCCTCCTTTTGAATCTGCTGGTGGATCTCATCTTCTTCAATACTTTCGTAGGCGCGCTTGATGCGAATAATCAGCGCAAACCCGAGTGCCATGGTCGCTACGCCGACCACGATTGCAGTGAGCATCAACACTTGTGGCAACGGGTTAGCATAGCGGGTGGCAACATCGGTGATAATAGGCGCTGTCCCCCCATCTACTTTGCCAACACTGACATAAAACAGAATTACGGCGGTCTGAAACACGCTTAATCCAGCCAGTTTCTTCATCAGATTCGGGCTGCTCATCATCGTGAACATGCCGATCATCATGACCCCGATAATCAGCCAATAGTTAAGATGTCCAAGAATATAGGCCGTCATTGTGGTGGAATATTCCTTGCGAAGGTGTAAAACAACAATAACATCACGCAGGCCACGGTAATGCCTACGCCAAGCTCAATTAAAATGATCCCTAAGTGCTGGCCAGCCACCGGTGTTTCAGCCAGCACACTGTAGTTTAAAAATGTTCCGCCGCGGATTAAGGACACCACGCCAACACCACCATAGAGCAAGACGCCCAGGCAGGCACCGATACGAAGTACGACTTCGGGTAAGACACGCGTAGTGGCATCGACACCGTAGACCAGTGCATAGAGTAAAAAGCCACTGCTAAAAATAACCCCTGCCTGAAATCCACCGCCTGGGCTGTAGTCACCGTGAAATTGCACATAAAGTGCAAACAATAAGATGACCGGCACCAGCCATTTGGTCACCACTCTTAAAATCAGGCTTTCACTCATCAGATTTCCTCGCAATCAAGTGGACTTTTTCACGTCGACCTAAAAGTAAAAGCACGCCGATACCAGCGGTCAGTACAACTGTTACCTCACCCAATGTGTCAAAGCCGCGATAGCTGGCAAGAACAGCCGTTACCAGATTGGGCACTCCGGTTTCCTGTTGCCCCTTATCAATATAGTGCTGGGCGACCTCCTGATAAGCCGGGGAGTTAGCTTCACCAAAATTAGGCAAATCCTGAATGCCGAAAATAAGCAGCGCGCCCATCGCCAGGCTCAGGGCAAGGGGCAAGGCCCGTTTTCCAGGCTTGATAGGCGCGCTGTGCCCGTGCCTGATCGCTGCCAACGTCGCTAACATAAGAACGGTTGAAATACCGGTGCCAACAGCCGCTTCAGTAAATGCCACATCCGGGGCATCAAGTACCACAAAAAGGCTGGAAACCAACAGGCTGTACAAACCAAACAGCATCACCATGGCCAGTAATACCTTTACTCGCATCACGGCAAAGGCGGTGACCAGAAGAAAAACCAGAAGGACGGTATTTAGCAATAAGCTCATTTCAGGTCCGCCTCATCGTGATTGTCTGTTGCATGCCCCTTTAGTCCCCACCGCCACGCGCTGTGCGCCAGGGCGTACGAGGAAACCGGGCTGGTAAACAGTAAAAAGGCGAAAACGATGAGCAGTTTGGCTGAGGTGAGCGACCAGCCGGACTGACACGCCAAACCGGCAAGAAGCAAAAATGAACACAGTGTGTCGGTAATACCCACAGCATGCAGGCGGGAATAAAAATCCGGCAGGCGAAACAGGCCCAGTGCGCCGGTTAAACTGAGCACACACGCGATGATGATCAGAAAGTACGATAAAATTTCCATCAGTTCTCTTCGTTTTCTTCACGTTCGGTAGATGCAAAAAAATGTCCGCGCTCAACCAGCCGCAACGCAGCGACCACGCCAATAAAATTCAACAGGGAGTACAACAGTGCGATATCCAGTAAGTCTTCGCGACCAGAAAAAAAAGCGATCAGCGCAACCAATAAAACGGCTTTGGTGCCGAACATATTGACCGCGAGGATGCGGTCAAAAACAGTCGGCCCCAGAAATGCTCTGGCCAGTGCCATCGCCATAGTAACCAGAAAAGCAATGCCGGCCCCCAGGTATAGCGGCGTCATAAACTCACATCCTTTTCTTTAATCTTTTTAGGTGGGTAAGACGGTGCTGATGTTGGCACGGGGACCGTTTTGACATATTTGTCTTTAATACGCGGGATGATGTTGACCATCGCCCCGTTTTTAAGATCCTCAGCGCCCTCTTTACTGACACTGTGAATGAGCAGCGTATTGTCTTTAATAACCATACTTACCGTACCGGGCGTAAGGGTGATGGCGTTAGCAAAAATGACCTTTGACAAAGGATTTGTAAATGGCAGGGGAATTTCCATGAACGTGGGGGACGGTTTTCGAATTCCGTAAATTCGTAAACAAACATCAACATTGGACAGAATGACCAGCCAACTCAGTTTCACTACATGGGTAAGCAGGTCACGGGTAACCGGCAGATAAAATTGCTCATGATCAATTTCATCCATACGCCAGTCCATCCATAGCACCAACGCTACAGACGCCAACCCTAAAAACAACAATAATGGCGTAAAGTGCCCTGAGAGCAATACCCACAGCACGCAGAGGATTACCGCCAGCCTGAGTGTAGATTTCACGTTCTTGTCTCTTTTGTTATTGCTTTTTGTAAAAGAAAAATTTCTTTTGTGTTAGGACTTTGTACTTACCGTAGCTGATAACACGATCAAAAATCAAAAATAGCCGAGTAAAAATTCAGCCGGTCTCGCCATGTCTTTTAATTATCTGGCATAATACGGTTTTTGCTGTTGTTCGGGTGACTATGCCTTCAATCTCTTCTGTATTTTCTGCTGACGGCCTGTTGGCCCGCACCATTGATGGATTTGTTCCCCGTGATGCCCAGACTGAAATGGCAAAGGCGGTAAAAACGGCACTGGATAAAAAGCAAAGTTTAATTGTGGAAGCCGGAACGGGTACCGGTAAAACCTTCGCCTATCTGGCTCCTGCCTTGATGGGCAAAGGCAAAGCCATTGTGTCTACCGGCACCAAAAATCTGCAGGAGCAGCTTTACCATCGTGATTTACCGCTGGTGAAAAAGGCGCTGGGAAGTCTGCGCAAAACCGCGCTACTGAAAGGACGAGCTAACTACCTTTGTTTGCACCGGTTATCGCAGCATGGCGGAAATTCCACCTTGCTTGAAAAGGAAACGCTGGATCAGCTTTCAGCCGTAAAAACTTGGTCTACTACCACCAAAACCGGTGATATGGGTGAACTGAAAACCCTACCTGAAGATGCCAGAGTGTTGCCTCTGGTCACATCGACGGTGGATAATTGTCTGGGACGGGACTGCCCGGACTACGAAGATTGTTATTTGGTGAAGGCCCGCCGCAACGCGCTGGACGCAGACGTGATTGTGGTGAACCATCATCTTTTCTTTGCTGATATGGCGCTGAAGGACACCGGCTTTGGCGAGCTGGTGCCTGAAGCCGATGCAGTGATTTTTGATGAGGCGCATCAGATCCCGGATATTGCCAGTGACTATTTTGGTGAGGCACTGTCCACAAGGCAGCTCAGCGAAATGGCCAAGGATATTACGCTGCTGTTCAGAACCGTGCTTAAAGACGCCGGTCAGCTGGATAAAGCGGCGGACAAGTGTCGTATCGTGGCTGCTGACCTGCGCCTGCTTTTTCCTGAAACGCCTCAGCGCGGCAACTGGGTGGAAGCGATGGAGCGCGAGGATGTGCAGACTCAGATAAGCAGACTGGCCGATGCGTTGGGGGTTTTACATGAAGTCTGCAAGCTGAATATTGGTCGTGATAAAGATCTTGATAATCTGTACGAGCGAATTGTTCAGGCCCGCGAACAGCTCGATGCCTTCAGAAATACCACCCAGACCGGGGTCAGTTTATGGTATGAAACCAGCCCGCGGCACCTTGTTCTGCACCTCACGCCACTATCAATTGCGGCTAAGTTCCGTCGTTTTATCAGCGACCCGCCTCGCGGGTGGGTATTCACGTCTGCCACGCTGATGGTCGATGACGGCTTTGAGCACTTTCAGCGTCGCATGGGACTGGAAGAGGCTACAACGCTGGGGCTGGATAGCCCGTTTGATTATCAGAAACAGGCGGTGTTGTGTGTTCCCCGGTACTTGCCCGAGCCTAATAGTTTTCAGCTGAAACAGACCTTACTTGAAACCGCCAAGTCCTTAATCAAGGCTAGCCGGGGGCGTTGCTTTTTACTGTTTACCAGCCATGCCATGCTAAAAGAGATTGCCGGCAAACTGGCCGATGAGGTAGATAATCCGTTGCTGGTGCAGGGCACAACGACCAAACAGGCGCTGCTGGCAGAGTACCTGGCTGATGAGAATGCGGTGTTACTGGGCACCGGGGCATTTTGGGAAGGTGTGGATGTGCGGGGCAGTGATCTGGTCTGTGTAATGATAGATAAATTGCCCTTTGCCTCACCGGATGACCCGTTACTGCAGGCGCGAATGGAAGATGTTAAAAAGCGCGGAGCAAATCCTTTCGCAGCCATTCAGATACCTCAGGCAGTCATTACTTTGAAACAGGGGGCTGGACGTCTGATTCGCGACCCTGGCGATAAAGGGGTGTTGGTGATTTGTGATAATCGTCTGGTGACCAAACCTTATGCAAAAACGTTTCTAGCCAGCTTACCTGACATGCGTCGCACGCGCAGCTTAACGCAGGTAGAAGCGTTTTTATCTGAAATTGAATAGAAGTGAGCGTAATGAAATTACTCGCCATAGATGCCGCCACAGAAGCTTTGTCGGTTGCGGTACAATACAATAACGACATCATCGATCGGTTTGAAGTCTGCCCGCAACAACATAGTCAGAAACTGCTGCCTGTAGTCGATGAGGTGATGAGTGAAGCAGGTTTAACCCTGCAACAACTGGACGGCCTTGTGTTCGGACGGGGTCCCGGCAGCTTTACCGGTGTGAGAATTGCTACGGGCATGGTACAGGGACTGGCATTTGGCGCACAGTTGCCGGTAGTGGGGGTGAGTACTTTGGCAGCGATGGCACAGCAAGCGATTACAGATGAAAATGCACAAACGGTTGTTAGTGCGATTGATGCGCGCATGAGTGAAGTCTATTTCGGTCAGTTTGCCGCAAAAGACGGACTGGCGGTTGGTGTAGGCGGTGAGCAGGTTTGTGCCCCTGATATCGCCGCATCAATGTTGCCACAGAGCGCTTTTCACGCCGTCGGCACCGGCTGGCAGGCCTATGAAGCGTTGCAGGATGTTGGTCATCAGGCGTCAAAAACAGATATTCTTTATCCTCACGCGCGATATATGCTGGCACTGGCGGCTGCGGAATTTGCAGCGGGTAACACGCAGGATGCGATGTCGGTGATGCCGGTTTATCTTCGCGACACGGTAACGTGGAAAAAGCTGCCGGGTCGTGAATGATAAGGCACACTTTTTGCAAAATCTCTATGTTTAGTGTTGGGTTGTAACACGCATCAAATACAGACGATGGCGTGTTACTACTGTGGCAAATCATAGGCAGGCTGACGTACCTCATATTCTATGGAAATTCATTCTTCACTTTCGATTGTTCAACCTCAGGATCGGTCTCGCACTGCCAGACCTACTCCGGTTGACACACAGTCAGAAAAAAAGCCACATACGATAGAGCGGGCTTCGGTGCCTACGTTTATTCGTATGGCACCGACCGAAGATACCCTGAATAAAGCCCACCGTTTTCACTCAGAGGCCATTTACGACCAGCCTCAGGGCAAGGCTCAGCATGCCGTAACTGAATACATGAGCTTTGAGCGTGAACAAAAACGCGAAGCTATCCGCGATATGATGGGCGTAGATCTTTACGCCTGAAACACGTTACTTCTTTTTATTCAGCTTTCATTCATCCACCAGTAAGATAATATCGTAAGGGATA
Organism: uncultured Alteromonas sp.; assembly: GCA_964584105.1. Classification (GTDB taxonomy): domain Bacteria; phylum Pseudomonadota; class Gammaproteobacteria; order Enterobacterales; family Alteromonadaceae; genus Alteromonas. The sequence goes on from CAZOYR010000010.1 coordinate 38,829, forward strand.
TTATGCTTTAGTTTGGGGTGGTTTATGTTTTTTCGAGCATGCACAGTTCTTTTTCTTATTGCGATATCAGCAGGCTGCGCCATCGTGCCTGATGATATCGATGTGGCTAATGAAAATGCCCTGGTGGGCTACAAACAGGCAGCAACAAATAGTGCCGCATCGGTAGGGCAGCCTGCCCGCTGGGGCGGTGTTATCGTTGAGGTTGAAAACAAGCCGCAACAAACCTTTGTTGAAATCGTACATTTTCCGTTAAACCATTACGGGCGCCCTAACACGTCTGATAACACGGTTGGCCGCTTTAAGGTTCAGATCGACGGATTTGTCGATCCCATCATGTTCGAGAAGGGGCGTTCAGTGACGTTTGTCGGCGAGGTCGCCGAACCGGTGGCCGGTATGGTCGGTGAGCAGCCTTATACTTACCCGCTTATCAAGGCGAAGAATTACCACCTGTGGCGAGAGGTGACGACCTACGATATTTCACCACTGTATTTCCACTATGGGACAGGCTGGTACTCGCCGTTTTACTACCGTTACTCGCCCTTTGCAGGATGGGGATATGGTGCCGGTTGGGGATATGGTCCCGGATGGGGTATGCCCAGCTCACGGGTGCGTGTCATTGAATCAAGAGGCTTTAGACCATCACTTTCTCAACCCGCAGAACAGCAGCCCCGTGTGAGTCGCGGTGGCAGTCAGCTTCAGCGGGTTAAAAATGACGCGCTGCCCACAAGAAGACCAGTAAAAGGCGGGGCGCCAACCAAAAAACAGTAGGCAATACTACGCCGGACTGGTGGCGCATTGTTGCCGCCTGCCGGCAACGCTTTGCCTGTAATTCCCGATTAAAGAACAGGACAGGTTATGCTTCAAACCGAGTTTCAGGCCGGCCCAATAACGATGACAGCACTGGACAATCAAGGAAGCGGAGAGGTCATCATCGGGCTTCATGGCTTTCTTGATAACGCCGCGAGCATGGAAGGCCTGGCGCCTTTTTTCCACAATTATCACTACATAGCTCTTGATTTTGCCGGTCACGGCAATTCTTCACATCGTCCCCATGGTACCCATTATAATTTGCTGGATTACGTTCAGGATATACATGCGCTGGTTCAGGAGCAGGGCATCGACAAATTCACACTGGTCGGGCATTCACTGGGTGGGATCGTTGCGACTATTTATGCGTCAGTCTTCCCTGAAAAGGTAAAAGGTGTAGTAAGCATTGATGCCTGCGGACCGTTGACAGAACCGGAAGAGACGACGGCAAAGCAAATCAGAGACTCAGTGGAAAGTCGCTGGCGCAAAACGCGTAACAGACTGCGGGTGGTCGAGCTCGAACAAGCGGTAAAGGCCCGGTGTGAGATTACCGATATCAGTGAAGAAAACGCGCGCACCATATTACTGCGCAATCTGACACAGGATGCCGGCGGCCACTATTTCTGGGCCAGTGATCCTAAGCTTCGTACACGCTCTTCTATTCGCCTGACCGAGGGCCAGGCCAAAGCCCTGATGGAAAACATTCGCTGCCCTGTGTTGTTCATTGCCGCCTCCGACAGCTTCAAAAAAGTGTCAGAAGCCTTTGCTTCCCGTAAAAGCTGGTTTAGTCACGCCAGATGTGAACAATTTGTAGGCGGCCATCATATTCACATGGAAAAGCCAGAGGAAGTAGGCACTGCAATCCGTGACTTTGTTGAACAATTGTAAACGTGGTCATTTATCTTTACGCTCTGTTCCGATAGTATATGCGCAAGTAATCTGACCAGTTGAGCATATCTTAATCTACTCAGTCTGCTCGGAAGGTAAAAGAATAATAAGTAGGAGGTTTTGTGGAGAAAACCTGGCTTGAGCATTATGACCCACGGGTCTCTGCAGACATCGATCCGGACCGCTATTCATCTGTCGTTGACATTTTCGAACAATCTGTAAAGCAATTCGGTGATAAAACAGCCTATATCAATATGGGCCACTCAATGAGTTTTAACGAACTTGATGAGCAAACTAAAAATTTTGCGGCCTATTTGCAAAACAGTGGCTTAAAGCGAGGCGATGCTGTCGCTATAATGATGCCCAACTTGCTGCAATATCCGGTCGCGATGTTTGGGATTTTGCGTGCAGGTATGGTGGTTGTGAACGTTAACCCTCTGTATACCGCCCGCGAGCTTAAACATCAGCTAACCGATTCAAATGCCAAAGCCATCGTTATAGTGGAAAACTTTGCCTGTACGCTTGAGAAAGTGGTGAAGGAAACGCCGGTAGAGCAAATCCTGCTGACATCCTTAGGCGATATGTTACCGGCACCAAAGCGGTGGATAGTGAATTTTGCTGTTAAGCACGTTAAAAAGATGGTGCCTTCCTTCAGTTTACCTGAAGCCACACCGTTTAAAGAGGCGCTTAAGCGTGGTGAGAAAGCCACCTTTTCACGGCCTGATATTTCCGGTGAAGACCTTGCTTTTTTACAATATACCGGCGGTACTACCGGTGTCTCTAAAGGCGCTATGCTTACGCATCGTAATATGATTGCCAACCTTGAGCAGGTCTCGGGCATACTGGAAACGGTTATCGAGAAAGGCAAGGACCTGGTGGTTACCGCACTGCCGCTCTATCATATCTTTGCCTTACTGGCGAACGGACTGCTGTTTTTGAAGTATGGCTGTCCGAATTTGCTGATCACCAATCCAAGAGATATGAACGGCTTTGTCAAAGAACTTAGCAAATATCCATTTGCGATATTACCCGGTGTTAATACATTATTTAACGGGCTACTTAATACCCCCGGATTCAGCGAGCTGGACTTCTCGAACTTTAAATTCGGACTGGGTGGTGGCATGGCAGTACAGCGTCCTGTTGCCGAAAAGTGGCAAAAAGTCACAAATACCGTTTTACTGGAAGGCTATGGTTTAACCGAGTGTTCACCGGTTGTGGCGGTTACACCACCTCAGATCAGTGAATACAAGGGAAGTATTGGTTTGCCTGTGCCTTCAACCGACATTAAGCTACTGGATGAAGACGGCAATGAAGTGAATGCCGGCGAGCCAGGCGAAATGTGGGTGAAAGGGCCGCAAGTAATGCGTGGTTACCTGAACCGGCAGGAAGCAACCGATGAGATTCTCAAAGATGGCTGGCTGGCTACCGGTGATATCGCTGAAGTCGATGAAGACGGTTATTTCTATATTGTTGACCGCAAAAAAGATATGATTCTGGTATCAGGCTTCAATGTCTTTCCTAACGAAATTGAAGAAGTGGCGGCGATGCATGATAAAATTGTCGAAGCCGCAGCAATTGGCGAGAATCATGAAGTCAGTGGTGAGGTAGTAAAACTTTTCGTGGTCAGAAATGATAACTCTCTGACCGAAGAAGAAGTTATCAGTCATTGTCGTGATCATCTTACCGGCTATAAGGTACCGAAGCGCGTGGTCTTCAAAGATGAATTGCCAAAAACCAATGTTGGTAAAATTCTGCGCCGTGAGCTACGAGATTAAGCTCACGAACGAGGCCAGGATAAGATGGCACACAAACAATTAAGGGACAGCCGGCATTTGCCGGCTGTTTTTTTGGATTATGGAATATCAGTTAATTACAACCAGCGAACAGCTAAAAGCGGTATGCCGTAAAGCGCAAACGCATGATGCTGTCGCTCTGGACACCGAGTTTGTCCGTACCCGTACGCTCACACCGCAGCTAGGATTGTTACAACTGTACGACGGTGAGCAGCTGGTGCTGATTGATCCGCTACAGATTGAGGATATGCAGCCTTTTGTAGCGCTGATGCTCAATCGTGATGTGGTAAAGGTTTTACACTCGTGTTCAGAAGATCTTGAAGCGTTTCTGACGGCATTTGATTGTGTACCCACTCCGGTTTTCGATACGCAGTTTGCTGCTTCAGTTTTAAATATCGGCCCGACGTTAGGTTATGCAAAGCTGGTTGAAATGCTCAGTGATGTGCATCTGGATAAAGGGGAGTCCAGAACAGACTGGCTGGCGCGTCCGTTGAGTGAAAAGCAGTTACATTATGCGGCCAACGATGTTCTGTATTTGCTGCCAGTTTATGAAATGCTGAATCAGCAAATTACTGAAAGAGGGTTGTTGCACTGGGTGTTTGATGAGATGTCGACACTGGCAGCGAAAAAGGCTGCAAACCTGCCGCCGGAGTTTGCTTATTTACCCGTCAAAAATAACTGGCGATTAAATATCGAACAGTTGACTGTGCTGCAGCACCTTGCTGCGTGGCGTATCGGCATGGCCAGAAAGAAAGACCTGGCGCTTAACTTCGTGCTAAAAGAATCACTGATGTTTGAGATTGCTCAAAAATTACCTGACAGCCGGCATGAGTTGAACAGTGTCTGCGGCATGATTGCACCGACCATGCGACGCTACGGTGATACGCTGCTTGAAATCGTGCAACGCGCCAGAGAGGAATATAATGATCTGCCGCAGGATAAGCACCTGCCCCGCGCGCAGCGGCTGGTTGATTTTCCTGCATACAAAAAGGTACTTGCACAGCTAAAGGATGCCGCCAATGATATTGCCGCGCAACATCAGGTGCCGGTTGAAGTCGTTGCCTCAAAAAAACAGCTTAACCAGGTGCTTAAGTGGTACTGGTTTGATTTGGATGAAATGCAGGTACAGGGACTCACGCCGGATCTGCTGACAGGCTGGCGCGCTCCCTTATTCAATGCTGCAATTGAAACGATAATAGGCCCTGCAAAAGAGACGTAATTTATGTTGTGTGCTGTTTATAAAACAAAGAAAAAAGAAGGGATGTATCTATACGTTCAGACCCGCGATAATTTTGATGCGGTCCCTGAAATACTGATGGAACAGTTTGGTAAGCCAGAGCTGGCCATGATGCTGGCGTTGGATAAACATGAGCAAATTGGAACGATCGCCAAAGATGCATTGGTAAAAGCGCTGAATGAAAAGGGCTATTACCTTCAGATGCCACCGAAGCAGGAAGACTGGTTGGCGGAATTCCGCGTTGCAAAAGGCCTGTCTCCACGTGAGGAGGCGAAGAAGTTTTGATTAAAGCCGTTTCGTTGTTCGTTCTTCTGTGTGCATTACTGCCTAGTCTCCCGGCGTTCAGTAATGATGCCGCCGCTGATGAAGCCGCCTTTTTAAAATATCTTAACGGTCTGAAAAAAGAGGCCGAGGCGAAGGGCTACGAACGTCCGTGGCTTGACGACATGTTTAAAGACATTGCGTTTCGCCCGACCGTGGTCAAAGCTGATAAAAATCAGCCTGAGAAAAAAATCACGCTCGATACTTATCTGGCCACCCGTGTACCTGATTGGAAAGTGTCCCGGGCAGTAACGCTGCTTAATGAGAATCAGTCGTTGCTGAACAAGATTGGCCGGGAATATGGTGTTCAACCCCGATTTATTGTCGCGCTGTGGGGAAACGAGTCTAACTTCGGCAAAATTCAGGGCAATCATGATGTCTTGTCCGCGCTAAGCTCACTGGCTTTTGAGGGCCGCCGGGAAACACTGTTTAAAAAGCAATTTTTTGCGGCACTTAAGATTTTATCTGAAGGCCATATCTCACGTAGTGAGTTTTCCGGTTCCTGGGCCGGCGCGATGGGACAGAGTCAGTTCATGCCAACCTCATTTCTTACCTATGCGGTGGATTACGACAACGATGGAAAAAAAGATATCTGGCAGTCAAAGGCCGATGTGTTTGCCTCCATTGCGAATTATCTTAAGCAGGAAGGGTGGAATGATGAAGTAACGTGGGGAAGGCAGGTTACCTTACATCAGGGGTATGGCGGTCAGGATGCCGGGCTGGATACGTTCAGGCCATTATCATGGTGGCAGACGAAGGGGGTGCGTAAGTACGATGGCTCTGCATTGCCGGATGCCCCTGTTAAGGCATCCCTGATTAAGCCTGACGGCCTCGAAGGGCGTATTTATCTTGTCTATACTAACTTTCATACACTCATGAAATGGAACCGGTCACAGTATTTTGGCGTTTCGGTTGGTTACCTTTCAGATCGGATAAAAAAAGGACACTGATATGTACCGCCATCTGGACAATCTTGAGCTACCTATTGACCTGCCTGTAGGTAAAGTGGTTTGTGTAGGCCGTAATTATCTTGATCATATTAAAGAGATGAATGCGCAGGTGAGCGAACAGGCACTGCTGTTTATGAAGCCGGTGACAGCGTTGACGCATATGTACAACCCGGTAAAAATCCCGGCGAATAAAGGCGAATGTCATAACGAGATAGAAATCGCCGTGTTATTAAAAGACCGGTTATGCAACGCTGATGAAGACGCTGCTGAAGCGGCCATATGGGGTGTCGGACTTGGGCTGGATCTTACGCTTCGTGATGTTCAGAAAACACTAAAAGAACAGGGCCAGCCCTGGGAGCGGGCCAAAGCGTTTGATGCAAGTTGCCCGGTATCAGGCTTTGTGCCTGCCTCGCAGATCACTGATTTTCAGGATATCCGGTTTTCTTTGCAGGTAAACAATGATGTTCGACAGCAGGGCCATTCTAAGGATATGATGCGCCGCATATGCGCGCTGTTAGCGGAAATCTCTGAGGCATTTACGCTTGAATGCGGAGATATTGTTCTTACCGGCACGCCGCGAGGTGTCGCTGCACTGGCGCATGGTGATAGTATCGAGGCCGCCCTGGATGGCCATTTTTCAATTCAGACAAATGTTGTAACGGTATGAGTGAGAAGTTCTGGGAAACCAAAACACTGGATGAAATGAGCGATAAGGAGTGGGAGTCGCTGTGTGATGGTTGTGCAAAGTGTTGTTTGCACAAGTTTATCGAGGATGATGATGCCGAAGCACAAATTAGCACTGATGAGGCCCATCCTGAAGAAGAGATTCACTATACCAACATCGTGTGCACATTACTTAATACAAAAACCTGCAGCTGCAGTCAGTATGAACGCCGTACTGAACTTGTCCCCGACTGCGTGAAGCTGACCAAAGAAAATTTAAAAGACATCTTTTTTATGCCGCCAAGTTGCAGTTACCGGCGACTTTATGAGGGGCGGGGGCTGCCATCCTGGCATCCGTTGCTCAACAAAGGTAAAAAGTCTGTGATGCATCAAAAAGGCATGTCAGTCAGGGGAAAAACGGTATTTGAAAATGATGTCGACTTAGAAGCGTTTGAAGACTATATCGCCATCTGGCCGGTTGAAGACCTGGATTAGTCCGGCCATAACGCCGGGCCTGTTACTCTTAGTCGGCAAGTAGCGCGTACAGATAGGCGTCACGCCCAAATACCCGCTTTCTGCACAATCCCTCCCGTTGTGCCCCTAACTTATCAGCAACTCGCATACTGGCTTTATTGCCGGGCTCTACCAGCAATTCCAGCCGCTGCAAATTTATTTGTGAGAACGCCAGTTTAGCCAGACTCCGACAAAGATTAACAGCCAGGCCGCGACCGCAGGCTTCCGGTCTGATCCAGTACCCCAGATTTGCCGTCGCATGGAGCGGGTGGATATAGTTGATGATCCCCATTCCCAGACAGGTAGCCTCGCTCATCAGCAGGTAGGTAATGCCGTACCCGGAAGCGCGCTTCTTTTCCATCTCTTCAATACACTGGCGGGTCGCCGTTGGCGTGATAGGACACAACGAATTGCCCAGCCATGGACGGACATGGCTGGCGGATGCTCTGCACGCCTCACAGAGGCTGTCGAGATGTTTCTGGCTTAGCCGGGCGACACTAATGTCACCATAATCACTGGGCGCTACCGGCAAGCGAGAGGGAAGCGTTATCAGATCACTCAAATGCGTTTTTTATCCACTATCCGACATAAAAAGACTATAACGAATACGATAAAATAGGCTGCAAAGATTACCGACATCCAGTCTGCCATGCCCATCGACATAAATTGCCAGCTGTTTTCTGTGCAGTCACCTTTGGCCGCAAAAATTGCCGGCAGCCATTCATGCAGCGGCATAAAAGCAGGGAAGTTAGGTACGATTTCGCAGGTAGCGAAAAAAGGGTTTTTGGCGTTAAGAATTTCAACGTGTTCCCGGGCGATTAAGAAGCCCCAACCAGCGGATACGGCCCAGCCTGCAAAGCCTATCAGCCGCGTGAATACGTTGTTTTTTATCAGAACTATCAGTCCGGCCAGCAAAATGCCGTACATAGCAGTACGCTGATAGATGCACATAATGCACGGCTGCAGGTTCATCCCGTATTGAAAGTAAAGCGCGACAATCTGTAATGCCAGCGCAGAAAAAAACAGGAAAAACCAGGCCGACTTTTTGTCGGCCAGTTGGCTAAATAATCGAATCATTATTCTCTACCGTCACTGTAAGTTTAATGGCCTGAATCACCCGGTACAGCGCCCGTGTGATGCTCAATCAGGTGGGCATCATAAAGAAACTGTGTTGCATCAAGCAGGCCGTAGTAGGTTGCCAGTAAGCCGACAGTCGTTAGCACGATGGTATAAGGCAGGGACATTAATACCATCTTGCCATAAGAGAGTCTCAACAGCGGCGCAATGGCTGAGGTCAGCAGGAACAAGAATGCGGCCTGACCATTTGGCGTTGCGACGCTGGGCAGATTGGTACCGGTGTTGATAGCGACAGCCAGCAAATCAAACTGGTCACGGGTAATCTGACCTTCCTTAAGGGCAGCTGTGACTTCTGTGATGTATACCGAGCCGACAAATACGTTGTCAGACACCATCGATAACACGCCATTGGCCAGATAAAACATGACCAACTGGGTTTTTCCTTCAAAACTCAATACCCATTGAATGACAGGCTGGAATAACCCCTGGTCGATGATCACTGCAACCACGCCAAAAAACACGCAAAGCAGGGCGGTGAAAGGCAACGCCTCTTCGAACGCTTTACCTAATGCGTGCTCCTCAATAATACCGCTCATAGAGGTAGCCAGAATGATGACTGACAAGCCAATCAGACCCACTGATGCAAAATGACCGGCCAGGCCGACAATTAACCAGACACCGATAAGCGCTTGTACAGCAAGACGTGCCGTATCTCGTTTGGTACGCTCCTGGTCCGCATGTTTATCGTAATCTACCAGAATATCACGCACAGCAATGGGAAGTTGTGCGCCGTAACTAAATAGTTTGGTTTTCTCCAGGATAATGGTGGTTAGCAGGCCACACAAAAAGACCGGCAGTGTAACCGGCGACATGCGAATAAAGAATTCCAGAAAGCTCCAGCCTGCTTTATCAGCAATAATCAGGTTTTGCGGTTCACCCACCATTGTCATTACGCCGCCCAATGCTGTACCTACCGCTGAATGCATCATCAGGTTACGCAAAAACGCGCGGAAGTCTTCCAGATCATTTCTGCCTAACTCGTGTACACCATCGTCAGTTGTATGGTCATGGTCATGATGGAATTCTTTTCCCGATGCCACTTTATGATAAATGGTGTAAAAGCCCAGGCCCACACTAATAATTACCGCCACAACAGTGAGCGCGTCAAGAAAGGCGGAAAGAAACGCAGACGCCGTAATAAATGCCAGGGAAAGTATCAGCTTATTACGTACTTTGATGACCAGCTTGGTGAACAAATACAGCAGAAGATCCTTCATAAAGAAGATACCCGCCACCATAAATACCAATAGCAAAATAACTTCCAGGTTCACCTCTATTTCATGCAGCATATGCTCAGGTGATGTCATGCCAATAAACATGGCTTCAATAAGAAGCAGGCCACCTGGCTGAAGAGGGTAGCATTTAAGTGCCATGGCCAGTGTGAATATAAACTCGATAACCAGTACCCAGCCAGCCAGATAGCTGTCAAACATAAAGATGAAGGGATTGGCAATGAGGCAGGCGATGATGGCTTTTTTATACCAGTCGGGTGCGTGACCCAGAAAGTTTCGATACAGGGCCATTGGCATCGAAGTTTGCATGACAGTTATCCTTTTACCACTTGAAGACACATTGTTGTATGCACTGTGTGCGAGGGCGCATTACAGTGTCGTTGTTATCGGCAACGCGCCTAAAAGCGCTACCTTTATTTTATGCACGCTAAGACTAGCGCAAAATTCTTAAGTGCGGAAGGAACCGGCCTCGAATTCTTACATAAATAGACCGTTAGCAGTAATTTTAACCGCTGTTGCTTTTTTAGACATATCTGGATATCCCCCGGTGGGATGCGCATTTTCTAAAAAAACGCTGGTTGTGAGTGTAGGAGCGGGCGTACGGGCGACAGTCGCCTATACTTAAGTAGGCTGGCTACGTGCTCATGGTTAAACTCAATGCCGCAATCACTTTGGGTTTGCAGTGAAAGCACATGGCAGGCTTGATCATTGCTGTGACTACAGCATTCAAACAGGCATCTGGATAAACGCAATGTACAGGGGCGAGACGATGGACGTTAAAAAGCACGGGATCACCATCGGGATTGACCGGATCGATGACGAATTTTTTCTTTCGTTAAAAGCGCAGGGAACGCTGACTCATCAGGATTATGAAGTGATTACGCCGATGATAGATTCGGCATTAAAGGAGGTTGAGTCGCCAAAAGTGAAGGCGCTTATCGATGGGACTGAACTTGATGGCTGGGAATTACGCGCCGCATGGGACGATTTCAAGCTGGGATTACGCCATGGCAGCGAATTTGAAAAGATAGCCATCTACGGCAACAAGTCCTGGCAGGAAACGCTATCTAAAATTGGAAGGTGGTTCATCTCAGGTGAAGTGAAATATTTTGAAAACGAGCAGGACGCGATTGACTGGCTCAATAGTTGATGAGCCAGTGTTGTTTCTAAAAGATTATAAATTGCTTTCACATCCTGTAGGTGTTAGCAGTAACGTTGTGCCCGGTACCATGGTTTTTATTTGTACAAGTT